>NZ_CP100448.1:625243-937865 GCF_024227715.1 Halomarina litorea | reverse complement strand
CGACCTGTTCCTCGGAGAAGCCGGTGGTGCCCGTCACCAGTGGCACGCCCGCCTCGGCGCAGGCGGCGGCGTACTCGACGCTCGCCCCCGGCGCGGTGAAGTCCACCAGCGCGTCCGGCGACTCGCTAGTCAGGACAGCCGCGAGGTTCGAGGCGGGGGAGGCGTCGAACCCCTCGATTCGTTCGCTCGCCCGCGAGACGGGGAGCGTTTCGGTACCGCGTTCCCGGGCGGCGCCGATGACCGCCTGGCCCATCCGGCCGGTCGCGCCCGTGACAGCAACCCTCATGGTCGCGGTTCGACCTCGGGGGTGGTAGCGCTGTCGAGGGCCGCAAGAATCGACGCTAACTCCTCCCGGTTGGCCTCCGAGAGCGGCGAGAGCGGCGGACGCATCCGGTCGGACATGTGCCCGCGGATGCCGAGGGCCGTCTTGATGGGGATGGGGTTGGTCTCGGCGAACAGCGCGCGGTTGAGCGGCCCCAGTTCGTGGTGGAGGTCGCGGGCGCGGCCGTAGTCGTCTTCCAGTGCCGCGCCGACCATCGCACAGACTCGCTCGGGTTCGACGTTGGCGGTGACGCTGATACAGCCCGCCCCGCCGAGGGCGATGACGGGGAGCGTGAGGGCGTCGTCGCCCGAGAGCACCGAGAACGCCTCGTCGCGCGTGTGTTCGACGACCTGCGTGACGCGGTTCAGGTCGCCGCTGGCGGCCTTGTAGCCCACGATGTTCGGGTGGGAGGCGAGGGACGCCGCCGTCTCGACGGCGATGTTCCGTCCCGTCCGCCCGGGGACGTTGTAGATGACCTGCGGGAGGTCGACTTCGTCTGCGACGGTCCGGAAGTGCTCCTCCATGCCCGCGGGTTCGGGGATGTTGTAGTACGGCGAGATGAGCAGGAGGCCGTCCGCGCCCGCGTCGGCCGCCCGCCGGGAGAGTTCGAGTGCCTCGCGCGTCGAGTTCGACCCGGACCCGGCGACGACGGGGACGTCCACCGCGTCGGCCACCGTCTCGATGACCTCGATGTGTTCGTCGTGGGTCATCGTCGCGCTCTCGCCGGTGGTGCCGACGGGCACGACGCCGTCGACGCCCGCCTCCTGCAGGCGTCGGGCGTTGGCCGCGAGTGTCTCGTGGTCGATACCGTCGTCGTCGTCGAAGGGCGTGGTGAGTGCCGGGAACACGCCGGTGTAGGGTTCGTACGTCATCGTGTGGTGTGTCGTGGGTCGTGGGTCGTATCGCGTGGACGCTGGTCGCATCGCTGTCCGTGTACCGAGAACAGGCCCGAGACGGGACGCCACCCCGCCGTGGACCAGACGCTACGCGCGTTTAGCAGAAGTCGCGCCGCCCCCGACCGTGGCGATGGGGTGCATGGCCGAACGACGGTACCGCGTGAACTTAGGGGTTGTGACCCGCACCAATACCTGCCAGCGGTCCGACTTTAGTGTCCGACACCCGCGAGCGGTCCCGCTTCCTCGGCGTCGACGGCGGCGACGACGAAGTCCACGAGGTCGGTCGTCGAGTGGTCCCCGGCGAGGTGCGCACGGAGCGAGCCCTCGACATCGTGTTCACAGTGACACAGCGGACACATCAGAGCCGACCGGTAGAGTCTCACCTCGTTCATGACTGATGGTAGCAAGTGACGAGCTAAAAGCTTCACGTCGGTTCCCGGCGCGCCGGTGCGCCCCGGCGCCTCGAAGCCGAAGCGCTATCCGCCGGGCCACCAGAGAGGGCGTATGCCACCGCTGCACCCCGACCAGCGCGTCGCGGTCCTCGCCGACGCGCGGAACCTCTATCACACCTCTCACAGCCTCTACTCGCGGAACGTGGACTACGCGTCGCTGCTCGACTCCGCGGTCCAGAACCGCAGGCTCGTGCGCGCCATCGCCTTCGTCGTCCGCGCGCAGGCTCCCGAAGAGGAGTCCTTCTTCGAGGCCCTGCGCGACATCGGCTTCGAGGCGAAGATCAAGGACCTGAAGACCTTCGGCGACGGGACGAAGAAGGCCGACTGGGACGTCGGTATCAGTCTCGACGCCGTCACCCTCGCCCGGCACGTCGACGCCATCGTCCTCTGTACGGGCGACGGGGACTTCGCCCGCCTCTGCTCGCACGTCCGCCACGAGGGGACGCGCATCGAGGTGATGGGCTTCCGACAGTCCACCGCGAGCGAACTCATCGACGCCGCCGACTCCTTCATCGACCTGAGCGAGGACACGGAGCGCTACCTGCTGTAGTCTCGCCGACCGCGCTTCGACGTGTCTTTACCCGCCCGGCGGCAGGCGGGCACATGAACGACGACGAGCGGGCGCGCCTGCGGACCGTCGCGGACTACCAGTTCGGGGCCGGCGCGGGCGCCGCGCTCTTCCCCGACGACGAGTCCCTCGACGTGTTGCGCTCCTCGACGGGCCGTCCACAGCAGGTCCGGACCGACGACGGCACCAGGGTGGTCTCCTACACCGTCGAGGGCAGGTTCACGCTCGGAATCGCCGGCGGAAGGCGGCTCCTCGCGGACCTCGGCCGCCCCCGCGTCGAGGTGGGCGACGAGAGCGGCCCGTTCGTCCGCGACGGGAAGAACGCCTTCGCGAAGTTCGTCCGCGAGGTCGACGGCGACGTCCGGCCCGGCGACGAGGTGCTCGTGACCTACGACGGCGACCTGCTGGGCGTCGGCCGCGCCGAACTTCCCGCGGCGGGGATGCGCGACTTCGAGACGGGCGTCGCCGTGAAGGTACGCGAGGGAGCACCCGCGTAGCCCGGGGCGGGACGCGACCTCCGAGAATCTGGAGACGAATCCTGCACCAAGTGCGCTGGCTTTTTTAGCAGGCATTACCACCGTCCACCTATGTTCGGAGGAGGCGGCGGGCTCGACCCGCGCAAGATGAAGCAGATGATGGAGCAGATGGGTATCGACATCACGGAGCTCGATGCCGAGGAGGTAATCATCCGGACCCCCGACGAGGAACTCGTCTTCACGGGTGCGGACGTCCAGCGGATGGACGCACAGGGACAGGCGACCTACCAGATCGTCGGGGAACCGGAGTCCCGGCCACGCGGTGCGGGCGGCAGCGACGCCCCGGCGGTCGAGAGCGGAGGGGCGGACGCCGAGGCCGACGCCGGCAGTGACGGCGACATCCCCGAGGCGGACGTGGAGATCGTCGCCCAGCGGACGGGGTCGACGAAGGAGCAGGCGCGCGAAGCCCTCGAGGCGGAGGGCGGCGACCTCGCGGCCGCCGTCTCGCGCCTCGAGTGATACTTCTCGTCCGAGGCAACCGGGAGTACCTCCTCGCGCCCGGCGCGACGCTGGAGACGGACCTCGGCGTGCTGGAGGTCCCAGAGAACGTCGAACCGGGCGACACCGTCGAGACGCACCTCGGCGAGTCGTTCGACGTCCGCGCCCTGCGCGGCCCGGACCTGTTCAACCACCTCGACCGGACGGGCGCGCCGATGATGCCCCGCGACATCGGTCTCGTGATGGGCCACACGGGAGCGACCGGCGGCGACCGGGTCCTCGACGCGGGCACCGGGACGGGCATCCTGTCGGCGTACCTCGGGCGTGCCGGCGCGGAGGTCGTCACCTACGAGCGCAAAGCCGAGTTCGCCGACGTCGCCCGCGAGAACATGGAACTGGCCGGCGTCGCCGACCGCGTCGAGGTCAGGACGGGCGACCTCACCGAGGACCTCGACGCGCTCGTCGAGGAGTCCTTCGACGTCCTGACCCTCGACACGGAGGACGCCCCGAGCATCGTCGACCGCGCGCCGGACCTGCTGGTCCCGGGCGGGTACCTCGCCGCGTACGTCCCGTTCGTCGAGGGTGCACGCGACGTGGTTCGGGCCGCCACCGAGGCCGGCCTGCAGGAGGTGACGACGTTCGAGACCATCCAGCGCGAGATGGACTTCGACGAGCGCGGGTCGCGCCCGTCGACGGCGGGCGTCGGACACACGGGGTACCTCGTCTTCGCCCGAGCGTAGCGGGATATCCGGCAAACCCCTTGCCAGCGAGTAGCCTTATGTGTCAGTCAGGCGTGTTCAATAGCGTATCATGAGCGACACAGAGTCCAAAGCGGAGCGGACCGACGAGACGACGACGTGGCCGGACCTCGGCATCGCGCTGTACGACCGACTGACCGGTCGGAACGCCGTCATCGAGTACGAGTTCGACGACATGAACGTGTTCGTCCCGAGCCGTGCCGGTGAGGGGGCCGACCACGCACACTGGCGCGTGGACGGCACCGTCACCATCAGCACGCGGGAGAAGTCGGATTGAACCGCGAGCGCGAACCCGTCGACGTCGAGGCCGATCTGACGCTCACCATCGACAGCCAGCCCATCAACATCGAGTCGTACACGGACACGGTGCTGGTCGACCTCCCCTCCGTCCGGGTCGGCGTCGCCCTCGTGCGGACCGAGGGGGCGCGCCTCGCGGAACTCGACCGCGTGCTCCGTGACCTCGACGTGACCGTCGTGATACAGGTCGACGGGACGCCAGTCGCCCGTCTCGGTGCCGACGCCCGCCCGCAGTTCGCCGACCTCGCGCCGGTCGAAGTCGTCACGAGCGGCGCGCTCAGGGCCGCAATCGCCGCGCCGATGCGCTTTTTCAGTTGAGCGGGCCGGTCGGAGTCACTCGACGGCCCGTATCAGCCGCCACAGTTCCTCTCGACACTCGCTCGCGTCCGGCAGGTCGGGGACGCCGAGTGCGTCGCCGAGTCCCGGCAGGTCGGTGGGGTAGGCCCCGCCCGCCAGTCGGAACTCGCCGGTCGTCGTCCAGACGCCGAGCCACCCCTCTACGTCCACCGTCTCGACGCCGGCAACGCCGACCGGGAGGCGTGCCTCGAAGGACTGGAGGTACGCCCGCCCGCCCGAGCGGACGCGGATGCGCTCGGTCCGACCGCGCGAGACGGCCTCGAAGCCACGCTCCCGGAGGTCGTCGGCGAACCGGCGTCGCGCCTCTGACTGGACCGTCGGCGTGAGCATCGCCGGGCCGACGCCCGGTGCGAGCGGGGGGATGAACGAGAGACGGGTGGCGAAGAAGAAGCGCCACTGGCGGTCGACGTCCGCGACGCGCTCGATACCCTCTCGCAGGTCGCCGTCCTCGTAGAGGGTGGTGTAGCCGCGGACCCGTGCGGTCGGCAGGCGGAACAGCGTCTCCTCGCGCTCTTCGACGAGCGTCCACCCGCCGTCGTCGAGCAGTCGCTCGGGGACGTCGGGCAGTGAGGACGGTGGGACGGCCATTGACCGTGGTACGGGCGCGCCGCTCTTCAGTGGTGGTGTCGTCGGGCGACCGGCGAACCGCCGGGTGGCGGAGGGCGTCGGATACCGGAGGGAGTCTCGGATACCGCGGGGGCGGGCAGGCGACGCGAGGGGACAGACGCGAGGAGGGGCGTCACGCGACCACGGCGGTACCGGGCGCGGCGTCGGGGGGTGCAGGTCCCCGCGGAGGCTCCTCGCGGCGAGCGTCAGACCATGCGGGGGGTGGCCCCGCTCTCGGTCTTGAACGTTCGGACGGTCTCGACGGGAGCTAGTGGTCGTCCTCGCGCCACTTGTGCTCGCACTCGGTACAGACGAAAAAGCGCGTCTCGGACTCGTCTGCCGAGCGAATCTGCTGCATGTACCAGTACGCGCGGTCGTTGCCGCACTCGGGGCAGTGGACCGTCGTGGTGGGCAGGCCCTTGTCCTCGGCGTCGCTCACGTCGATGACCTCGCTGTGTTCCTGTCCCTGTGTGGTCGTCATCTGGGCTTCGTTCGCGGAGTCGCGGGGTTTCTCGTAGCCGCAGCTGGCACAGACCCACATCCCCTCGTCGTTGGTCTTCATCATCGAACCGCACTCGTCGCAGAATTCCATAGCAGGCCCAATCGGCCCGACGCCTATAAGCGCCGTGTTCGCCGGCCGTTCACGCGTCGCCTTCGGACTGTCCGGGTTCGCCCACCGCGCCGACGGGCAACTGCGAGAACACCTCCATCTCGAGGTCCTCCTCGGTCTCGAAGCGGTCGCTGCCCAGTTCCTCGATGGTCGCCCCGAGATTCATCTCCCCGTCGGCGAGGAGGACGGTCACGTCGTCGCAGCCGTTCGCGGCCTCCGTACGGGAGATGGGGTACTCGAGGGCAGAGAGCACCGACTCGACACGGCTGAGTTTGATTGTTCGGGTCATGCCGTACCAGACGCGCGCCGAGGGCTTGGTCTTGTCTGCCGACTGGCGGTCCGGAGGCGAGGCCCGAAAGTCGCGATTTCGAGGGTGATGCGAAGTGGTATGGCGCGTTCGGCCGTACGGAGACCAATGGTCCTGGGCACGGACAACCGTGTACTCACGCTTGGGCTGGCCCGCATGGCCGATGCCCTCGGCAACTCGTTTCTCATCATCGTCCTCCCGCTGTACATCGAGAGCGGTCAGATCGTCCTCGACGGCATCGTGGGGTCGAGCGTCCTCGGGCTGGAACTCACCGTCCCCTTCCTCGTCGGTCTCGTCCTCTCGCTGTTCGGCTTCCTGAACAGCTTCGGTCAGCCGTTTACCGGACGGTTCTCCGACCGACTGGGCAAGCGTCGGGTGTTCGTCCTCTTCGGCCTCGCGCTGTTCGGCGTCGCCAGCGCGGCCTACCCGTTCGTCCATCGCTACGAACTCGTCTTGCTCATCCGCGCCCTGCAGGGACTCGGCGCGGCGTTCACCATCCCCGCGACCATCGCGCTGGTCAACGAGTTCGCCGCCAGCGACACCGAACGCGGGGGGAACTTCGGCGTGTTCAACACGTTCCGGCTCATCGGGTTCGGGTTCGGTCCCATCGTGGCCGGCCTCGTCGTGCAGGCCGGGCCGTACACGACGCCGTTCGGCGAACTCACGGGGTTCAACGCCGCCTTCTCGGTGGCCGTCCTCGGAGCCGTCGTCAGTTTCGCGCTCGTCAGTCTGCTCATCGAGGACCCGGAGCGCGACGGGGCGGAGGCGGGCGACGACCTCTCCTTTCGCGTGTTCGACCGTGACGGCTCGAAACTGCTCGACCCCGTGTTCGTCCTCGGCGTCTGCACCCTCTTCATGGCCATCACCATCGCCCTGTTCGCCACCCTACAGGAGACCATCAAGACGCAACTCGGCGAGGAGGAGTTCCTCTTCTCGGTGCAGTTCGCCGCCGTCGTCATCGCGAACGTCCTCTTCCAGGTGCCCATCGGGCGGGCCAGCGACGAGTACGGCCGCCGCCCGTTCATCGTCGCGGGGTTCGTCCTCCTCGTCCCCTCCGTCCTCCTGCAGGGGTACGTCCCCGGCATCGCGGCGGCCGTGGAGGGGAGCGCTCCGGCCGTCCTCGCAGGGAGCGTCGCGCCCGGCCTGATGCTCCTCTTCCGTCTCCTGCAGGGCATCGCCGTCGCGCTCGTCTTCGCCCCGTCGCTGGCGCTCGCGGGGGACCTCGCGGGGAAGGGCCAGTCGGGGACCACCCTCTCGGTGCTGACGACGGCGTTTGGCCTCGGCGTCGCCATCGGGCCGCTGGCGTCCGGATACCTCGTCCGGTTCGGCTTCGCCGCGCCGTTCACGTTCGGTGCCGGTCTCGCCTTCCTCGCCCTCCTGCTGGTCTACTCGCAGGTCGAGGACACCATCACCGCCGGTGACGCGCCGGGGCGGGCCGCCGCGCAGGACGACTGACTGGACGGGCGGACGGGCCGAACTGCCCCGTCAATTCCTTCGCCGGTAGGCCCACACTCAAGTGGGGGACCCGGACTTTTCCGTGTGACGCCCCTCCTCTCGGGTATGGTATCCGAAGGCGACAGCGCGCCCGACATCGAGGCGAAGGTCGCGAACGGTGACGTCGAGGACTTCACGCTCTCGGAGCATCTCGACGAGGCACCCGTCGTCCTCGCGTTCTTCCCCGGGGCGTTCACGCCGCCGTGCACCAACGAGATGAACGCCCTGCAGGAGGACATCGACGGGTTCGAGGAGGCCGGCGCGACCATCTACGGTGTCAGCGCCGACTCCGCGTTCTCGCTCAACGCCTTCCGCGACGAGTACGACTTCGAGTTCGACCTCGTCAGCGACATGAGCCGCGAGGCCATCGAGGACTACGGCCTCTCGCTGGACGTGCCCGAACTCGGCCTCTACGGCGTCGCCAACCGCGCCGTCTTCGTAGTTGACTCGGACGGTCAGGTCACGTACGCGTGGACCGCAGACGACCCCGAGACGGAACCCGACTACGAGGAACTCAAAGAGGCCGCGGCGGCAGTCTGACCACGGCGCGACAGGCACCTCGACAGGCCCGCATCGCGGCCGCGACCGCCCGTTTTTCGCCCGACGACGCACCCCCTCCCGCGTAGTTTTAACTCCACGCCACCCGCAGACGGGCCATGACCGCACCAGACAGCAGGGAACGGCGCCTCGGGCAACTGCTCGTCGCGCTGGGGGTGGCGGCGCTCGCCGCGTTCGTCGGCTGGTTCCTCTTCGTGACACTGCCCGACGTGCCCGACACCGACGGGCCGACCATCCTCGGCGTGGTGCTGACGCTCCTCGCCGCGTTCGTCGGGTTCCGGGTCGGCGCCAGACTCGCGGGACGACTCGTCGCGACGTACAACGTCGCGGAGGTGGCAGTCGAGGGGCCCATCACGCGCACGGGCGACTTCGGCTCGATTCCGGGTCGAGGCAGCGGGACGCCCGCAGACGACGTGGTCGAGCAGATTCGGAACGCGGACGACGACGACAACGTGGACGCCCTCCTCGTCAAACTCAACACGCCGGGCGGGGAGGTGGTCCCGAGCGACGACATCAGGAACGCCGCGATGGCTTTCGAGGGGCCGACCGTCGCCTACGCCACCGACACCTGCGCCAGCGGGGGCTACTGGATCGCGAGCGGGTGTGACGAACTGTGGGCGCGCGACACCAGCATCGTCGGCTCTATCGGCGTCATCGGGTCACGGGTCAACGCCACGCAGTTCGCCGAGGAACTCGGCCTGTCCTACGAGCGCTTCGCCGCCGGGCGGTTCAAGGACGCCGGGACGCCCCTGCGCGACATCGACGAGGAGGAACGCGCCTACCTGCAGGGACTCATCGACGACTACTACCAGCACTTCGTCGAGCGGGTGGCACAGGGTCGGGACATCGCACCCGGCGCGATTCGGGAGACGGAGGCCCGGGTCTACATCGGCGAACGCGCCCTCGACCTCGGCCTCGTGGACGCCCTCGGGACCCGCGAGGACGTCGTCGACCACGTCGAGGGACTGCTCGACCGCGAGGTGAGCGTCGCCGAGTTCGAACCCTCGCGGGGGCTCCGTCAGCGCCTGCGCGGGGGCGCACAGGCCACCGCCTACGCCTTCGGTGCGGGCATCGCCAGCCGGTTCGCGGACTCGGACGCCGACGTCGACGTTCGCCTCTGAGGCCGGGGGGCGGGACCGACGTGTGGTTTTTTGGCGGGACGGGGCATCTCGACAGACGTGAGCACGCTGGTGCTGTGCATCGACCGCGAGGGGCGGGTCGCCGCCACCGACCGGGACACGCCGCTGGTCGGGGAGCGCCACGTGCGTGCGCTCGTCACGGAAGTCGGCATCGAGGACCCCGAGGACAGCGGCGTCAACTGCCTGCTGGAGACCCTCCGGGTCGCCCGCGACATCGAGGCCGACGGCGACGACGCCATCGTCGCGGTCGTCTCCAGCACCGCCGACAGCGCCCGCGGGGACCTCTCGCTGGCCGCGCAGGTGGACGAACTCGTCACCCGGTACAGCCCGGAAGCGGCCGTCGTCGTCGTGGACAGCGCCGACGACGAGCAGGTCGTCCCCATCGTCGAGAGCCGGGTCCGCGTGGACGCCGTCGACCGCGTCATCGTCCGGCAGGCCCGCGACATCGAGTCGACGTACTACCTGCTGAAGCAGTTCCTCGGCGACGAGGAACTGCGCGGGACGGTCCTCGTCCCTATCGGGGCCGCGCTGCTCGCCTTCCCCGTCCTCCTCTCGGTCGCCGACAGCGTCACCACCGCCGTCGCCATCGTCGCGGGCGTCATCGGGACGTTCTTCCTCTACAAGGGACTCGGCATCGACGACCTGCTGACGGGCCTCCCCCGGAGCCTCAGAGACGCCTTCTACTCCGGACAGGTGTCGCTGGTCACCTACGTCGTCGCGGTCGGTCTCGCGCTCGTCGGCGCGTTCGTCGGCGCACTCGCCATCTCCGGGATGGACGAGTCGCTCGGCGTCGGCCTGCTGGCGACGCGCTTCGTCTACGAGAGCGTGCCGTGGCTGGCGCTCGGTGCGCTCGCGGCCGCAACCGGTCGCCTGCTCGACGAGGTGTTGCGCGACGACGGCGAGAGCGTCGCCGCCTCGCTGATGAACCTCCCGTTCGGCGTCCTCGCCATCGGCCTCGTCGTCCGGGGGTTCACGGCCTTCTTCCTCGAGAACGCGGGCGTCATCGGCCCGCTCGTCCTCCCGGCAGGGACGCTCGGCCCCCTCTCGTTCGACGGGTTCGAACTCTCCTCGGGGCCGCGCCTCGCCGCGTTCGTCGTCCTCGGCATCCTCGTGAGCCTGCTCGGGGTGCGCTTCGCCACCTACATGAACGGCCTGAGCGTGGACGAGGAGTTCGACTCGCGGACCGGACCCTGACGTGGTGGTCCCACGGGGCGTTCCGTAGCCCGTAAGCCGTCCTGCCGCCTACCCCGTCCATGACCGACAGCGACGACCACGCCGGCTACCCGTGGGTGAGCCTCTTCTCCGGGGGCAAGGACTCCTCGTGGGCGCTCTACCGCGCGATGGAGGCCGGCCACCCCGTCGAACGCCTCGTCACCGTCCATCCGGCGGGCGACTCCTACATGTACCACGTGCCCGCGACCGACCTCGCGGAACTGGCCGCCGAGTCCATCGGCATCGAACTGCTCTCGGTCCACCCCGAGGACTTCGGCGCGGACGACGTCCCCGACTCGGGCGAGCAGGGAGACCGGGAACTCGAACCGCTGGAGGAGGCCTTAGAACGCCTCGCCGTCACGTGGGGGGGTATCGGCGGCGTCACCGCTGGCGCAGTCGAGAGCGAGTACCAGACCGCCCGCATCGAGGGGATGTGCGAACGCCTCGGCGCGGACCTGTTCGCCCCGCTCTGGCAGGAGGACCCCCGAGAACTCGGCGAGGCGATGCTCGACGCCGGTTTCGAGATAACCATCATCCAGGTGGCCGCCCACGGACTGGACGAGTCGTGGGTCGGCCGGACCCTCGACTCCGAGGCGCTGGACGAACTGGAGGCCCTGAACGAGGAGTACGGCGTCCACATCCTCGGGGAAGGCGGCGAGTTCGAGACGCTGGTCACCGACGGCCCGCACATGGCCCGGCCCATCGAACTGGACTACGAGGTAGAGTGGGAGAGCACTCGGGGGCGGATGCGGGTTCTGGACGCGTGGCTCGGTGAGCGCCCCGAGTCCCGATAGCCGACGAGGGAGGGTCAAGCAGGGGACCGACGGACGGTACCTCGGGTCGTCACCCCGAGTCTCGCAACCCACGCGCCTCGAAGCGCAGTCGGGGCATCGTCCCCGCAGCAGCACATCCGAATTACATCCGTGTAGGTATCCTCCACGATTTACCAACTTCTCGCGCGAATTCATGTAATTCACTTGTTATTTAATGGGGATATATAATCAGGGGAGTCTGTGAGTCGAGGTATGTCAAGAGGAGGAGACGACGGTGAGGAGACGAGAAACGACGCAGGGGGCGTCCGGCGCCGGACGTTCGTCAAGGGGACGGGTGCGCTGTCGACGGGGTCGCTGTTGATGGGTCTCGGGGAGGCCGCGCCGGGAGCGGGGATGGAGACGGCGGCGGCGAGCAACCAATCCGACGTCAGGTCGTTCGACGTCCACGCCGTCGAGGTGGACATCGTCTACAACGCGTTCGACCTCCACCAGCCCAACGGTGCGATGTACGTCCTCGAGGAGAACCTCGACGCGGTCCGGGAGGCATCGGGAGTGACGCCCGACGACGGCTTCTCGCTCATCGACGGGACGGACCCGAGAGAGGGCGTCGACACCTCGGTCATCCAGCCGCTCACGATCCGTGCGAACCGCGGGCAGACCGTCGAAATCACCTTCACGAACCACCTCGACCGTCCGGCGTCGATCCATCAGACGTCGCTGCCCTACGACGTCGAGCGGAGCGACGGGATGGCCGTCGGGTTCAACCCGAGTACGGTCGCTCAGCCGGGCGAGACCGTCACCTATCGGTGGCAGGCCGTCAGCGAGGGCGGCAAGTTCTTCTACGACGGCGCGAATCAGGCGGTCGCCACCGCCGACGCGCCACCCCAGGAGGCGAACCTCCTCTCTCGGGGCCTGTTCGGCATGCTCGTCGTCGAGCCGCCGGGCACGAGCTGGACCGACCCCGAGACCGGCGACCCGCTTCGGAGCGGCGTCCGCGCCGACATCCACGGCCCCATCGGGCCGCAGGTTGGAGACTCACACTACCGGGAGTTCGTTATCCACTACCACACGCCGGAAGGTCTCACCCCCGACCTCACCTGGCCCGGAACGGACACTCCGCAGACGGTCCACGCCATCAACTACCGTGCGGACCCGACCGGCCAGCGCGTCAACGACGACTGCGCGGACTGCGACCTCGAGAAGGGGTTCTACAACTCGTGGACGAACGGCGACCCCGGCGGCGGCGACAACGTCTACGAGACCTACGTGGGCGACCCGGTGAAGTTCGTGTTCACGAGCGCCTCCGGCGAGGAGAACCACGTCCACCACCTCCACAACCACCGCTGGAAACAGGTCCCCCGGACGGGCGCAGACACCATCGACGCCCAGACCATCGGCCTGGGCGAGACGTTCGAGTCCTACCTCGTCGCGGGCCACGGGCCCGGCAGCACCCGCCCGAACATGACGTTCGCGCAGGCCTTCGAGGTGGGCGCGGGCTACGTTCACGGCAACGCCGGCGACGTGCTCTTTCACTGCCACCTCTTCCCGCACTACGGCGAGGGGATGTGGGGGTTCATGCGGGTCCACGACAAGCGGCGACCCTGGTTGGCCGAACTACCGAACACGGGGGACCTCCTGGCGGCGGACTCGCCGCTCGGCTTCCCGGAGTTCGTCCCCGGCGAGCGGGGGCGACTCCCCCCGGACGAACCGGCGCTCGACGAACCCACCATCGCCGCCGGAGCCGAGAGCGCACGGGAGGCGTCCGAGGAGGACGCCCGGGGGCCGACGCCGACCGAGCGGGCGGCACTCGGCGACATCGTCCCGGGGGCACCCTACAGCGACCCCTGTGTCGACGCCAATCGGACCATCAAATACACGCTCCGGGCGATGTCGACCGACATCGTCTACAACGACGCCGGCGAACACGACCCGGACGGGCAGTTCTACATCCTGGAGGAGGCGACGATCGACGGCGAGACCCACCAGGTGACCGACCCCGAGGCGGTCAGGAACGGCGAACTGAATCCCGAACCGCTGTTCATCAGGGCGAACGTCGGCGACTGCATCGAGTTCACGCTCGTGAACGAACTCGACCACGACGTCTCGATGCACCAGCACTTCGTCGGCTACGACCTGCTCGGCTCCGACTCGCTGGCGACCGGCTACAACTACACCCAGGAGACCGCCGCGAACGGCGGGCGGAACCAGTATCGCTGGTTCGCCGACGAGGAGGGAACCATCTTCTTCCACGACCACATCGTCGGGCTGGGGGAGGTGATGCACGGCCAGTTCGCCGGCCTCATCGTCGAACCGGAGGGGTCGGAGTGGCGCGACCCCTACTCCGGCGACCCGGTGTACAGCGGCGCGCAGGCCATCATCGACCCACCGAGCGGGGAGAGCTTCCGCGAGCAGTGCCTCCACCTCCACGATTTCGCCCAGCTCAGGGACCGACAGGGACGGTTCATCAATCAGGACCGAGAGCACAACCAGAACGCCGGGACGATGGCCATCAACTACCGGAACGCGCCGTACTACACCCGAAACGACCCCGACCCGGCGTACGTCCACAGTTCGGCGGTCCACGGCGACCCCGAGACCCCCGTCCTCGAGGCCTACGAGGACGACACGATTCGGTTCCGCGTGTTCCAGGGAGCCTACGAGGAGCAGCACAACTTCGGGCTCCACGGGCTTCGAATCGACCCCGAGGGGTTCGACCCGCAGGACTCCGTCAGTGAGGTCATCGGTACCTCGGAGGCGTTCACGTACACCGTTCCGCCGGAGTCGGAACAGTTCCCGTTCGACAAGCTCGACAACCCCGACGGCCTGCCGGTGCGCGACTACCGCTACGGGTCGAGCATCGTCGACGACCTCTGGTGTGGCATGTGGGGTCTCGTCCGCGTCTGGGGCGAACGGGTGGACCACCTCCGGTCGCTCCCGGGGTCGTCCCCCGGCGGGTCCATCTCCGAGACCGACCTCCGGGAGATGGGACACCCCGCCGTCTACTCGGACCTCGACTGGACCGACCTCGGCCAGGAGGCGAAGCTACGGTACGGGTCGGGGGACGACACGAGTCGTCCGGCCGACAGGGACGCCCGGCAGAACAGCGCCGTCGGTAACGTCCCGCCCGCTCACCCCGGTCCGGGGAACCCGGCGCCCGACGACCGGGAACCGGACCGCGTCTACGATGTGGCGGCGGTCTCGACGCAGCTTCGCTACGACGACTACGGTGACCGCGACCCGCACGGAGTGGCGTTCGTCGCGAGCGTCTACGCGAACCAGGTCCGAAACGGCGTTCGAGAACTCGTCCCGCTGACCATCCGCGCCAACGAGGGCGAACTCGTCGAGGTGCGGGTGACGAACGAACTGCAGAACCTGAACGACAATCACCCCGACCCCGAGATGCGCATCGAGCGCCCGTGGGAGCGGTCCGAGCGCATCTCTCTGCACCCCCAGCGCATCGCCTACGACGTGAACGGCTCTGACGGCGCGACGGTCGGGTTCAACTACGACCAGACGGCCGACCGGGGAGAGACCGTCACCTACCGCTGGTACACGGACGAACCCCTCGGAACGACCGTCCTCTGGGACTTCGCCGACGTGCGCAGCAACCGACACCACGGGTCGTTCGGACAACTCGTCATCGAACCGGAGGAGTCGGTCGTACTGACGAACGACACCGCCGAACCGATACCCACCGACCCCGAGTGCATGGTGACGAACCCCCGGGGGGGACGGCTGCCGGACTTCCGGGAGAACGCCCTCCTGTTCGCCGACGGCCAGTACGTCGTCAACGGCGGCCCGAACCGGAACTGCGTCGTCCCGCCCGGCGAGGAGGACGACGACGGCCCCTGTACGCAGATCGGTGACTCCGAGGACCACGGGTACTTCGGCATCAACTACCGGGCCGAACCGTTCGTCCGTCGGTTCGAGAACGGACCGGACGACCCCCACCTCGTCTACAGTTCCGAGGTCCACGGCGACCCGGCGACGCCCGTCCTCCGCGCTCTCCTGGACGACCCGGTGACGTTCCGGGTCGGGCAGGCCGCGGACAAAGGCCGAGCCATCGCGTTCCACCTCTCGGGCCACCAGTGGGCCCGGTATCAGGGTGTCGCCGTCTCCGCCGACACCGGGGTCAACAGTCAGTTGAGCGTCGGGAAGGCGGCCGCGTACGACCTCGTCGGGGGCGCGGGCAACACGACGAACTCCGTCGGCGACTACGTCTACCAGGAGACCAAGCAGGTCCGGCGACTGGAGGGCGGTCTCTGGGGTATCTTCCGCGTCCGCGAGGAACCCGACGACTTCGACGAACCGGTCCAGCCACTCCCCGACAGGGCGCGAGGCCGACCTGGCGGCGGTGGCGGCGGCGGTGGCAGTCCCGAGGACTCGCCGCTCGTCTTCCGGCCCGGTTACGTCGTCCGCGTGGCGAATGTCACGGGCGGGCCGCAACCGGACACCATCGTCGGCGTCCCCGACAGCGACCTCGGCGCGCCAGACGGGGGTGCGGTGTACGTCTTCTTCGACACCCCGCCCGGGCAGGTTCGCGACTTGCTCGACCCCGACCTCCAGATACCGAGCGAACTCGCCGGCGACCGCATCGGACAGCGGATATCGGTGCAGACCCGCGCCAACCAGTCGTTCGTGTTCGTCGAGGGCAACAGCGGGACGTACGGCATCGGCATCGACGGCCGACTGGTCGAGATAGCGGAGAACCCCCCGGAGACACCGCTCGCCGAGTTCGTCAGGGGAGCGACGAACTCGGCGGTCCGGGCGACCGTCCCCGTCCAGGCGGTGGATGCGTGGCAGAACCCGGGGCGTGGATCCGGCGGCGACGGTCCGCCGGGACAGGAGGACAACCCGGGGAACGGCAATCCCGGAAACGGGAGGGGGCAGAACTAGCGGGACCCGACCACACGCTCTGGTTCGGGGAGACACGCACCGGAGAGCACTACCCGAACTGGGTTCGACCGAACCGACCGGCGATACTCGGGGAGACGCTCCTGACGGTCGCTGGCGTGTTCGGCGGACTCGGACGGGGCCGGAGTGGTGTACCAGAGCAGACGACCGGACCGACCGACGCGCGGTAGACGAAATTCCGCCCGACGAAAAACTAGTCCGGTCTGGCGCGGGGCTGTCGGGGCACTGTACCGCGAGCGAGTGAAGTTCCCGTGAGCTGGGCGGGACCGAAGGTCCCGCCGGAAGCCGGCGCGAGCGCCGGCGACGAAGCGAACGGGAGCACGGGAGACGAGCGACGCGAGTCTCCCGGAGCGAGCGGGGTGACCGAACCCGTGAGAGCCGAAGGCTCGAACGGGTGAGGGAATCCTTTTGTCGCCAGAAATCGGGGATTTCTGGCTGCTAACCAGAACGGCGGAGCCGTTCTGGTGATGCCGTCAGAGCGCCGCGCGCTCTGACTGCTAGCCGGACTGCGGTGCAGTCCGGCGATGCTCCAGCTTTTACACTGCCGGGGTCGCTTCGCGACCCCGGCGCGTGGATAAAAGGTGGCTCAGCAGATCCGCGAGTACGACCCCACCAGCGAGCACTGCAGGTCCTTGCCGCGAATGTCGGCGTGTTCGTCGACGATGGAGTCGGCGATGTCGGCGTCCTCGAGGTGTGCGTCGGGAAAGACCACCGAGTCGGTGAGCGAGACCTTCCGGAGGTCGGCGCCGGCCATCACGTGGACGTTGTCGCCGAGCGTGCAGTCTTCGAGCACCGCGCTGTCCGCGACGCGGTTCTCGCCGTCGAGCGCCCACGCGACGGCCTCGAGGTAGGCCTCGGGCGTGCCGATGTCGAACCACGGCTCCTCGAAGCAGAAGGCGTCGACGGCCTCCTCGCGCTGGAGCCACTCGATGAACCAGCCGGGTTCGTCGGGGTTGTTGTCGCCCGAGAGGTACTCCCGGAACCGCACCGAGTCGGCGGGGAAGGCGTAACAGCAGATGGAGACGAGCGTGCTGTCGGGGTCGTCGGGCTTCTCCTGGAAGTCGACGACTCGGTCGCCGTCGAGGGTGACGAGGCCGTAGGACGTCGCCTTCTCGCGCGAGCCGACGTCGTAGGCGGCGATGGTCGAGGTGCCCCGCTCCTCGTAGAAGTCGAGGAAGTCGCTCATGTCGAAGCCGATGAGGTTGTCGCCGGCGACGACGAGGAGGTCGTCGTCGACCTCCTCGCGCTCGACGAGCTGGGCGAGCGCGCCGACGACGCCGAACTTCTCGCTCTCGGCGGTGGTGTCCTCGATGGAGAGGCTGGCCTTCTCGTAGCCCTGCTCCGCGAGGTGGTCCTCGAAACTGGCCGCGAAGCGCTCGTTGGTGCTCAGGTAGACGTGCTCGATCCGGTCGTCCGCTTCGAGTTCCGAGAGAATCGAGTCGATGACCGTCGTCTCGCCCACGGGAAGGAGCATCTTCGGGCGATGGCGCGTGATGGGCCACAGTCGCGTCGCGTACCCACCGGCCAGAACGACTGCGTGCATATGGTCGCAAGTCCCGGTCCGCCAGTATAGGCATTTCCCCTTCAGTTGCCCGACAACTGTTTGTCGGGGGCCGACCAATCCGAACCATGCGCGCCGAGGAGACGACGCGCCAGCGTATCGCCGACTACCTCCGTCGCCGTCCGGCGGCGGCCGGGAGTCTCGCCAACGAGTTCGGCATCCGGTCGACGACGGCGCTCTCGCACGTCGAACACATCGCCCAGTCGCTCGACCCGACCGACGAGGAACTGCTGGTCGCGCCGCCGGAGTGTCGGGACTGCGGGTTCACGGACTTCCGTGACCTCATCAACCGCCCCTCGCGCTGCCCCGAGTGCAAGAGCGAGGGCATCGAGGAACCGCGATTCGTCATCGAGTAGCCCACCCCCTTGCCCTGTCCGGGTGGCCCGGGGGCGACGGGCCCACGACGACGCCCGGGGTCCGACTACGTCCCGGTGAAGTCGATGCGTCCCCGCGAGGAGAGGTCGTGGTCGCCCGACGGGCCGAGGCCGTCGAACTCGTAGTCCTCCTCCGCGAGGTAGACGACGCCGTCTTCGACGACGATGGCAACCTCGTCGAGATACGACCCCTCGCAGGGGCCGAAGTCGCAGTAGCCCGAGTCCTTCTGGAAGGTCGCGCCGTGTTTCTGACAGAGGATGTCCCCCTCGCGCACCGCGGCCCCGCTCCCCTTGTCGAGGCGCACGTCCGTCCAGTGCTGGCAGTAGTTCTTCCACGCGGCGACCCCGTCGGCGAGTCTGACGAGGATGGCCTCCTCGCGGTCGAAGCCGTCGCGGATGGTGAACAACAGTGTCCCGTCCTCGGGAACCTCCTCTACCGCGGCGATGCGTCGGTCCTCGTCCATACCCGAGGTTCGTCGGGGGCCGGTTCAAGCGTTCTGGTTGCCGGAGGCGTCGCCGCGCGTCACACCGCCGTCTCGCGGTCCCCGGCCCCGTCCGCGGTCCGCTCCGCCGTCTCCCGGGCCGTCGCCCCGGCGACCGTCGCACCCGCGAGCGCCGCCACGCGGGCCGCCAGCGCCTCGTTCATCGTCTCGTAGTCGCGGTGGGCGTCCGGCCTGACGGCCAGCGGGACCAGCAGTCCCGAGAGGTCCTCGCGGTTCCGGAACCGGGTCCGGTCGCCGGCGAGGGACTCGAGGGTGAACGTGTGACGTCCCTCGAACAGCAGACGCGACCCCGCCGTCGCGACCCACTGGAGGCGTCGCAGCGGTTCGAGCGCCGTCACCGTCGCGGTCATCGTCCGGGGACGACGCCCGGCCGGGACGACGGTGACGGTCACCGCCTCGCCCTCGCGGAGCCTCCCGGTGGCCCGTGTGACGTGGGGGTTCCACTCGGAGTACGCGTCGAGGTCGGTGAGGACCGCCCAGACGGCGTCGATGGGCGCGTCGATGTCGAGGCTCGTGGCGATGTGTCGCACAACGGATGACAGAGGGGCGCTCGGGAGATGAACGTAACGCGGGGGTGGGGCGGAGCGCGTGGCATCGTCGGCCGGCCATGTTACGGCCCCGGCGCCCCAACGGGTGGGTATGGGAACGACCGACGGTTCGACCCTGCTCGTCTACGGGTCGTACGGCTACACGGGACGGCTCGTCGTCGAACGCGCCGTCGAGGCTGGCGTCGAGTGCGTCCTCGCGGGGCGCTCGCCCGAGGAACTGGAACCGCAGGCGGCGGCCCACGACCTGCCCTCGCGGGCGTTCACGCTCGACCACCCGGAGGTGGTCCGGGACCACGTCGCGGACGCGGACGCCGTGTTGAACTGCGCCGGGCCGTTCCACCGCACTCACGAACCGCTGGTGGACGCCTGCATCGATACGGGCACCCACTACCTCGACATCACGGGCGAAATCGAGGTGTTTCAGGCCATCGCCGCGCGCGACGCCGAGGCGACGGAGGCGGGCGCGGTCCTCCTCCCCGGCGTCGGCTTCGACGTGGTCCCCTCGGACTGTCTCGCGGCCCACCTCGCCGAGGCGCTGCCGGGCGCGACGCACCTCGCGCTCGGGTTCGACTCGCTCGGACGACCCTCGGCGGGGACGCTCAAGACGATGGTGCAGGGTCTCGGGGAGCAGAGCGCGGTGCGCGAGAACGGGAGAATCACGCGAATTCCGCTCGGCTCCCGGACGAGGACCGTCGACTTCGGCGAGGGCGAGCGCACGGCGACGGCCATCCCGTGGGGCGACGTGTCGACGGCCTACCGGACGACGGGAATCGGGAACGTCGAGTTCTACGCCGCGGTGCCGCCAACCGTTCCGAAGTGGCTCCAGATGACTCAGGGGTCGGCGTGGGTGTTCACGCCCGCGGTCAAGCGGTTCCTCGAGTCGATGGTCGACACCGCCGTCGACGGCCCCGACGCGGACGAACGCGAGGGCGGCCGCGGCCTCCTCTGGGGCGAGGTGACCGACGGCGAGGCGACCGACGAGGCCCGCCTGCGGACGCCCAACGGCTACGCGCTCACCGTCGAGACGGCCGTCGAGTCGGCCCGGCGCGTCCTCGCTGGCGAGGTGGAACCGGGCTACCACACCCCCGCGGGGGCGTTCGGCGCGGACTACGTCCTCCAGTTCGACGGGGTGGAGCGAGAGGACGCCCACCCGGTCTGAGGAGGATCAGGCGTAGCAGGTCGCCTCGACGCGGTCGTCGTAGAGGCGCGTCAGCAGTCGGGTGACGGGCCCGTCGCCCACGTCGATGCCGTCGATTGTCCCCACGGGGCGGAGTTCCCACGTCGAGTTGGTGAGGAACGCCTCGTCGGCCCCGCGCACGTCGTCCAGCGTGTACCGGCCCGTCTCGACGGGGAACGACTCCCCCTCGGCGAGGTCGAGGACCGTCCGGCGGGTGATACCCGGGAGCAGGTCGTCCGCGGCGGGCGTCTTCAGCGTCCCGTCGTCGACGAAGAAGAGGTTGCTCGTCGCGCCCTCGGCGACGTACCCCTCCGCGTCGCGCATGAGCGCCTCGTCCGGGCGGTAGGCCTCGCTCGACGCCCGCCGGAGTTCGAGGCGGGCGAGAATCCCATTGAGGTAGTTGTGCGTCTTGACGTCGGCGGGGACCGCGTTCGACGGTATCCGGCGGGTCTTCACGGACTGGACCGTCGCGGGACCGTCCCACACTGGAGTCCCCGACCGCCCGCCCCGCGGGAGGTCCTTCACGACCACCACCATCGTCGGGTCCACGTCTTCTCGGGGGGTGAGTTTCCCCGGCTGGACGCCACGCGTGACCGAGACGCGGACGTAGGCGTCCCGGAGGTCGTTCGCGTCCAGCGTCTCCGCCACCCGCAGGGCGAGGTCGTCGGGCACCGCGTCGGGCATCCCCAGTACCTCACAAGTGTGTTCGAGGCGCGCGAAGTGGGCGTCCCACGCGAACACCTCGCCGCCGTACGCCCGCAGGGTCTCGAAGGCGGCGTCGCCGTAGCGAAAGCCCCGGTCGCGGACGCTCACGGTGGCCTCCTCGGCGGGTACCAGCGAACCGTCGACGTGGTACTGCATTCGGTCGGGGTTCGCGGCCGTCGCGAGTATAGCTTGTCCATCGACGCCGGTGAGGGGAAACTCAGCGCCGGAGGTCGGCGTCCCGACCGAGCGCCGCCGCACAGAAGTTCCGCACCATCCGTCGCCCGCCCGTCGTGAGGATGCTCTCGGGGTGGAACTGCACGCCGACGTGCGGGCGGTGGCGGTGCCTGACCGCCATCAGCGTCCCGTCGTCGGCGCCGACCGTCGTCGCCGTCACCGCGAGTTCGTCGGGGAGGTCCTCGACGGTGGCACACAGTGAGTGGTACCGGCCCACCTCCAGTTGGTCGGGGAGGCCGGCGAAGATGCCTCGCCCGTCGTGGCGCACCGTCGACGGCTTGCCGTGGACCACCTCGGGGGCGTGGCCGACACGCGCGCCCGACGCGGCACAGAGCGCCTGGTGACCGAGACAGACCCCCAGCGTCGGCACGTCGAGCGAGAAGACGTCCATCGAGACGCCGGCGCTCTCGGGCGTGCCGGGGCCGGGCGAGACGACGATGCCGTCCGGGTCCATCGCGCGAATCGCCGCGCGGTCCACCGCGTCGTTTCGTTCCACGACCACCGCGGCGTGGGGGGCCGCCACGTCGAGGGCGACCAGCGCCTCCCCCACGAACTGGACGAGGTTGTAGGCGAAGGAGTCGTAGTTGTCCACGACGAGAATCGTGGGGGTCGCGTCCGACGAGTTCGGGTGGCTCATCGCCCCTCCACGCGCAGGTCGCGGTCCGCGAGCGCGGTGTCGAGGGCGTTCACCAGCGCCCGCCCCTTCGCCAGCGTCTCCTCGTACTCGCTGTCCGGGTCGGAGTCGTGGACGATGCCCGCGCCCACCCGGAGGTGGTACTCCTTCCGGTACCTGACGAGCGTCCGGATGACGATGTTGAGGGTACAGTTCCCGTCGAACCCGAACGCGCCGATGCTGCCCGTGTAGGGGCCGCGACGGGTCGCCTCCACCTCGTCGATGATAGCCAGGGTCCGGGGTTTCGGCGCGCCGGTGATGGTCCCACCCGGGAAGACGGCCGCGACAGCGTCGGCGAGGTCGAATTCGGGGCGCAGGCGACCCTCCACCAGCGAGACGAGGTGCATCACCTCGGAGTAGCGGTCCACCCGGCGGTACTCGCTCACCTCGACGCTCCCGAACTCGCTCACCTTCCCGAGGTCGTTGCGTTCGAGGTCCACGAGCATCGCGTGTTCCGCTCGCTCCTTCTCGTCGTCCAACAGGTCGCGTTCGAGGTCGGCGTCCGCCTCCGGCGTGTCCCCCCGGGGTCGGGTGCCGGCGATGGGTTCGGTCGTCAGGCGGTCGCCCGTCCGCCGCAGGAGGAGTTCGGGGCTGGCGCTCACGAGGTCACACGAGGGGAACTCCACGAGCGCGGAGTAGGGAGCCGGGTTCACCGTCCTGAGCGCGGCGTACGCCTCGACGGGGTGGACGGCGGCGGGCGCGACGAGTCGCTGTGAGACGTTCGCCTGGAAGGTGTCGCCCTCGCGGACGTACTCCTTGACCCGCCGCACCCGGTCGGCGAACGCCTCGCGGGTGCAGTCGGCCTCGAAGCGGACCTCGTCGGCGCGCACGCGGGGCGCTCCGACGCTCGGGTCGCCCGACAGCATGGAGTCGGCGAGATCGAGCGCACGGTCCCGCCCGACGTCGTAGGCCTCGCCGGGGGAGCCGAACTCGTCGAGTCGTGGGCAGGCGGTCACGCGAACCGTCGTCTCGCCGTCGTGCGGTTCCTCCCACGCGGCGACGCGGTCGTAGACGGCCAGTTCCAGCCGGGGCAGGTCGCGGTCCGCGAGGGCCGACTCGGGGATGGACTCCAGGTCGCGGGCCACGTCGTAGGAGAGCCACCCGAACGCGCCACACGGGTAGGGGAGGTCACAGTCGCCGCGAGCGAGCGTCTCGTCCGCGAGGCGGTCGGCGAGGGCGGCGAGGGCGGGGCCGTCCCCGAGGTCCACGCGGAGGTAGTCGACGGGGTCGGTGGCGAGAAAGCCCCACCCGGACTGCCCGCCGGTTGTTTCGAGGTACACGCCCGGCGTGTCGTCGCGGGCGCGGCGGTAGGCGTCGAACGGGTCGACGGTGACCGACACCTCGACGGGGACGCGCGCACCGGGCGGGGACGCGCGGGCCGTCGCGAGGAAGTCGGCCCGGTCGGTGCGGACCGTCGGCATCACCGAGAAGAGACGGAGAGCGGGTATCCGTGTTCCGGTCGTTCTGTCCGGTCGCTGTCGTCCGGGTCGCTCAGTAGTTCTTCGCGCGGCCGACCCAGCGTTCGAGGCGCTTCTCGGAGATGCCCGTCGCCTCCGAGAGGTCGGCGGGGTCGGCCTCGGCGAGGTCCGAGATGTCCTCGACGCCGGCGTCCGCGAGCGTCTCGGCGTACGCGGGACCGATACCCTTGATGCGGGTGACCGGGTCGGTCCCGTCCGCGCCGCCGGCGCTCGGTCCGGCGGCTTCGGCGGGTTCTGCCGCCTCGTCGCCCGTCTCGGCGTCTCCCGGACCCGCGGCCTCGCCGGGTTCGGCGGCGCCCTCGTCCTCCGGGGGTTCCTCGGTCATCGTCCCCGTGGAGGCGACGGCGCTCGTCTCCTCGGCGGCGGCCTCGTCGTCGGCCTCGCTATCGTCGTCGGCACCGGTGTCGTCGGCACCCTCCCCGGTGTCCGTCTCGACGGCCGCCTCGCTCTCGTCGGGTTCGGCCGCCTCGCTCTCGTCTTCGACCTGCGCTATCTCCGACTCGTCGGCGTCCACGTCGACGTCGGAGGGCTGGTCGGTCTGCGACCCGGGACCGGCCGCCTCCGCGGGTTCGGTCGCCGCGGTCGGATCGTCCGCGGGCGGTTCCTCCGTCATGGACCCGGTGGACGCGGCGGCGTCCGTCTCGGCGGCGGCCGACTCGTCGGGGTCCCCTTCGCCGGTGAACCCCTCCTCCTCCGTCCCGCTCTCGCTCTCCGAGGACCGCTCGCGTTCGACCGTGACGCCCCCTTTCGTCTTCGCGCTCGATTCCGTTCGCGACTCGGACCTCGACCGTTCGCGTTCCGACTCCGACTTCGACTCCAGTCCCAGTACCGACTTGATTTTGTCGAGGATGCTCATGTTCCGTAGTAGATAGGGGCACCCACTTAACCCTTAAAGCCGCGCCCGGAGGGCGGCGTTCATCGAATCAACCGGCGCATCCCGGCCCGTCCACCGCTCGAAGGCCGCCACCCCCTGATAGAGGAGCATCCACGCGCCGTCGATCGTCGTCGCCCCGGCGGCGGCCGCCTCGCGCAGCAAGCGCGTCTCCAGCGGCGTGTAGACGGCGTCGAGCACCGCGAGGTCGGCGTGCAACGCGGCCGCCGGGACCGGCGACTCGTCGTCTTCCATGCCGACGCTCGTCGCGTTCACCAGCACGTCCGCGTCCGCGAGGAGGTCCCCGAGGGCGGACAGCGGGTGCGCGCTGGCGTTCGGCACGTCCGCCGCGAGGGCCTCTGCCCGGTCCACGGTCCGGTTGGCGATGGCCACCCGCATCCCCTCGTCCGCGAGGGCGAAGGCGGCCGCCCGGCCCGCACCGCCCGCGCCGACGACCACCGCCGTCCCCGTCAGCGCGACGTCGTGGTGGCGGAACGCGCGCACCACGCCCACCGCGTCGGTGTTGTAGCCCGTCATCGTCGGCACGTCGACGGTGTTGACCGCGCCGATGCGGTCCGCGAGCGGGTCGGGGTCGACGAGTGCGAGGACGTCCCGCTTGAACGGGATGGTGACGTTCAGCCCGGCGATGCCGAGTGCTCGCGCGCCCTCGACGGCGTCGGCGAAGTCGTCGGGCGCGGGTTCGAAGGTGACGTAGCGCGCGTCCATCCCCAGTTCGTCGTAGGCCGCCTCGTGCATCGGCGGGGACAGCGAGTGGCCCACCGGGTTGCCGAGGAGTCCGAACACCTGCATGGTCGGGGGTTCGCTCCCCGACGGTTAACTGGTGCGTTCGAGACACCGGACGGGTCGACGGCGGTGTCGCGCGCAGCACTCGAAGGCAACCGACAAG
Source organism: Halomarina litorea (assembly GCF_024227715.1). Lineage (NCBI taxonomy): Archaea > Methanobacteriati > Methanobacteriota > Halobacteria > Halobacteriales > Natronomonadaceae > Halomarina > Halomarina litorea. Next base: position 912,597 of record NZ_CP100448.1, on the reverse strand, counting down.
AAAACGTACCCTCAGTGCGAGCGTCGAAGATAATGAGTAGTCGATTACGCCACCCACTCGTGGCCGTCGCGTTCGCGCTGGCTCTGACACTTCCGTGGGTCGTCTCGTCGTTGACGGGGATGGTAGAGTCGTTCTCCGAGGGCGTCGTCGTCGCGGTGAGCGGCCTCGCGGTCCTCGGCGCGTCGTTCCTCCTCGCGTGGGGCGCGGAGACGGCCGAGAAGGACGTCCCCAGGGCGTTCGCGCTGGCCATCCTCGCCGTCCTCGCCGTCGCGCCGGAGTACGCTGTCGACGCGCTGTACGCCTGGACGGCGGGCGCGAACGCGGGGACCGCACGCGGTGCCGAGGCAGCCAACCTCGCCGTCGCCAACATGACCGGGGCGAACCGCATCCTCATCGGACTGGGCTGGTCGGGCATCGCCCTGTTCACCGTCTACCGCTCGGGGAGCAGCGAGGACCCCGCGGTCGAGCAGCGCGCCGGGGCCCTCCGAGACGCGGTGAAACTCGACCGGGACATCGCTACCGAGATTACGTTCCTGCTGGCCGCGACCGCCTTCGCCTTCTTCGTCCCGCTCAGCATGGGGACGTTCAACGGGGCCGCCGGCAACGCTATCGGCGGCATCGGCATCATCGACACGGTCATCCTCGTCGGTCTCTACCTGCTGTACATCGCCATCATCATCCGTGGCGACGTCGAGGAGCACGAAGAACAGGTCGGCGTCCCGGCGTACCTCCAGTCGTTCTCGAAGGGACCGCGGATCGCGAGCGTCCTCATCCTCTTTGGGTACTCCGGAGTGATGATATTCACCGCGGTCGAGCCGTTTGCCCACGGTCTCGAACAGCTCGGGCAGGCCATCGGCATCCCGTCGTTCTTCATGATCCAGTGGATCGCCCCGCTGGCCTCCGAGTCCCCGGAACTCATCGTCGTCGCCTACCTCGTCAACAAGGCACGCTCGACGGCGGGGTTCAACGCGCTCATCTCCTCGAAGCTCAACCAGTGGACGCTCCTCATCGGCACGCTCGCGGTCGTCTACAGCATCGCGCTCGGTGCCCTCGGGACGCTCCCGTTCGACATGAAACAGGTCGCCGAGATCTGGATCACCGCCGCACAGAGCCTCTTCGCCATCGCTATCCTGACGAACTTCGAAATCACCGTCCGGGAGGCGCTGGCGTTGCTGTTCCTGTTCGTCACGCAGGTCGCAGCGGAGTTCGCCGTCATCCGGCTGTTCTCGGAGACAGTCGCCTCGACGTACAGCCTCTGGATCCTCTATGCGTACACCGTCGTCTACCTCGCACTCGGGATTGGCCTGTTCGCCACCCGGCGCAGCGAACTGCGAAAGATGGTCTCGAAGGCGGCTTCGACTGCTCGGAACGCCTTCGGCGGGTCCGAGAGCGCCCCCGGAACCGCCGACTGATCGGGACGTCCCGACACCGCTTTTACGGCCCTCGCGCGTACCCCCGCTGTGCTCGGAATCGTCGTCAGCCGTGCGGACAGCGCCTCCGTCCACGTCGGCGAGCATCTGCGCTCGCTCGCCGACTGGACCGAACACGAGGACGACTCGCGGCCCGACGCGGCGGGCGGCGGGACCGTCTACCGACTCCCGGACGCCGAACTCCGCGAGTTCGAGGACCTCCACATCTACCTCGACGGCGTCGGGGACACCTTCGCGGGCGTGGACTGCATCGCGTTCGCCTCTCGACACGCCGGGGACACCGGGAACCTCCTGACGGCCCACCACACGGGCAACTTCGGGGCCGGGGAGTACGGCGGCGAGGCGGGCCACTTCGCCCGCGCCGCCCCGAACGCGCACAAGCGGGTCGTCGAGGCGTTCGACCGCCACGTCCCCGAGGGCTACGAGGTGGGCATGGAGTGTACCCACCACGGCCCGACGGACCTCACCACCCCGTCGCTGTTCGTCGAACTCGGGAGCGACGAGTCGGCGTGGGACGACCCCGCCGGGGCGGAGGCCGTCGCGCGGGCCATCCTCGACCTGCGGGGCGTCGATCCGACGAGCGACCGCACCCTCGTCGGGTTCGGCGGTGGCCACTACGTCCCCCGATTCGAGCGAATCGTCCGGGAGACGGACTGGTGTGTGGGTCACGTGGGGGCGGACTGGTCGCTGGAGTCGATGGACGGTCCCGATCCCGCCGTCTTCCGGCGGGTCTTCGAGGCCAGCGGCGCGAGTCGCGCCGTCGTGGAGGGGGACCGTCCCGGCCTCGAATCGCGCATCGAGGACCTCGGCTACCGCGTCGTGAGCGAGACGTGGGCAAAGGAGACGACGGGCGTCCCCCTCGAACTCGTCGACCACCTCGAACGCGAGGTGGCGAGCGTCGAGGAGGGACTGCGCTTCGGGGCAAACGTCCACGACGTGGCGACACCGGCCGACCTCCGCGTCGAGACCCTTCCCGGGGAGCTACTGGACGAGGCCAACGGCATCGACGGCGACCGGGCACTCGAACGGGTCCGCGAGCACGTGGTGGCCGCCGTCACCGACGAGGCCGGCACCCGACTCGCGGGGCCAGTCGTCCTCGGCGCGGGACCCCGCGAGGCGGTGGTGGACGAACTCGTCGCCGTCCTCGCGGGGAAGTACGACGCGGTCGAACGTCGGGAGGGTGTCCTCGTCGCCCGCGAGACGGCGTTCGACCCCGAACTCGCCCACGAACGGGGGGTGCCCGAGGGGCCGGCGTTCGGGAAGTTGGCGGGCGGGCAGGCCGTCGAGGTGGACGGCGAGACGGTCGACCCCTCGTCGGTGCGCCGGGAGCGAGAAGTCCGGTTTTCGCTGTCCTGAGCGTCCGACGCGCGTCAGACAATTGGGGAAAGGTAATTATCCCACCTCCGTAATATCCCGCGCAGGTATGGACTCGCTTATCGAGGACGCCATCGACGAGGCCGAACAAGCGGAGGAGGACTCCCCGCGTGGGAACGGGGCGGGGCCAGAGGGCTCCAGGAACACGGACGCGGACGCCGGACCCGTCAACACGTCCGGGACGATGACCGACGAGGAACTCGCGGAAGTCGTCCGGGACCTGGAGACGAAGATTACGGTGTTCGGCTGTGGCGGGGCGGGCGGCAACACCGTCACCCGGATGGCCCAGGAGGGCATCCACGGGGCGCAGACGGTCGCCGCCAACACCGACGCACAGCACCTCGCGGACCAGGTGCAGGCGGACTCGAAGATCCTCATCGGCCGACAGCGCACCGGCGGGCGCGGTGCGGGGTCGGTCCCCCAGATCGGCGAGGAGGCCGCACAGGAGAACATCGAGGACATCCAGCACGCCATCGGCGACTCGGACATGGTGTTCATCACGGCGGGTCTCGGCGGCGGGACGGGTACGGGGTCCGCGCCCGTCGTCGCGCAGGCCGCACAGGAGGCCGACGCGCTCACAATCGCCGTCGTCACCATCCCCTTCACCGCGGAGGGCGAGCGACGGCGCGCGAACGCAGACGCGGGCCTCGAACGCCTGCGGAGCGTGGCGGACACGGTCATCGTCATCCCGAACGACCGACTGCTCGACTACGCGCCGAACCTCCCCCTGCAGGACGCCTTCAAGATCTGCGACCGCATCCTGATGCGCTCGGTCAAGGGGATGACCGAACTCATCACGAAACCCGGTCTCGTGAACGTGGACTTCGCCGACGTGAAGACCATCATGGAGAACGGCGGCGTCGCCATGATCGGCCTCGGCGAGTCCGACTCCGAGAATCGCGCGCAGGACTCCATCCGCTCGGCGCTCCGGTCGCCGCTGCTGGACGTGGAGTTCTCCGGTGCCAACTCCGCGCTCATCAACGTCGTCGGTGGGCCGAACATGAGCATCGAGGAGGCGGAGGGCGTCGTCGAGGAGATCTACGAGCGCATCGACACCGACGCGCGCATCATCTGGGGTGCCTCCGTCAACCCCGACTTCGAGGACAAGATGGAGACGATGGTCGTGGTCACGGGCGTCGAGTCACCGCAGATCTACGGCAAGGGCGACAGCGCACAGGAGGTCAGCGCCGAACGCGCCAAGAGCGCACACAGCGACGGCGGTGCGGACGACGACGGCGACATCGACTTCATCGAGTAATCGACCCGGCGCGGTGCGGCGTTTTCCCGGACAGTCCCGGACCGCCGAGCCACCGGGCCGCCGAACCGAATCTCGGCGGTCTGCGGACGCGTCCGACGGGCCTGCGGCTAATCACGTTGTAGAAAGATAGAAAAAGGCGCGACGGTAAGCGACGGCCATGGAAGTGCCCAAAGACCTCTCCTCGTACGTCCGCGTGCTCAAGTTGGCGAGCACACCCTCCACCGAGGAGTTCTCGCAGGTGTCGCTCATCGCGGGGGCCGGAATCGCGTTCGTCGGCTTCCTCGGCTTCATGATCTTCGTCGTCATGGCGTTCCTGCCAGGTGGCGTCTGAGATGCCCATCTACGCCGTCAAGACCACCGCGAGTCAAGAGCGCACAGTGGCGGACATGATCATGAACCGCGAGGAGGAGTCCATCCACGCCGCCCTCGCGCCTGACTCCCTGACGAGTTACGTCATGGTGGAGGCCGACGACCACAGCGTCTTCGAGCGAATCCTGGACGAGATTCCCCACGCCCGCGGCGTCGTCCCCGGCGAGTCGTCCATCATGGAAGTCGAACACTTCCTCTCGCCGAAACCCGACGTGGAGGGCATCGCGGAGGGGGACATCGTGGAACTCATCGCCGGCCCGTTCAAGGGCGAGAAGGCGCAGGTCCAGCGTATCGACGAGAGCAAGGACCAGGTGACCGTCGAACTGTACGAAGCGACGGTCCCCATCCCCGTCACCGTGCGTGGTGACCAGATTCGGGTTCTCGACTCGGAAGAACGGTAGCACTCGCGTTTCCCTCCGTCGTACTCGACCGACGAGCGACCGCACCGAGAAATCGGCCTCGACGCACGGAACTGCTTTGCGAGCGCCCGCCGTCTCACTTACGCTCCTCGCAGTCTGTGCCGCGTGTAGCGCGCTTGACGCCTCCGACGCGTCCCCCACGGTCCAGCCCACGCCCGCGCCGGTCCCGACGGACGAACCGGCGCCCACGGCGACTGACCCCGCCGACAGGACGACGCTCCGCATCGACAACGACTGGAGTAGCCCGGCGGCCGTCGTGGTGTACCTCTTGGAGGGCGAGCGAGGGCGCTCTCGCGGAGGAATCGGTCGGGGAGGAGGGCAGGCGCATGGCTCGACTAACCCGAGAACTGACAAGACGGTTTCGCCGGGGCGCTCACTCAGCTTCCCGGATGAACTCCTTGACGATGGACATCTCGCCGCGGGCGCGGATGGCCCCGTCGACGGCGGCGTCGTCGTGCAGCGAGAGGTCGTCGCAGGCGATGTCGCCGAGAATCTCCGCGCCGGGGGCGATGCGGACCGTCCCGCGACGGGTGGTCACGTCGCCGTGGATTCTGGTACCCTCGCCGACGGTGATGTCGCCCTTGGCGCGGAGACTGCCGAAGACGTTGTTGTCCTCGCCGACGACGAGCGAGGCGGCCCGGAGGTTGCCGTGGATGCGGCAGTCGTCGCCGACGACGGCGGGCGTGGAGACGCGCCACGCGTCGTCCGAGACGTTCGACCCGCGCGGGACGACGAGGGGGTCCGGTTCGTCGCTCTCCTCTTCGTCGTCCTCGGGGTCGCCGAGAAGTTCCTCCGCGGCCTCGCGGGCCTTCTCCTCCTCGCCGATGCGCAGGAGTTGCGAGAGGTAGACGAAGAAGAACACGACGGTCGGCATGGGGTTGCGGATGACGATCCAGCCGTTGGCCTCGAACCCGCGTTCGATGTCCACGTCGTCGCCGATGTCGAGGTCACCGCTGACCATCAACTGCCCGCCGATGGCGGTTCGCTCGCCGATGTAGGCGTCCTGCCCGACGAGGACGTTCCCATCGACGGTGTTCCACATGTCGAGGCGGCAGTCGCCCTCGGCCTCGATGTCGCCGCCGAAGGAGACGCGTTCGCCCGCGACGACGGTCCGGCCCCTGACCCCGAACTCGACGGTGCTCTGGCCGCCGACGATGATGTCACCCTCGGTCACCAGGTCGCGTTCCTCGACGGTCGTCCCGTCGGGAATCTCCAGTCGGTCGAGCGGGTCAGAGCCGAGCGGCACGGGTAGTCGTTGCCGCGGGCCGTAATAAACTCCACGCGAACGTCTGCCGCGCGTCTGACGCGGGCGGAAGTGACCGACCGCGAGGCGACGACGGGCCACGTGACCAGTCCGCAACGCTAGCTGTTTTTACCGGCGCACCGACTACCCGCCGGTATGACTGTTCTCTCGTTCGACGAGACGGGCGTCGACGTCGTCTACGAAGGGACCGAGTTCAGACTGGAGAAGGCACTCATCGAGGAGGCCATCGGGAAGTCCTACCCGGACGTGACCGACCACGAGGTGCTCCAGATGGTCGAGGAAGCGCCCTCGCTGAGCGGCGAACCGCGACGCATCGGCGACATCATCGCCTGAGTGGGCGCGAGCGCAACGACAGACCTTTGCTCCGCGCCACACACTCCCGCGCATGGACCTCGCCGAGTTCGACCACCCCTCGTTCGTCACCGCCGCCGCAACCGCCGGGAGCTACCTCCTCATCCTCACCGCGATGACCGTCGCGCTGTTCGGCATCCCGTACCTCGTCTTCCTCGCCCTCTAGGTGACGAGGCCGTAGACGATGAGGAAGGTGAAGTAGACGAGCACCAACACTCCGAGCGCCTGCAGGCGGAACATCCGCAGGTCGGCCTCCTCGCCCTCGTACGCCGCCTCGAACGCCTCCCGTTCCGCCTCCGTTATCTCTCCCTCGTGGTCCAGTCCCCGGTGGAGCGCCAGCCACGCCTCGCGGGCGAACGGCCGACCGCAGTACCCGCAGGTGTGCGGGCCGCCCTCCGGGTCCGGCGTGTGGTCCGCGCTCACGGGGGCCGTCTCGGGGGTGGTCTCTCGGGGGGTGGTGTCGGAGGCGTCTGCGGTGGTGTCCGTGGACATGGTCAGAGGTACGGCGGGTCGATTGCGGGCTGTGAGACGATGAGCAGACTGGTCATGGTGTAGAGGATCATCACCGCGGTGAGCGGGTACTGGCTCCGGATGGCCTGCATCCGGCCCGGAAAGAGGGCGTAGGCCGTCGCGTGGGCCACCCAGATCGCCAGCAGGTGGCCCACGAGGACGAACAGCAGTTCGAGGCCGCCCACCCACGCCGGCAGGACGAGGTACTCCGGCGGCGGCGGCGAGAACGGCGAGAGGAGCGCCCCGACCAGCATCGGGAGCAGCGAGAGGAAGTACCCCAGGTAGTGCGCGAGGTGGTAGCCCGCCGCAATGGCGAGCAACGAGGGGGCGAACCGCCGGGCTATCTCGCCCGCCGCGAGGTAGGACTCGGCGTACTCCCGACCCTTCCGTGCGGCGAGGCGGAACGCCCCGAGGAACAGCACGTAGCCGACGACGAGCGCCAGCGGGTAGAGGAGCGCCGGTGGAAGCCCCGCCTCGACCAGCGGCGTCACGAGCGTGCGCCAGACGGGCGTGGCGACGAAGCCGTCGTAGGTCGTCACCCAGACGAGGGCGACGACGAATCCCACCTCGCTCGAATCGACGGCGAGGCGGGATTCGGTGAGCGCCGACCCGGGCAGGCGGAGTTCGAGGCCCGACTCGGTCCGGGAGACGGGGGCGACCCGGCCGTAGTAGGCGAACACGCGCGAGACGGGGTCGACGCGGCGGAACCAGACGCCCTCGCCGACGACGAGAACGCCCCCGAGGGTGACGACGGTGTAGGCGGCGACGACGACGGTCAGCAGGCGCGGGTCGTCGGCCAGCGGGCTGACCACCTCCACCCAGATGAGCAGGAGGAGGCCGACGACGCTCGGCCACGCGCCGAGTCGCTCGGGGTAGTCGTAGCCGAGGCTCGGGAGGTACCGGCCGACGGTACGCCATGGGTTGAGGACGGGCCACGCGTCCCCGACGAGGTAGGTGGTCATGGCGAAGCCGGCCCACCACCCGCCCCAGACGACGAGGACGGCGAGGTTCTGGAGCGGGTCGACGGGACCGACCCAGCCGACGACGAGGACGGCGAGGAGGCCGACGACGCCCACGAGTCGGGTGGCGGCGACCAGCAGGTCCCGCGCGGGCAGCGAGAGAGCGTCGCGGGCGCGGTGGACCGACCGGACGAACGCCCGGTCGGTGGCGAAACTCGCCAGCAGGAACGACGCGCCGACGGCCCCGCCGCCGGTCGAGAGGAAGAGCCACGTCGGGATGGCGAGTTCCTGCTGGTTGCCCCGCAGGGTGCCCCCGTGAGCGAGCGCCGGGCCGGCCGCGACGGCGAGCAGACAGCACGCGAGGGCGAACGCGCGAACCCCTCGCGAACCGAGCCGTCGGACGACCCTCCGGTACATGGTCGGGATAGGGTCACCCCGAAGGAGTACCTTCCGACTCGCGGGCTTTGGGAGGGTTTTTGACGACTGGCACACAAGCGAGCCTATGGCTACAGAAGAAGCGGAAGACCACGGCGGGCACCACCTCCCCGCCGTCGAGGACTGGCCTCGCGGCTTCGGCGAGGCGAGCTGGTGGCCCTTCGTGACGGCCATCGGCGGCGCAGGCTTCTACATCGGTGCCGCACTGTTCCTCCTCGGACAGGGCGATGGCGCACTCGTCGGGCCGCTCGTCGGTCCCGCCGTCTTCATCGGTTCGACAGTGGTGTTCCTCGCCGGACTGTACGGCTGGCTCTACCACGCGTTCATCGTCAACTTCTGGGAGGGCGAGGCGAGCGAACACGGCTCCAGCCGGCTCAGGATGGCGATGATACTGTTCCTCGGGACCGAACTCTCCACCTTCGGGGCCGGGTTCGTCTACTTCTTCTTCATCCGCGCGGGCACGTGGCCCCCGACGGGTGCGGAGATGCCCCACCTGCTGGGCTCGCTGGTGCTCATCAACACCGCCCTGCTGGTGGCGAGTTCGTTCACGCTTCACTACGCGCACACCGCGCTGCTGTCCGGTAACCGTTCGCGGTTCATCGGCTTGCTCGTCGTGACGCTCCTCCTCGGCGTCGTCTTCATCGGCGGGCAGGTCTACGAGTACTACGAGTTCATCGTCCACGAGCACTTCACCCTCACCGAGGGCGTCTTCGGGTCGGCGTTCTACGGCCTGACGGGCCTGCACGGCCTGCACGTCACCCTCGGCGCGGTGCTCATCAGCATCGTCCTCATCCGGGCGCTGTTCGGCCAGTACTCCGCCGACCGTCACACCTCGGTGTCGACCGTCTCGATGTACTGGCACTTCGTCGACGCCGTCTGGCTGTTCCTCGTCGTCGTGCTGTACGTCGGCGCGGAAGTCACCATCTGACGGCGCGACTCACTCCTCCGTTCGTTCTTTCTCCTCGCCCGACCAGCGGCCGCGCTCGCGCGCGGCGGAACGCTGATTGACCATTGACTCGGACTCCGACCGTGACCTTCGACGAGGACCGCCTCGCCGCCATCGACGCCCCCGTCCGTGTCTTCGGCGAGGTGCCCAACACGACCGACTGGGTGCGCCGCCGGGGCTTCTCGGGCGCGCCACACGGGACGTTCGCCGTCGCGGAGGCGCTGACCGCCGCGGTGGGCCGCACCGGCAACGACTGGAGCGCGCCCCCCGGCGGCGTCTGGTCGAGCGTGCTCCTCCGGCCCGAACTGGACGCGGAGACGGCGGGCCGACTCACCCTCGCCAGTGGCCTCGCCGTCCTCGACACCGTGCGCGCCTTCGGCGTGGACGCGGCGCTGAAGTGGCCGAACGACGTCGTCGTTCCATCAGGAGCGACGGCCAATCAGACGCAGTCTGATGCTGTCGTCGTTCCATCAGGAGCGGCGATCGGTGGTGGGGAGTCGGCCGTCGGGGACGACCCTCGTCCCGCGAAACTGGCGGGCGTTCTCGTCGAACGGGTCGCCGACGACGTGCCCGTCGCGGGCAAGGCGGTGAGCGACGTACTGGACGGGCCGGCGACCCTCCAGTTCGTCGTGGTCGGCGTTGGCATCAACGCGGACCTCGACCCGTCGGCCCTCGCCACGGACCGCCCGGTCACGACGATGCGCGCGGCGGTCGGACCGGTCGACCGGACGGCGGTGGCCCGCGAACTGCACGCCAACCTGCTCGCGCGCGCGGGCGAGGCCGAGACGGAAGCGGGCTACGCGGCACTGCGCGAGGAGTGGACCGAGGCCGCGGCCACCCTCGGGGAGCGGGTGGTCGTCCACCGCGACGGCGCGGACCCGGTGGTGGGCGTGGCCCGCGAACTGGACGAGACGGGCGGTCTGGTGGTCGAGACGGACGACGGAGGGGTCGTCGTCACCGAGGGGGAGTGCGAGCGACTGCGGCGGGGCTGAGCCGTCGCTGGGGATTCGTGAAAACAGTAAGTGAGTGGTACGTTCAGGCCGCGACGGCGACGCTGGAGGCGTTCGTCGCGTTGCCGGAGGCGTTACCGGAAGCGTTGCCCGAGGCGTTGCCGGAGGCGTTACCGGAAGCGTTGCCCGAGGCGTTACCCGAACCGTTCGCGGAGGCGTTACCGGAGCTGTTGCCGCCCGCGTCGGGGGCGTTCTCCTCTAAGTACTGCTGGTACTCCTCCTGCGAGACGACCTTGATGGTGCCGAGCATGCCGGAGTGGCCGACGCCACAGTACTCCGCACAGTAGAGCTGGTACGTGCCGGTCTCGTACACCTCGGTCTTGATGGTGTTGTACTGGCCGGGGAAAGCGTCCTGCTTCAGCGCCAGGTCGGGCGCGTGGAACGCGTGGAGCCAGTCGACCGACGTGATGTGGAGGTAGACGGGCGTGTTGGCCGGTATCACGAGCGTCCCGGTCGCCGTGGCGTTGTTCTCGTGGGTGAACGTCCAGACGTACTTGCGGGCCTCGACGTCGACCTGCACGGCGTTCTGTTCCGTCGGTGCCTGTGCGCCGGGGTAGTTGTGGACGAGCGGCATCAGTTCCTCGCCCGAACTGACGTCCTCGCCGCTGGTGGCGGTCGCGCCGCCGATGAACGCGCTCCCGAGCACCTGGTAGGACGCGAGGCCGACGAACAGCAGGATGATGGCCGTCGCGACGGTCCACGTGATCTCCAGCCGACGGTTCTCGCGGGTCGGCTGTGCTTCCTCGGCGTTACGGAACCGGTAGACGGTGTAGATGAGGATGCCCTCGACGAGCACCGTGATGGGCACCGCCACGTACATCAGCTTCCGGTTCAGCCCGAAGATGAGTTCCTCGTTGACGGACGACTGGGCGGCCGCGGGTTCGACGAAGAGAGCCAGCACCGCGAGACCGGCGAACGCCCCCAGTAGTTTCCGCGCCTTTCTCATGAATCGGCGTTCGATTGTGCGACGTAAATACCTGCTGACTGCGGCCCGATACCCCCGCGAAAAGCGCGGGGTTTACGTGCGGAGACACCAGAGTACGGATACTACCCGTGTCCCGGACACCACGCTTCACTACGCTGCTCGCGGCCACCGTGCTCGGCGTCTACCTGCTGGTGGTGGCGGGCGCGACGACGGCCCTCGCGGAGGCGGTCACGGCGTGTACCTCGTGGCCCCTCTGTTCGGACCCGCTCACGGACCCGAAGGTGGCCATCGCGACGGGCCACCGGGTCGTCGCCGCCCTCGTCGGCCTCCTCGGCGTCGTCACCGCGTACGTGGGGTGGTCCGCCGCCTCCCGACGCGTGAAGGGCGCGCTCCTCACCGCCGGCCTGCTCTACCCCGTACAGGTCGGTCTCGGCGCGTTCGTCGCCGTCACCGGCGCGCCCGCACCGCTCTCCGGCGCACACCTGCTCGTCGGGACGGCCATCTTCACCGCCCTCGCCCTCGCGCTGGCGTGGCAACTCGAAGCCGAGACGGGCCACCGCGATCCGGTGGCCGACACCGACGAGCCGCCGGTTGCAGAGGACTCCGACACCGACTCCCACCCGGTCCCTCCATCACCCGCCCCGACGCGCCCGACGACGTTCGCCGGGCGCGCGAAGACGACGCTCTGGGCCTACTTCCAGTTGATGAAGCCGCGACTCATGTGGCTGCTCTGTCTCGTCGCCAGTGCGGGGATGGCGCTCGCGGCGGGCCCCGCCCTCCGCCTCGACACCATCGTCTACACCCTCACGGGCGGCATCCTCGCCATCGGCGCGAGCGGGACGTTCAACCACGTCCTCGAACGCGACATCGACCAGAAGATGCAGCGGACGAGCGACCGACCCCTCGCGACCCATCAGGTGCCGGTGCGGAACGCGCTCACCTTCGGCGGGATGCTGACGCTCGCGGCCGTCGCCATCTTCCTGCAGGTGAACCTGCTCGCGGCGGCGCTTGGCTTCGTCGCCATCGTCTTCTACAGCGTCATCTACACGCTCGTGCTCAAGCCCAACACGGTCCAGAACACCGTCATCGGCGGGGCGGCGGGCGCGCTCCCGGCGCTCATCGGCTGGGTGGCCGTGACAGGCGAGATCACGGGCGACGTCGCCGGCGGGACCGGTCTCGGCGGCCTCGTACTGGCCGGCGTCATCTTCCTCTGGACGCCCGCGCACTTCTACAACCTCGCGCTGGCGTACAAGGACGACTACGAGCGCGGCGGCTTCCCCATGATGCCCGTCGTCCGCGGCGAGACGGCCACCCGGAAACACATCCTCTACTACCTCGCGGCGACGCTGCTCGCGGCGACGGCGCTGACCGCCCTGACCGGTCTCGGCCCCCTGTTCGCCGTCACGACGGTCTCCCTCGGGGCGGTATTCCTCTGGATGGTCGTCCGCCTCCACCGCGAACGGACCGAGGCCGCCGCGTTCCGGGCGTTCCACGCCTCGAACGCCTACCTCGGCGCGCTCCTGTTCGCCATCGTCGTCGACGCCATCGCGCTGTGAGGTCCCGCGACACGACCACCACCGACACCCGACCCAACGAATGAGCACTATCACCACCCACCGAATCCGACCGAGTCGCGAGGGACTGCTCGCGTGGGCCGTCCTACTCAACACCGAACTGCTCCTCGTGGTCGCCTACCTCGCCTGGACCGGCGTCGTCCCGACCCGGCCGGTGTACTACGTCTACCCGTTCGTCTGGATCAACGCCGCCCTCTGGGCGCTCTGGGCGGTCGACCGCCCGTCGGGGACGACCCGCCGCAAGGTGCTCGCGGGACTCGTCGGCGCGGGCTACTTCCTCGTACTCGCGTACTTCGGCGGCCTGTTCGCCGTCGGCGTCGGCGGCTACGAGAGCGGCCTGAACGTCGTCCTCTCCTCGTTCCCGCCGGGGTGGAGTCCCGCCGTGCTGTACGGCGGGTCGACGTTCACGCTGGTCTTCCTCCCGTTCAAGGTGTTCGGCTACCTCACGCTCGCCTACCTCGCCTACGCCACCGTCCTCGACGCGGCGAGCGGCGCGGCGGCGAGCCTGCTCGGCCTGTTCTCCTGTGTCTCCTGTACACTTCCCCTGATTGCGGGCGTCCTGAGCGGGTTCGTCGGCGGGTCCGCGGCCCTCGTCTCCGCCGCCTACGGCCAGTCCTACGGCCTCTCGACGCTCGTCTTCGTCGTCACCGTCGTCCTCCTCGTCTGGCGACCCACGATGGCCGACGTGGGCCGACTGCGCCGGGGGGTCGGGCGGTGAGTTCGAGTGCGTCCGACGGGGCCGTCGTCGAAATCGAGTACTGCGTCCCCTGCGGGTTCCTGAACCGGGCGGTGGACGTCCAGCGCGCGCTCCTCACGAACTTCGGCGAGCGACTGGACCGCGTTGCCCTCGTCACGGGCGACCACGGCGTGTTCCGCGTGTCGGTGGACGGCGAGGCGGTCTTCGACGTCGCCGACGACGAGTTCGACGTGGACGCCATCGCCCGCCTCGTCCGCGAGCGACTCTGACTCGACGGCTACCCCTCGTACCGCGCGAGCAGGAACGGGAAGTCCCCGCCGTCGGGGTGGCCGTTCGGCCACTCCTCCTCGATTTCGAACCCGTGTTCTCGAAGCGTCCCGCGCGTCTCGTCGGCGGTCGGATAGCTCCACTCCATCCTGACGCCGGTGTCCAGCCAGTCGTCGTTGTGGCCCGTCCACGCCTCGTCGCCCGAGGTGAGCAGGAGCCACCCGCCCGACCGGAGGACGCGGGCGAACTCCCCGAGGACCGCCGGGTGGTCGTCGAGCGGGAGGTGGATGATGGTGTAGAGGCAGGTGACAGCGTCGAAACTCGAACGCTCGAACGGGAGGTGAGTCACGTCGCCCCGGACGAGGGGACCGTCCGTCCGGCCGCGGGCGATGTCCAACTGGGCGGCCGAGAAGTCGAGTCCCACCGTCGGGTAGTCGGCGTCAAGTCGGGTGAGAACGGGTTTCCCGCCGCCACAGCCGGCGTCGAGCACCCGGTCGTCCGGGTCGAGTCGGTCCGTGAGGGCGTCGAGGGTCGCGGGCGGGTCGGCCGAGCGCTGGTCGTCGTAGTCCGCGGCGAGGGTGTCGTAGCCGTCGCGGACCCGTGTTCGCTGGTCGGTCATGAGGGAAGGGACCGCGCGACCGACAAAACCGCTTGGGAGGCGTGCGAACCGCTCTCAGTGCCCCCAGCGCCGCCCGTCCTCGGCGTAGCGCGCGTCCGTGATGCGCTCGCGCTGGTCGGCCGACAGCGAGACGTCCACGGCACCGAGATTCTCGTCCAGTTGCTCGACGGTCCGCGCCCCGACGATGGGCGTACACGTGAACGACTCGCGGTCCATCAGCCAGCGCAGGGCGACCTGTGCGGGCGTCGCGTCTACCTCCGCTGCCACCTCCCGGACCGCGTCGAGGACGTGCCACCCGCGCTCGGAGAGGTAGAAGTCCGAGAAGCGGTCGTCGAGCGTGGCGCGCGACCCCTCGGGGCCCTCGACGACCGTCGGGTCCTCGGGGTCCGCACGTTCGTACTTGCCCGTGAGGAACCCGCCCGCGAGCGGGGAGTACGGACAGACCGCGAGGTCCTGGTCGGCACACACCTCGAGGTAGTCGCGCACGTCGTCGTGGTAGGCGGCGTGGAACAGTGGCTGGGTCACCTCGAAGCGGTCCAGTCCCTCGACGTCGCTGGTCCACAGCGCCTTCGTGAGCTTCCAGGCGGCCATCGTGCTCGCACCGAGGTAGTGGACCTTCCCCTCGCGGACGAGGTCCGAGAGCGCGTTCAGGGTGACCTCGATGGGCGTCTCGTCGTCCCAGCGGTGGATGTAGTAGAGGTCGAGGTAGTCGGTGTCGAGACGGTCCAGCGTGCCCTCGATTTCGGCGCGAATCGTCTTGCGCGAGAGGTTCTCGTCGGGTTCGGACATCTGCGTCCAGTACACCTTCGAGGCGACGACGAACTCCTCCCGGTCGCGCTCGTTCAACCACTCACCGATCCACTCCTCCGAGCGGCCGTCCCCGTAGCCGTTGGCCGTATCGACGAAGTTGCCGCCGCGGTCGGCGTAGGCGTCGAGCAGGTCGTGTGCCTGTCCGCGGTTGGTCTCCATCGTGCCCTTCGACTCCTGACCGAAGCGCCACGTCCCGAGACAGAGCGGGGCGACCTGCAGACCGGTCGACCCGAGCGTGATGCGGTCCATGGCCGCCCCACGTCGGGCGGTGACAAAAGCGTGTACGGGCGGTCCCGCGCCGGAGGCGCGAACCCGAATCCTTAGGCGGTGGTACGCCGGAGGACGGGTATGGTCATCGTCGCCGAGGGCGTCCGCCGCGAGTACGGCGACACCGTCGCGCTGGACGGCGTCTCGCTCTCCGTCGCGGAGGGCGAGGTGTTCGCCCTCATCGGTCCGAACGGCGCGGGGAAGACGACGCTCATCCGCGCGCTGACGGGCACGACGGAGTACGAGGGTCGGGTCGAACTGTTCGGCGGGTCACCCCGGTCGGTCGACCCGCAACGAATCGGCTTGCTCCCGCAGTCGTTCGACCCGCCCGAGCGCCTGACCGCGCGCGAACTCGTCGCGTACTACGCCGGCTTGTACGACGAGTCCCGGCCCGTGGGCGACGTGCTGGCCGACGTGGGGATGCTGGAGGACGCCGACACGTGGTACGAGAACCTCTCGGGGGGCCAACAGCGACGGGTCTGCGTCGCCATCACGCTGGTCAACGACCCGGACCTGCTGATTCTCGACGAACCGACGACAGGCATCGACCCCGCCGGGCGGCGGGACCTGTGGGGCCTGCTCGAATCGCTCGCCGCGGGCGGCACCACCGTCCTCCTCACCACCCACTACATGGAGGAGGCCGACCGCCTCGCGGACCGGGTCGTCATGCTCGCCGACGGGGCAGTCGCCGCCGAGGGGACGCCCCGCGAACTCGTCGAAGCCTACGGCGGCCAGCCGGAACTGCTCGTGGGAGCCGACCCCGACCGCGCCGTGCCGGCCCTCGAAGCGCGCGGCTACCGGGTCGAGGCGACGGCACGCGGCGTCGTCGTCACCGACGTGCCCCCGACGGACGTCGGGGCCATCGTCCGCGCACTGGAGGACGAGGAGGTGGCCTACGACGAACTCCGGTGGGAGCAACCGGACCTCGAATCCGTCTACCTCGCGCTGACGGGCCGCGGCGTCGACGCGTCGGGCGACCCCGTCGAACGGGCGGAGGTCCCGGCGTGAGCCGCGCGAACCGGGTGCTGGCCGAGGCGCGGGCGGCGTGGTACTCCTTTATCCGCCGGCGGACGGCCGTGTTCTTCACGTTCTTCTTCCCCGTCATCATCATCCTCATCTTCGGGGCGCTGGTCCAGACGCAACCCACGGGCGGCGGCCTGTTCACCGAACCTGCGGGCTACTACGTGCCGGGGTACCTCGCCGTGGTGGTGCTGTTCACGCCCCTCTCGCGGGTTGGGAGTACGGTCGCGCGCCACCGCGAGGGCAACCGCTTCGAGAAACTGGCGACGACGCCCCTCTCGCGCGCCGAGTGGCTACTGGCGCACACGCTCGTCAACGTCCTCATCATCGGGCTGGCGAGTCTCATCATCCTCGCGCTCGTCGTCCTCGTGACGGGCGCGGAGATTCTGTTCTCGCCGCTGCTGGTCCCGTTCGTCGCCCTCGGCGTGGCGCTGTTCTGCGGATTGGGCGCGCTGCTCGGCCGGGTCGCGGACTCGCAGGACGGCGTCATCGCCGCCTCGAACGGCGTGGCTCTCCCCCTCCTGTTCCTCTCGGAGACGTTCGTCCCCCTCTCGCTGCTGCCGGAGTGGTTCCACCCGCTGGTGAACCTCTCGCCGCTGACGTGGTTCTCGCGGGGCGTCCGCGGGGCGACGTACTGGCCGCTACAGGACGGTGGGGGTGCCGGAACGGTCGACCCCATCGCCAGTCTCGCCCTCCTGCTCGTGCTCACGACGGGCTTCTTCCTCGCGGGGGCCATCGCGCTCCCGCAGACGGATTGAGCGGGACGGTCAGCGGACCGGGATGCGCCCGGACCCGCCGTCGCCCCCCCGGCGACCGGGGTTCGGGCGCTCGCCGAGCGTAACTCGTTCGGTGAGGCGTTCGCCCCGGCGGAGCAGTTCCACCTCGACGGTGTCGCCCGGCGTCGTCTCCAGCAGGAGGTAGCGCATCAGCCCCTCGTGGGAGTCCACCGGCCGGCCGTCGACGCTGACGATGACGTCGCCGCCGACGGGTATCTCGCGCCCGCGGACCGTCCGACTGCCGCGCGCGCCGAGGAGTGCGCCGCTGGCGGGGCCGAGGCTCACGTCCACGACGAGGACGCCCCCGGTGTCGGGTAGGCCGTTGGCATCGGCGACGGTGGGCGAGACGTCGAGGGTGCGGACCTTGAGGTAGGAGTGACGGTACGCGCCCGTCTCGACGAGGGCGGGGACGACGCGGGCGGCCACCTCGCCGCTGACGGCGAAGCCGATATTGTCGCCGCCGCGGGCGCGGTTGACGCCCACCACCTCGCCGGCGAGGGTGACCAGCGGCCCTCCCGAGTTACCGGGGTTGATGGGCGCGTCCGTCTGGACGGTGTCGGGGATGGCGAAGCCCTCGCGCGTGTACATCGAGCGGTTCGACCCGCTGACGACGCCCACGGAGATGGAGCCATCGAGACCCATCGGGTTGCCGAGGGCGGCGACGGGCGTTCCGGGGAGGGGGTTGCTCGCCGCGAACGGGAGCGGGCGGGCGGAGGCGGGCACGTCGGGCACGCGGACGACGGCGAGGTCGGTGTAGGCGTCCACGCCGACGACGTCGCCGACGCGCCAGTCGCCCTCGCTGAATCGAACGTCGACACTGTCGCTCCCGCGGACGACGTGTTCGTTGGTCACGACGAAGCCGTCGTCGCCGACGTCGTCGGCGCCCCCGTCGGGGCGTTCGACGCGGAAGACGAACCCCGACCCCGCGCCGCCGGGGCCGCGCCCGTCGCCCGCGAGGTAGATGGAGACGACCGAGGGTATCGTCGAACGGTACAGCTCCTGATAGCGTGTGTCTTCAGTCATAGGCGTCCGCACGGCGGTCCCACGCGGGCGCCGTCGCCGGACTTACCTCGGGTAAGTGTGGGGGCTACTTACCGAGCGTGCGGGTGGGTGACACTCTCGCACGACCGGGGACGTCGAGGGAATCAGTCCCGGTCGGGGAGGTACTCGCCGACAGCGGGGACGACGACGAGGAGGAGTGCCTCCCGGACCTCCCACGAGTAGACGTGGTTGAGCATGACGTAGGTGACTACGCCGAGGAAGAGGCTGAGCGACCACGCGGTGACGGCGATTCGCCCGACGCGCGCGTGAGCCGTGTTCCGCAGTTCCTCGGGCGTGTGGGTCAGGCCGAGGACGATGGCGTAGAGGACCACCGGGACGGCCACCACCGAGAGGACGATGTGAGTCGCCAGCATGGCGAGGTAGAACGGTTCGACGATGCCGGCGTAGGCGGCGAGGAACTGTCCCTCGCGGATGGCGATGCTCTTCTCGAAGCCCCCGCCGACCTTCCAGAGGTAGAGGACGAGGAAGACGACGATGAGCGAGAACGCCGTCAGCATTGCGGCGCGGTGCTTCTCGACTTCCCCGCGGCGGATGAAGCGCCACCCGACGAGGAGGGCGGTGAGCGCGAGGGAGTTCACGACGGCGATGAGGTCGGAGAACAGGACGACGGTGTCCCGGGAGAGTTCGGGGAACAGGGGGATGACGCCAGCGAACGCCCCGAGGACGAGCGCGTAGCCCACGACCGAGAGGACGGCCGTGACGGCCCGCGGGTGTTCCTTGACGACGTTTTCGCCGGTCGCTGTGGCCATGGGTGGTGTTGGGAGCCCCGCAGTATGGCCGCTTCGCTTCCGCCTCGCGGGGGTGTCGCGACGGCCACCGTGTGGACCGTTAGAGTGAAACGGTGTACCACCGATTCACCGGGTATGAGCGCAGACGCAGACGCGGCCGAAGGGCGGACCATCCGGTGTCTCGTGGCGAAGGTCGGTCTCGACGGACACGACCGGGGCGCACACGTCATCGCCCGCGCGTTCCGCGACGCCGGGTTCGAGGTCATCTACTCCGGCCTCCACAAGTCGCCGGACGAGATCGTGCAGGCGACGGTCCAGGAGGACGTCGACGTCCTCGGGATCTCCATCCTCTCGGGGGCGCACAACACGCTCGTCCCCAAGATCATGGAGGGCCTGGAGGAGTACGACGCGGCCGACGACACCCTCGTGATACTGGGGGGCATCATCCCCGAGGACGACCGCGAGAAGTTGAAGGAGGCGGGCGTCGCCGAGATATTCGGCCCCGGCGCGTCGATGGAGCAGACCGTCGAGTTCGTCCGGGAGAACGCGCCGCACCGCGACTGACCCCCGATGGCCGACCTCATCGAGGAGTTGCTCGACGGGAAGCATCGCGCGCTCGCGCGGGTCATCACGAAGATAGAGAACCGCTCGCCGGGCTACCGTGACCTCGTCAGCGCCCTCCACTCGCACACGGGGGACGCCGACGTGGTCGGTATCACGGGGAGTCCCGGCGCGGGCAAGTCCACGCTCGTGGACAAACTCGCCCGCCACTACCGCGACGAGGGCCTCACCGTGGGCGTCATCGCCATCGACCCCTCCTCCCCGTTCACCGGCGGGTCGGTCCTCGGCGACCGCATCCGCATGGCCTCGACCGCGGGAGACATGGACACCTTCTTCCGGTCGATGAGCGCCCGCGGATCGCTCGGCGGCCTCTCGACCGCCACCTCGGACGCCGTGAAGGCCTTAGACGCCTTCGGGAAGGACAAGATACTCGTGGAGACGGTCGGTGCGGGACAGAGCGAGATAGACATCGTGAAGACGGCCGACACGGTCGCCGTCCTCGTCCCGCCCGGCAGCGGCGACGACGTCCAGATGCTCAAGGCGGGCATCCTCGAAATCGGCGACGTGTTCGTCGTCAACAAGGCCGACCTCCCCGGGTCCGACCGGACCGTCCAGGAACTCCGCGAGATGATCCACACCCGTCGCGACTTCACCGGCGGGGGTCACCACGGTGCGGACGACGCGCAGGCCGCGATGGAGACCGTCGCCGCCGCCACCGAGGACGACGACGGCTGGAAGCCACAGCTCGTCGAGACCGTCGCCAGTTCCGGCGAGGGCGTCGACGAACTGATCGAGGTGCTCGCCGACCACGCCGAGTACCTCGACGCCTCGGGGACGCGGACGGAGCGCGAGCACCTGCGCTACGCCGAGGAGATTCGCACGCTCCTGCGCGAGGACACGAACCGCCTGCTGGCCGACGAGATTCGGCGACAGGGCGGCCTCGATGCGTTCGTCGAACGCGTCGTCGCCCGCGAGACGGACCCCTACAGCGTCGCCGACGACCTCCTCGAACCGCTCCGCGAGTGCGTCGAGGAACGGACGGGCGACGGTGACGACGCGAACGACGACAACTGAACCCGACGCCCGCCTCGACCACCCCGCCGCCGTAGGACAGTAATTAAGCGCTCGACGGTCGTAGCCGGGAGTATGCGACTCAAACCACTCCTGACGGGACTGGCGGGTGGCGTCGGTCTCACCGCCCTCGCGAACCGCGTCGTCGGTTCGCGAGCGCGGACCCTCCGCGCACCGCTCGGCCGCGCGACCCAGACGTACCGCTGGCGGGGCTTCGACATCTCCTACACCGAGGCGGGCGACCCCGAGGACCCCGACCTCCTCCTCGTACACGGCGTCAACGCCGCCGCGTCGAGCGCCGAGTTCGCCCCCGTCTTCGACGAACTCGCCGAGGACTACCACGTCGTCGCGCCCGACCTGCCCGGGTTCGGCCTCTCGGACCGACCGCCGCTGATGTACTCCGCGTCGCTGTACGCCACCTTCGTCGCGGACGTCGCCCGCGACCTGACCGAGGACGCCACCGTCGTCGCCTCCTCGCTCTCGGGGGCGTACGCCGCGATGGCGGCCGAGGAGGCCGGCTTCTCCGAATTCGTGTTGGTCTGTCCCACCGCCCGCACGATGCCCGGCCGGCGGACGTGGGTTCGGTCGCTCCTCCGGTCGCCGCTGGCGGGCGAGGCGCTGTTCAACGCCATCGCCAGCAAGCGCTCGCTGCGGCACTTCCAGGAGGACCACGGCTTCTACGACATGTCCCACGCGGACGACGAGTGGCTCCAGTACCGCTGGCAGCTCACCCACCAGAAGGGCGCGCGCTTCGCGCCCGCCTCGTTCGTCAGCGGCTTCCTCGACCCGGACGTCGACCTCGGGACGACGCTCGCCGACCTCGACGTGCCCGTCACCGTCGTCTGGGGCCGCGATGCGGACATCCTCCCCCTCGAACGGGGCCGCGAACTGGCCGAGGAGGCCGACGCACGCCTCGTCGTCTTCGACGAGACGCTCTTGCTCCCCCACTACGAGCACCCCCGCGAGTTCGCAGCCGTCGTCCGCGGCGAGGAAGTCGGGACCGTCGCAGAAGAGGCGTAGGCGGGACTGACCGGGTGGAGCGGAACCGAAAAAGCGCTTCTACGGCGAGGTCGCCGGTTCTGTGAGTCGAGACGGGCTTCAGTTCTCCTCGTCGTCCTCTACGTTCGCCGGACTGCGTCCGGCGGGCAGACGAAGACGACTACTCGTCGTCTTCGTCTACGTCCTCGAAGTCGGCGTCCACGTACTCCGACTCCTGGCCCGCACCGGGACCGGCACCGCCCGCACCGGGGCCGGCGCCCGCGGCACCGGCGCCCGCACCGCCCGCCTGCTGCTGAGCGGCCTGTTGCTCGTACATCTGCTTGCCGATCTCCTGCAGTTCCTTCGAGAGGGCCTCGGTGGCCTCCTGCAGTTCCTCGGTGGAGGCGTCCTCGTCTTCGAGGGTCGCCTCGACGTCCTCGATGGCCGCCTCGATGTCTTCGCGGAGGTCGTCGGAGACGTTCTCCTCGTTCTCCTCCATGAGGGTGCGAGCGCGCTGGACCGCGCCCTCGGCGTCGTTGCGCGCCTCGATCTGCTCGCGACGGGCCTTGTCCTCCTCGGCGTGCTCCTCGGCCTCCTGTTGCATCCGGTCGATCTCCTCGTCGGAGAGGCCCGCGCCGCCCTCGATGGTGATGGACTCGGCGTTGCCCGACCCCTTGTCCTCGGCCTCGACGTTGACGATGCCGTTCTCGTCGATGTTGAACGTCACCTCGATCTGGGGCGTGCCGGCGGGGGCGGGCGGGATGCCCGCGAGCTGGAACTCGCCGAGCAGTTCGTTCTGGTCTGCCATCTCGCGTTCACCCTGGAAGACGCGGACCTGCACGTTGGTCTGGTTGGCCGCGGCCGTGGTGAAGATCTTCGACTCCTCGGTCGGGATGGTCGTGTTCTTGTCGATGAGACGCTCGAAGAGGCCGCCCTTGACCTCGATACCGAGCGAGAGGGGCGTCACGTCCAAGAGGACGATGTCGTCGACGTCGCCCGAGAGGACGCCACCCTGGATGGCCGCGCCCAGCGCGACGGCCTCGTCGGGGTTGACGTTCTTCTTCGGGGCCTGCCCGGTGAGCTCCTCGACCTGTTCCTGGACCATCGGCATCCGGGTCGACCCGCCGACGAGAATGACCTCGTCGATGTCGGACTTCGAGTAGCCGGCGTCCGAGAGGGCCTGCTCGGTCGGTTCGACCGTGCGCTTGACGAGGTCGCGCGTCAGCGACTCGAACTTCGCACGCGTGAGTTTCGTCTCCAGGTTCAGCGGCCCGGAGTCGCCCGCCGCGATGAACGGGAGGTTGATGGTCGTCTCCTTCCGGCTGGAGAGTTCGATCTTCGCCTCCTCGGCGGCGTCCTTCAGGCGCTGGAGAGCCTGTCGGTCCTCGCGGAGGTCGACGCCGTGTTCGGCCTCGAACTCGTCGGCGAGGTAGTCGATGACCGCCTGGTCCCAGTCGTCGCCCCCGAGGTCGTTGTCCCCGTTCGTCGCGACGACCTCGTAGACGCCGCCACCGAGGTCCAGCACCGAGACGTCGAAGGTGCCCCCGCCGAGGTCGTACACCATCACGGTCTGGTCGGTGTCGTCGTCGAGGCCGTAGGCCATCGACGCGGCGGTCGGTTCGTTGACGATGCGTTCGACCTCGAAGCCGGCGACCTCGCCGGCGTCCTTCGTCGCCTGTCGCTGGCGGTCCGAGAAGTACGCCGGGACCGTGATGACGGCCTTCTCGACGTCGTCGCCGAGGTACTCCTCGGCGTCGCGTTTGATCTTCTGGAGGATCATCGCCGAGATCTCCTCGGGCGTGTAGTCCTCGCCGTCGACCTCGACCGTGTAGCCCTCCTCGCCCATGTGGCGCTTGATGGACGCGATGGTGCGCTCGGGGTTCTGGATGGCCTGGTTCTTCGCGGGGCGACCGACGAGTCGCTCGTCGTCCGTGAAGGCGACGACCGAGGGGGTCGTCCGCTCGCCTTCGGCGTTGACGATGATTTCCGGGTCCCCGCCCTCCATCACCGCGAACGCGGAGTTGGTGGTACCGAGGTCGATACCGAGAATCTTGTTGCTCGCCATATTACCTCCACCTATCGGCGTCGGACCGTTAAACCTTGCTGAATACGCTGTCACACACTCGCGCCCGACACCGCCGCAGTCGTGCGGTTTTCGCGAACCGGTCGGCTCGCCGTCCAGAAGGGTTATACAGAAGTGCCAGCCCAGACGCCCGAACCGGTTCGTGGAGGGCGACTACTCGTCGTCGCTGACGGTGACCTGCGCGGGTCGGATGACCTTCTCGGCCATCTCGTAGCCCGAGCGGTGGACCTCGTCGACGGTCCCGGCGGGGTGGTCGCTCTCGACGCGCATCAGCACCTCGTGACGCTGCGGGTCCACGTCCGCGCCCGGGTCGGGCGCGATCTCCTCGACGTTCTCGCCTTCGAGCACCTCGTCGAACTGCCGGAGGGTGGACTCGACGCCCTCGCGGATGTCGCCGTCCTGTTCGAGGCCGCGTTTCAGGTTGTCGCGGACGTCGACGAGACGGGAGACGAGGTCCTCGGTCGCACGCTGTTGTTCCTGTTCGCGGCGCTTGTCCATGCGCTTCTTGTAGTTCTGGAACTCTGCCTGCTTGCGCTTGAGTCGCGATTCGAGGTCCTCGACCGTCTCCTCGCGTTCGGCGACCTCCGCCTCCAGATCGGCGTTCCGTTCGCGCAGGGCGCGAATCTCCTCTGCGAGTCGCTCGGCGTCGCTCTCCTCGACGCGCGCGACGAGGTCCTGGTCCTCGTTCGCGCCCGCGTCGACGCCGTCGGGACTCGCATCCGGGTCCGCGGCCGCGTTCGTGGTGGAGGCGGCCGCCTCCGACGCCGCCTCGCCGTCGGCGTGGTCCGTCTCGACACTCACGTCGGTGGACTCCTGCTCGTCGGTCATTGTCTGTAGGAGGGTCGGCGGCCGTTTAACCCGAACGGAATCCACCGCAACCGACATACCGGCCGCCGGGCAACCTCGGGCGTGCTCTCGCTCAGGTTCGAGGACGGCACCATCCGCATCGGCGGTGACGGGGACGAGGGGGCCGCCGGGGCGCTCGACGGCCTCGCGTTCGTCGAGCGTGACGCCCGGTCGCTGACGTGGCGCGCGCCCGCCCACCGCTACCCCGACCTGCGGGCCGCCCTCGACGAGGCGGGCGTCGGCTACGAGGACCGCGTCCTCGACGCGCCCGCACTCGACCTGACGACGACCTACGACCTCCGCGAGTACCAGCGGACGGCCCTCGACGCGTGGCGCGAGGCGGGCGACCGTGGCGTCGTCGAACTCCCGACGGGGAGCGGCAAGACCGTCGTCGCCATCGGCGCGATGGTCGCCCTCGGAGTCCCGACGCTCGTCGTCGTCCCGACCGTCGACCTCCTCGAACAGTGGCGACGCGAACTGGAGGCGGAGTTCGACCGCGAGGTGGGCCAGATGGGCGGCGGCGAACAGCGCCTCGCCCCCCTCACCGTCTCGACGTACGACTCGGCGTACCTCCGGGCCGACGACGTCGGCGACCGCTTCGGCCTCGTCATCTTCGACGAGGTCCACCACCTCGGCGGCGAGGGCTACCGCGACATCGCCCGCCTGCTCCCCGCGCCGGCGCGGATGGGACTCACCGCCACCTTCGAGCGACCCGACGGCGCACACGAGGTCGTCGCGGACCTCGTCGGCCCGCGGGTGTACCGCCGCACCGCCGACGATCTCGCGGGCGACCACCTCGCGGAGTACGACATCAAGCGCGTCACCGTCACGCTCTCCGAGGCGGAGCGCGAGCGCTACGAGGCCGCACAGGGGACGTTCACCGACTACCTCGCGTCCTCGAACATCCGGATGCGTTCGGGAAGCGACTATCAAGAGCTGGTGAAGCGGTCGGGGAACGACCCGCGGGCGCGCGAGGCCCTGCTGGCGAAACAGCGCGCCCGCGACGTGATGATGCACGCCGACGCGAAGGTGGAGAAACTGGAGCGCATCCTCGACCGACACCGCGAGGACCGCATCATCGTCTTCACCGCCTCGACGGACCTCGTCTACCGCCTTTCGGAGCGCTTCCTCCTGCCGGCCATCACCCACCAGACGGGCGCGAGCGAGCGACGTACCATCCTCCGGCGCTTTCGCGAGGGGGAGTACGCGCGGGTCGTCACCGCGAACGTCCTCGACGAGGGGGTGGACGTGCCCGACGCGAACGTCGCCGTCGTGCTCTCGGGCAGCGGGTCCGAACGCGAGTTCACCCAGCGCCTCGGCAGGGTCCTGCGCCCGAAAACCGACGGCGGGCGGGCGCTCCTCTACGAACTCGTCACCGCGGAGACGGCTGAGGAGGGCGTCGCCAGCAGGCGGCGGTAGACCGGCCCCGTACGACGAGTGAACGGGGCCCGCGGTCCGTTCCCGGTAGATATTAGCGTCGCTATCGCTTCCCGTCCAACATCGCCGTTCCTCCGGCGGCCCCCACCTGTACTCCACCATGCCCCCCGACACGAGCATCATCGCCGAGGTGCGCGTCACCCACCCCGAGCAGATGTTCTATCACGCGAGCAGGGCCGTCCCGGAGGCGGTCATCGAGTCGCGCTACCACGCCGCGGCGACCGCCGGCGTCCCCTACCTGTTCTACTCCGTGGAGTGTCCGGACTACGACGCCTTCGACGCCGCGCTCGTCGAGGACGGGTCCGTCCGGAACCCCGTCGTCGTCGCAGCGGGCGATGGGGACCGCCTCTATCGGGTCGAACCGACGCCCGGACTGCTGGTGGTCCCCGAACTGGTCCGGCAGGGCGGGGCGCTGCTCAGCGGGACCTGTCAGGACGGGACGTGGACCAGTCGGTTCCAGTTTCCCGACCGGGAGGCGCTGGTCGAGTTCGGGGAGTACTGCCGAAACCTCGGCGTGACCTTCGACGTCCGGCGGCTGTTCAGCGTCGAGGACCACGGCGAGTGGGGCGACGCGGGCCTGACGGAGCCACAGCGGGAGGCCCTGCTCGTCGCCTTCGAGTGTGGGTTCTTCGACGACCCGCGAACCGCGACGCTGGAGGACGTCGCCGACGCACTGGGCATCTCCTCGACCGCCGCGGGCCGGCGACTGCGCCGCGGGACGTACCGGCTCGTCGAGACGGTGCTCACGGGATCCGGTTGACAGGTTATAAAACAGCAGATGAGACACCGCCGGCCATTTGTTCCCCTCCGGTGTACCGGCACTTGCGCATCGCGCGCACAAGCGTCGGAAATCCGGGCAACTGCGGTCGGGTCGGGCAACGCAGGGGTCGAAGTCAGAGGCACACGACGGCCGTCGTCACCGGCGACGAAGCGTCCTTGGGGGGTCGCAGTCGGTGTCCGCACGGCAGCCCGGCAGTTTTTCGTCGGTCGCCGGCCGAGGAGCGGACGTGCTGACCAAGGACCTCCTCCGCGTCTCGCGGGCGGGTGGCGGCTACCGGCCACAGTTCACCGACGAGCGTGACCGCCCGCTGGCCGCGCGCGTCCTCGGCGTCTTCCAGGGGCACGTGGGTGAGCCGCGCGCCACGCTCGACGACGCACTCGCGACGCTCGAAGGGGAGGCCGAGGACTTCAAGCTCGTCCGGGGGTTCGCGAAGCTCCTCGAACGCGAGGCCGTCTTCGAGACGCGGGCGGCGGTCCCGCCCGAACGCGCCCGCGACGTGGTGTTCCGCGCGGCAGCCGACCGGAACGCCGTCACCGGGACGGAGCGCGCCACCGTCCTCGAGGAGGCGGCGTCGACGCTCGGCGTCACGCCCCCAGAACTCGAATCGTCGCTCTACGCCGACCTGGAGGAACGCGAGGTGATGACGGCGTTCGACCCGCGGTGGGGACCGGCGGACCTCTGTGCGCAGTACGACCTCTCGCTGGCGCAGACGGCGCTGTTCGACGCGGTCGAGGTCCGCGTGCGCTCGTCGGACCCGAAACGGCTCATCTCGGCGGTCAAGCGCCTCCGTCTGATGTACGAGGTCCGGGCGACCGACGAGGGGCGGGTGGTCGTCGTGACGGGGCCGGACGCGCTGTTCGCCCGCTCGCGGCGCTACGGGACCCGCTTCGCCCGCCTCCTGCGGACCGTCGCGAAGACCGCCGAGTGGTCGCTGGAGGCGACCATCGACGACCGGGGGCGCGAGCGGACCCTCTCGCTCTCGCACGAGGACGTGGCCGTCCCCGACGCCGACCCCGTGACCGAGATGACGTTCGACAGCGGGGTGGAGGCGGACTTCGCGGGGCGCTTCCAGTCGCTCGACCTCGACTGGACGCTCGTGCGCGAACCGGAGCCGCTGGCCGCGGGCGCACACGTCGTCATCCCGGATTTCGCGCTCGACTGGGCGCACGGCGACTTCCGCGTCTTCTTCGAGGTGATGGGCTTCTGGACGCCCGAGTACGTCGAGAAGAAGCTCTCGCGGCTGGCCGACCTCGAGGACGTGGAACTGCTCGTCGCCGTCGACCGGTCGCTCGGCGTCGGTGAGGACATCGAGGCGCTCGACCACCGCGCCATCCCGTACACGGGAACGGTCCGCGTGAAGGACGTCCGCGACGCGCTGCGGCGCTACGAGGCCGAACTGGTCGCGGCGAGCGCCGAGGGTCTCCCCGACGAACTCGTCCCGGACGACGACGTGGTCACTATCGAGGCCCTCGCCGCCGACTACGGCGTCAGCGAGGACGCCATCGAGGGGAAGCGCTTCCCCGACCACGAGCGGGTGGGCCGGACGCTCGTCCGTCCCGCGGTGCTGGCGGCGCTGGCCGAGGAGGTCGAGGCGGGGATGTCACTCGCGGCGGCCGAGCGCGCCCTCGACGAGGCCGGCATCGACGAGGTGAGCGCGACGCTCTCGCGGCTCGGTTTCCGCGTGGAGTGGGCGGGGCTGAGCAGCGGCACCGTGCGACGAAAGGAGTAGCGAACGGGCGACACCTCGGCGGACGCGAAGCGGCGTGTCACACACGGCGGTGGGCCACCCGGCCGTGTCGGGACACGTGGTGCCCCGCTCCCGCGGACGCTTCGCGGCGACTCGTCAGCGCATGGGGCGGGTGGCCGCCTCCACCTACGTGAACCTTCGCGTCGGGCGGGGTGCTCGGCGCGCTGTGAGCGGAGAGAACGAGTGACGGACGGAGAGACGAGAGAAGCGAGAGAGCGGTGCGCGGTCGTCCGGTCAGTCGGCCGCGGTGGAGGCGCCGACGTCCTCCGGGAGCGGTTTGACCGTCGGATCCGACCCGCCGACGAGCACGCGGAAGATGCCCCAGAGGCCGCCTTCCGTCCGGCGGTCCTCCTTCATCTCGCGGTAGAGGAAGTCGCCCGCGCTGTTGGCGGTCCCGCCGGCCCCGCCCTCGATGTAGAGGTCGATCGAGCGGCCGGGGATGAACCGGTCGTCGACGCCGACGACCGGCGGGTTCTCCGTATCCATGTAGCGCGGCCAGTGGTGGTCCGAGAGGTGCAGCGAGATGCCGCGGGCCTTCGTCCCGGCCTGACTCGCGCGGAACACGACCGGCTCACCCTGGAGCGCCTTGAACACCGGGGTGTTTGGGTCGCCGTGGACGTCCGAGCTGTACACCTTGTGGATGCGGTCGTCGTCCTCGAGGCGGTAGCGGAATGGCTCCGAGCGGTAGTTCGTCGCCACGTAGCCGTGGTCCTCGGGGTCGCCGATCTGGTTGCACGGCTGGTGGTTGGGGTGACCCTGCCCGTGTTCGTCACCGTCCCCTCCGTCGGGGTCCTCCTGGTCGTTGACGACGTTGATTCCCTCGCCGTCCTCGACTTCCTCACCGAGTTCCCCGCCGTCTTCGCCGCCGTCCTCGACGACGAGGTCCTCCTCGCCGATGGGGACGACGCACTCGCCGGTGGGGTTGATGATGTCCATCCCGTCGCTCATCAGGAGCGCGAACTCCCGGAAGGTCCGCTCGGGGGAGACGATCATCGCGGAGTCGCCCGCCCCCTGTCGGAGTTTGCCGCCGGTCTCCGGGTTCAGGTACGCCGAGCCCTCGGGCTCGACGATGAGCTTCCCGAACGCGCCGTGGTGCCAGTGGCTCCGGGTGTCGGCCATGTCCCAGAGCACGAGCGAGCCGAACTCGTCGTCGGCGTACCAGCGGTAGGTGATCTCCTCGCCGGGCGCGACCGTCTGGTCGTAGTTGAACCCGACCGTCGCGCCGTCGCTCCCCTGTGCGTCGTAGCGCAGCTTGTGGGGGTGCATCGACATCCGCAGCGACTCCTCCCACGGGGCGTTGGCGCGCGGGAGGGGGTGGGTCGGTTCGGGCAGGTCCACGGTGAACGTGTGGGTACCCGGCCCGAGCGTCCGCGTCTCCGCGTCGACGAGGTGCTGGTGGGCCTCGGCGTCGAACTGCGCGGGCGCGGAGGGCTTGCGGTACATCGCGAAGGAGAGTTCGATCTCCCCCTCGCAGTCCTCGGCGATGGTCACCTCGACCGACGCGGTCTGTTCTTCGAGGTCCGTCGTGATCTCGCTGGAGGAGATGCACCGGCGCTTCTCGCGGTCCGCGATCCAGCTGACGTTCTGCCTGACGACGCCGTCGTCGGTCGTCCCGTGGGCGTACCGCGCGAGGCGGCCCTCGGGACCGTAGAAGTCCATCAGGTCCTCGCCGAGGACCGTCTCGGGCTTCCCGACGATGAGGTCCGCCTGGAAGTGGTCGTCCTCCGGGGGCTCGATGCGGTTCTTGAGAGTCAGCTCGATGCAGTCGCCCTCGTTGGCCCGGATGATGAGCGGTTCGGGGTTCTTCCCGCCGTACCTGATGGCGTTGACGTCGCTCTCGAGGGCGTAGACGATGCCGTCTGGGTCGTGGTCGCCGTACTCGTTGTACTGGATGTCGGTCCGGAGCGCACAGACGTCGTACGTCCGGATGGGCACGTCGTCCTCGCACGGCCACCCCGGGCTGGGTGCCTTCGGGGGCACCCGTCCGACGCTGTTGTTCTGCCGGGCGTCCTTGTCCGCCGGGAACGTCCTGTCGTCGTCCTCGGCATAGTACAGTTTCGCCTTCTGGCCGTAGCGCGCCCTCGAGAAGTCTGCGAATGGGGCCGGGTGGCCCATCTGGCGGAGCTGGAGGTCCGTGATCCGCCCCGGCGGCGGGGCGTTGCCGGGCAGCGGCTGGAGGTGACTGACCGAGTCGCCCCACACGCGGGTGATGCCCCACATGCCGGTCCAGAGGTCCTCGTCGATGGTCGACCCGTACAGGAAGTCGGTGACGGGCAGGCCGTTCGGGTTGGGCATCGGCCCGCCGGTGTCCTGCATGAGGACGTCGAGGTTCGGGTCCGTGAGCACCTCGTCGTTCTCGTTCTCGCTCAGGTCCTGCGGGATGCGCGAGGCGACGGTCCCGAGGGTGAACGCCTCGGAGGTGCCGATGATCTGTGCCGTCGACCCCGCGTCGGTCAGCCCTTGGCGGTCGAGGCGCAGGCCGTGCATCGAGAAGTTGTGCTGTTCCTCCCAGGCGCCCTGTACGAGGCGGATGCGGATGGGGTCGCCGTCGTAGGCCTCGAGGACGGGCGTCTCCGGGTCGCCGTGGCGCGCGGAACTGAACACGTACGCCGGGTCCGCATCGTCGCGGTGGAAGTACGGGCTGTTCCGGTAGTTGATGGCCATGACCCCCGCGTTCTCGGCGTGCTGGCGGTTGTTGTTGACGAAGTTGCCGTCGCGGTCCTTCAGCGGCGCGAAGTCGTGGTAGATGAGCGCTTGCTCGCGGAACGCCTCGGCTTCGGGCGGGTCGATCATCGCCTGCGCGCCCGTGGTCATCGGTTCGCCGGAGTAGGGGTCGAGCCACTCCGACCCCTCCGGTTCGACGAGCAACGTCGAGAACGTCCCGTGCTGGCCGAACTCGACGCCGACCATGTGGTCGTGCATGAAGATGGTGCCCTCCTCGTCGGCGAACCAGCGGTAGGTGCGCGACTCGCCGGGATCCGTCCCGCTGTCGTAGTTGTAGCCGACCATCGTCGAGTCCGACCCGAGCGGGTCGTAGGAGACGAAGTGGATGTGGTGCGAGGCGTCCTGGGGGAGTTCGTTCGTCAGCGTGACCTCGATGCAGTCACCGACGTTCGCCCGCAGGACGAGCGGTTCGGGGTTCATCTCCCCGTCGCGCACCTTCTGGACGTCCTCGGAGTAGTCCTGGTCGAGGACGACCACGTCGCCGTCCTCGCGGTGCTCCGTTATCTTCGCGGACTTGGCCATGAAGATGCGGCCGTCGGGGTCGTGGTCGCCCGAGTCGTTGTAGACGATGTTCGAGAACAGCGCGACCGTCTCGTACTCGACGGTCCGCTTGACCTCCTCCTCGATGCACGGGTCGACGTAGGGCGCCCCGTCGACCAGCGGCGTCAGGTGCTCTTCCTCCTCGGCGGTGGGTTCGCGGCCCTGTCCGGGGGGTTTGGCGGGTGCCTCGCCCTCCTCGTCGATGGTCGTCCCGACGAGTTCCTGCCAGCTGGGTCGGTCCGAGTCGGCCGGGTAGAGGTTGTCGTCGTCGTCGTCGTCCGCCCGGTTGTTCGGGAGTTCGACGAGGTCGTCTTTCACCTTGTCGTTGACGCGGAAGATGGCGTTCATCCCCTCGCCGTAGTGCGGGAAGAGGTGGCAGTGGAACAAGTAATCGCCGGGGGCCTGGTGGGTGCCGCCGGCGCCGATGTCGAACGCCTCCTCGAAGTCGCGGTCGGGGTAGGAGCTGTCGTCACCGTAGGCGGCCGTCAGGTACGCCTCGTAGGTCGCGCCCGGACCGATGGTCTGGGCGTCGATGGTGTCGGTCTCCTCACCACCCTCCGGGAACTGGCCCTCCTGCCAGCGGTGACCGTGGATGTGGTGGACGTGGTTCTCCTCTAGCTGGGCACCGACGGCGACGAACTTCGTCGGGTCGCCGGTGTACGCCTCGAAGACGGTGTCGCCGCCGCCCGGGTCGCCGTGGACCCACGAACTGTAGAACGTCACCGGGTCGGCGTCGTCTTTCAGGTCGGGGTCGTCCTCGTCGAAGCGCCCGCCGGTCGTCGCCGCCCGGTAGTTGATGCCGTGGACGTGCTGTTCCTCGTCGGTCCCCGGGTAGTTGAAGTGCCCGCCGTCTTCGGTCACCACGCCCTGCGGGTCGTGGTAGAAGACGACGAACTCGCGGTGGTCGATGCCGGGTTGTGCCTCGTCGTCGTCGTCGAGGAGGATGTTCGCGCGCGTCCCGCTCGGCAGGGGCTCGCCGTTTCGGGGGTCGGTCCACTCGGCCTCCTCGGGTTCGACGACCATCGCGCCGAACAGGCCGCGGGCGAAGCCGTTGATATTGCCGGGGTTGCCGTCCGGCATCGAGTCGTACGGCGACGTCGCGCCGTCGTGGAAGAAGAACGTCCCGAGGCGGTTGGCGTGCCACTGGTAGCTGATGGTCTCGCCGGGCGCGACGGTCGTGTCCTCGTTGAACCCGACGGCCATCCCGTCGGACGTCTGCACGTCGTAGGGCAGGCCCGTCTGGTGCATCGAGACGTGCTGGTCGAGTTCGTTCGTCAGCCGAATCTCGACGACCTCGCCCTCGTTCGCGCGGACGACCAGCGGTTCGATGAGGCGGGTCCGCGGGTCGCTCCCCGCTTCGAGGTCCTCGACCGCGCGGACGTCCTCCTTGTTCTCGTCGAGGACGAACATCGCGCCGTTGGGCTGGTGCAGGCCGGTCTGACTGAACGGGATGTTCAGGCTGATGGCGCTGACGTCGTAGGTCCTGTCGGGCGTCCGGTCCGGGACCTGCGCGTCGGCCGCAGTCGTCGCGCCGCCCTCGGTGACGAAACCACCCAAGAACGCGCCCGCGGCGGCCAGCGTCCCCGCACCCTTCAGGAAGGGTCGACGGCCGTACGTTGTTCCACTCGCAGTCCGGTCCCCACCGTCGGGGACGTACTCGTCGTTACTCACACGTAAGGAACAATCAAGATAGCTTATAGTTATTGTCGAAATGAATGTAATTGTTCGGAGATAATTTTAGCTATCGAGAGGTGGTGAGATGGGGGCGACTACGGGTCCCGATGGGCCGGGAAACCGCGTGACTCCGGAGCTGTCCAGACGATTTTAACGACCCGTTTTGCCGAAACCCCGGCAATAGATATAGTGTTGATACCCTGTGTCAGCGTCGTGGGGGGATCCGCTGGTCGCGCGCCGGTCAATCGAGGACCCGCCGTCGCCCCTTCGGTATCTGCGAGCGCAACTCGCCGTGGAGGTAGAGGCCGACGCCGAGGGGTTCCGCCCCGCCCGCGATGTCGTGGGTCACGACGAGGTACCCCCAGTCGCCGTCCCACTCGACGTCCTGGTCCTCGCCGGCGACGAACCGGCGTGCCGCCTCCCGGTCGAGGTGGACGACGTTCCTCGTCGCGTGGCGTCCGAATCGCTGGACGCCGTCGGTCGTCGGCTTCCAGTGTTCCTGTCTGACCCGCAGGAGCGTCATCCCGAGTGCCTCGATGGTCGACGGGTGGGGCACGCTCCCGGCGAACGCCCACACCTTCCCGGACCCCTTCTCCCAGAACGTGTGGTCCTCGAAGACGGCGGGCGGGACGCCGAAGCGCTCCTCCCACCAGTCGAGGACCGCCCGGCGGGAGGGCCGCCCCTCGACCTCGCGGTCGTCGGCCGTCTCGGGCAGACGGTCGAACTGGTGGCCGACGTTCTCGCGGATGTCCCCATCTCCGTCGGACGGGTCGCTCACGTTCCCACCTCCAGTTTCGCACAGAAGAACCCGCCCGTGTCGTTGAGGTGCGGATAGATTCGCCGGGCGTGTTCGACCGACTCGTCGTACGTCTCGCCGTTCCACTCGGTGACGCCGGGGCGCGTCTCGAGGTTCGTCTCGAAGGGGACGAGTCGGCAGTCCTCGCGGTCGAGCACCCAGTCGAGGACGCCCTCGTTCTCCTCGGGAGCGAACGTGCACGTCGAGTACACCACCGTCCCGCCCTCGCGGGTGACCTGCACGGCCCGTTCGAGGATGCCCCGCTGGACGCCCGCGATGCCCTCGACGTGCGAGAGACTCCACTCGTCGAGCGTGTCGGGGTTCTTCCGAATCGTCCCCTCGCAGGAGCAGGGAACGTCGACGAGGACGCGGTCGAACGCCTCCATGTCGAAGGGTTTGAGTGAGAAGTTGCGCGCGTCGCCGTGGGTCACCGCGAGGTTCGTCACGCCACAGCGCTCGGCGTTCGACCGCAGGGCCGAGAGTCGCCCGAGGTTGGAGTCGTTGGCGACGAGCGTCCCGGTGTCGTCCATCAGCGCCGCCAGCTGGGTGGTCTTGCTCCCCGGCGCGGCACAGGGGTCGAGGACGCGCTCGCCCGGTTGCGGGTCGAGGACGCGCGCCGGGAGGGCGCTGACCTCCTCCTGTCCGTACAGCCAGCCGTGGTAGTACGGCCACGTGTTGCCCGGCGACCGGGTGTCCAGCCGGAGGAGTTCGGGGTTCCACTCGGCCTGCTCGTACCCCTCGCCCTCGTCGTCCAGCGCCCGCATCGCCCGTTCGACGGTGGCCTTGATGGTGTTGACCCGGACCACCGACGGGAGCGGCCGCTCGCAGGCCGCGCGGAAGGCCGCCACGTCGTCGACGAGCGGGTCGTACCGCTCCAGAACCATGACCGCGCTTCCCTCCCGGCGCGTTTGTGCGTTTCCATCCGGGGCGCGCGTGGACCGTGTGGCCGCGAGACGGGGGTAGCGTTAACCGACTACCGGGCGAAGGTCACACATGGCTCACATCTCCATCAGGGCCGACGTCGACCTCGACACGCCCACGCTGGTCGAGGGACTGCCGGGCATCGGCCTCGTCGGGAAGATCGCCGCCGACCACCTCGTCACCACGTTCGACATGACCTACTACGCGTCGCTCCACTGCGAGGGGCTCCCGCAGGTCGCCACCTATCAGGGGGAGTCATCGGACCTCCGGCCCCCGGTCCGCCTCTACGCGGACGAGTCGCGCGACCTCCTCGTCCTCCAGAGCGACATCCCCGTCTCGCCGGGGAGCGCCGACGACTTCGCCAGTTGCCTCACGAACTGGCTCGTCGAGAACGACGTCACCCCGCTGTACATCAGCGGCCTGCCGAGCGAGAAGGAGAACGACGTGCCGGAACTGTACGGCGTCGCCACGGGCGAGGGCGAGGCCATGCTGGACGACGCCGGCATCGTCCCGCCCCGCGAGAGCGGCCTCGTCAGCGGGCCGACCGGGGCGCTCCTCTACGAGGCGGGGGCGCGCGACCTGACGAGCGTCGGTCTCATCGCCGAGGCCAGTCCGCAGTTCCCCGACCCCGAGGCGGCGCGCGTCGTCCTCGAACACGGCGTCTCCCCCATCGCGGACGTGGAAGTCGAAACCAACAAACTCGTCGAGCAGGCCGAGGAGATACGTGACGCCCGCGAGCGACTCGCTCAGCGGATGCAACAGGCCGAGAGCGACGAGAGTTCGCAGGCACAGCCCCTGCGGATGTTCCAGTAGTCGGGCCGGGTCAGGGGTTGGTCCCCGCGCCGCCGTCCCCGTCTCCCTCGGGGGCGGCCCCGCCGGTCGGTTCGAGTTCGGCGGCACACCACGGACAGAAGCCGTACTCCTCGCCGTCGACCGTCCGCCGACAGTTCGGACAGCGGACGTTCCCCTCGTCGTCCGTCTCCCCCTCGCGCCCGCCGACGCTCGGCGTCCCGCCGCGACTGGCGAGCCAGTAGGCGTCGACGACGCTGAACAGCGTCACGCCGATGAGGGCGGCCATCGCCACCGGCGGGAGGGTCGCCTGCGCCTCGAGAATCGCCTCCAGTCCGCCGCCCTGGACCGCCGAGTCGGGGACGACCAGCATGGCGGTCGAGAGCGCGAGGAGGAACCACAGGAGCGCTCGGAGCCACTCCCGCAGGTAGACGTGGCCCAGTCCCGGGTAGAGGACGGCCAAGACGGCGGCGAGCCAGGGTCGTCGGGCGGCCATCGTCGGCACTCTCGGGCCGACGACCATGAGCGTTGTGCTGACCCCCACCGGGAACGGGCTACGACAGGCGCTCGACGAGGTCCCTGAGCGTCGCGAGGTCGTACTGGCCGGGCGCGGTGGCCTCGGCGGGGTCGACGGGCGCGTAGCCGATGCGCGACCCGTAGAGGGGCGCGACGGCCCGCGAGTGTCGCCCCGCCTCTCCCATCGCCATCGTGGCGACGGGGTCGCCCGCGTTCTCCTTGCCGCGCGTCACCGCCAGCAGGCGGAGGACGTCGTCCGGCGAGTCGGCCGTGACCGCGAGTTTCCCCACGTCGCCGAACTCCAGCGCCTGGTCGAGCAGGCGAGCCATCTCCTGTCTGGCGGGCGTCTCCTCGAAGTCGTGTATCGAGACGACGACCTTCGCGCCGTGTTCGCGGGCGTGGGCGATGGTCCGGAGCGGGTCGTCGTCGTCGCCCGCGATGGCCGACAGTTCGAGGTCGACGGCCTCGACGCGGGGGTGTTCGACCGCGACGCGGAGGTCCTCCAGTCGCTCGGGGGCGTCGTCGGCCTCCCCGCCCTCCCACTCGACGCGGTTCGTCGCCAGAACCGGTAGCTCCCCGTCGTACTCCACGAGCGCTTCCAGCGGCGCGTCGGCGAGGTCCATCCGGAACTCGACGGCATCGGCGTGTTCGCGGGCGGCGGGTTCCGCCGCGAGGTCCCCCGTGCTCGCCGCGAGCACGAACTCCTCGAAGTCCATACCGGGCGTTGTGCGGCCCCACTCAAAACTCGACCGGGGCGTGCTCGCAGGCGTAGCCCGCCTCCGTGGACTCGACTGCCTCGACGACCCGCGGGCGGATGCGCCGCTCCTGTCTGGTCATCACCGGGAAGTCGTAGTGTTCGGCCTCGTAGGAGAGGTCCTCGCGTCCCTCGGCGAACGCGACGTGACGCTCCAGTCGGGCGACGGCACGGTCGACCGAGCGCTCGGGGAGGTCCGCGATTCGCTCGTCGAACGCCCCCACGAGGTCGGCGTCGAGTTCGTAGCCGACGGAGTCGCGGGCGGCGAGCATCGCCGCCAGCGTCGTCGTCCCCGTCCCCCAGAACGGGTCGAGGACCCGGTCGCCGTACGTCGAGAACATCCGAATCAGGCGGAGGGGCAGTCGGAGGGGGAACGCCCCGGAGCGCTCGCGGGTCTCCGGGGAGAGCGCACCCTCGCCGTCGCCCAGACGCTGGCCGACGCCGCCGAACTCCCAGAGGTCCGAGAACCACTCGTTGCGTTCCTCCCAGAAGTACGCCGCCTCGTAGCGCTCGTCCGCGCCGGGTTCCATCTGCCGGGGACCGCCCTTCCGGAACACCAGCAGGTGTTCGTGTTCGAGCGTCGGGTAGGCGTTCGGCGGGAGCATCCCCGACCCCATGAACTTCGTCGCGCGGTTGACCGGCTTTCGCCACTGGAGGCCCGGCAACTGCGAGAGGCCCCGGTCGCGCAGTCGTCGCGTCAGTTCGACGTGGTTCGGGAACAGTTCGAACTCCCCCAGCGAGCGTGTCGCGTCGCCCACGTTGACACAGACGAGACCGCCGGGCGCGAGGGCGTCGACCACGCCGTCCCACACGGGCGCGAGGCAGTCGTGCATCAGCGAGAACGCGCGTTCGCCGTCCCCCGCGTCGAGGGCGTCGCCGACCGCGGGGTCGAGGTCACGGAAGAGGTCGTCCCACATCGAAATCATGGGGTAGGGCGGGGAGGTGACCACGAGGTCGACCGACCCCTCGGGGAGGGCCATCTCGCGCGCGTCGGCGATGTGGACGGCGTGCGCGGTCTGCATACCCGCGACTCACCGCCCGGAATCTAGTGTCTTGCGGTCGGATCGGGGACCCATAGGTGGGGCTACGCGGCGGGTGAGAAGAAAATCCGGGGTGTGCGACGGTGGCCGGTCTACAGCGGGAGGTCCTGTTCCGCTTCCAGCAGTTCGTGGTAGCGGTTGCGGATGGTCACTTCACTGATGTCCGCGACGTCGCTGACGGCGGCCTGCGTCGTCTTCTCGTTGGTGAGGAGGGCGGCGGCGTAGACGGCGGCGGCGGCGAGGCCGACCGGCGACTTGCCCGAGTGGACGCCCTTCTCCTTCGCGTTGCGCAGGAGGCTTCGGGCGCGGTTCTCCGCCTCGTCCGAGAGACCGAGGGCGCTGGCGAACCGGGGGACGTAGCTCTCGGGGTCCGCCGGCTTCACCTCGAGGCCGAGCTCGCGGACCACGTAGCGGTAGGTGCGGGCGATCTCGCTCTTCTCGACGCGCGAGACGTCGGCGATTTCGTCCAGCGAGCGCGGGACGCCCGCCTGCCGGGCGGCGGCGTACACCGCGCTCGTCGCGACCCCTTCGATGGACCGGCCCGGCAGAAGGTTCTCGTCGAGCGCGCGGCGGTAGATGACCGAGGCGGTCTCGCGGACGTTCTCGGGCAGGCCGAGCGCACTCGCCATGCGGTCGATTTCACCGAGCGCCTGCTTCAGGTTGCGCTCCTTGGAGTCGCGCGTCCGGAAGCGCTCGTTCCACTTGCGCAGGCGCTGCATCTTCGCGCGCTGGCGACTCCCCAGCGAGTTGCCGTAGGCGTCCTTGTCCCGCCAGTCGATATTCGTCGAGAGCCCCTTGTCGTGCATCATGTTCGTGGTGGGGGCACCGACCCGGGACTTCTTGTCCTTCTCTGCGGAATCGAACGCGCGCCACTCGGGGCCGCGGTCGATGCTGTCCTCCTCGACGACGAGTCCGCAGTCCTGGCACACCGTCTCACCGTGCTCGGTGTCGGAGATGAGAGCGCCGCCGCACTCGGGGCAGTCGAACCCCTCGCTCTCCTCCGTCTCCTCGGTCTCCGTTCGTCGTTCTCGCGTTCGCGTATTGGAGTCGCTCATTGGTCGGGGGCGAGTGCTATCCGGGCAGGATACCGCCCCGAAAATCCCGGACAGCCGTTCGGTGGAACACCTTGGCCCGAAAGCTTCTTAACGTTACCGATACCTCTTTGTTGGGAGCGATTGACTCGGGAGGGGGAACTATCCGTTCGCGAGAACGCATCGAACCGCAAGCGGGAACCCGTTCGCGGGGGAATCGACCCGCTATGCACGTGGGCGTCGGGAGCCGAAATCCGGTGAAGCGACGGGCGGTCGAACGGGTCGTACCGGCGGGGTGGTCCGTCACTTCTATCGGCGTTCAGTCAGGTGTCGCGGAACAGCCGTTCGGACAGGCCGAGACGCTCGCAGGGGCGGAGGGTCGCGCGGAGACGGTCCTCGCCGCGAGCGGCCCCGAGAACGACCGAGACGGTGAGAGCGGGTTCGACCTCGGTGTGGGCATCGAGGGCGGCGTCGCGCGCCGCGAGTACGCCGAGGGACTCTGGCTGGTGATGTGGGCCGCCGCCACCGACGGCGAGCGATGGGGGCGCGGGACCGGACCCGGCCTCCGCCTCCCCGACGGTATCGCGGCCCGCGTCGAGGCGGGCGAGGAACTCGGGCCGGTGATGGACGACGTGCTGGGCGAAGCTGACGTCGCGAAGAAGCAGGGTGCGGCGGGCGCACTCACGGGCGGGGCGACCGACCGCGAGTCCGCCCTCGCGGGGGCCGTCGCCGGCGCGCTGGGACCGTTCGTGACGTCCCTGTACTAGTCCGTCTCGGGGACCTCGCCCTCGACGTCGCGGGACTCCTCGACGGCGGTGGTGAGCGAGACGTTGAACAGGAGCGTCGAGGCGACGCCCCCGACGACGGTGACGACGTTCTTGACCGCGTGGTCGACGATGGCCGCGCCGAGGGCGACCGGGAAGCCGACGGGCGTGAGCGCGACGACGATGAGCGTGAACGCCCCCTCGTAGAGGCCGATGCCGCCCGGCGAGAGCGGCAGGACCTTCGCGAGGTTGCCGACGCTCACGGCGAAGAAGCCCACCGCGACGAGGACGACGGGCGAGAGCGCCACGTCGAACGCGGCGAACACCAGCAGTGCGGTGACCACGTCGAGCGTCCAGATGGCGACGCTGGACGCGCCGATGCGGGCGAACGCCCCCCGGTCGCCTGCCACCCGCTGGACGTCCCCCACGAACCGTTCGACCACGTCCGCGACGTAGTCGGCGTAGGAGTCGGAACTCAGCCGCCCGACCATCCCGCGCACCGCACTGCCCTCCGAGCGGGCCGTCGTCAGGATGAGCGAGACGGCCGTCACCGCGAGGACGCCCACGACGCCCGCGACGTACAGCGCCGCCCGCCCGCTCTCGCGATAGCTGGCCGGGAGAGCGTCCAGCCCCGAGGGGTCCGCGAGGCCGGCACCCGCCAGTCCGAGGAGGACCACCCCGGCGAGCGTCGTGATGGTCAGCAGGTCGAAGACGCGTTCGACCGCCAGCGAGGCGAACCCCGAGGGGTACGGGATGCCCCGTCTGGCCTTGACCACGTAGGCGCGGACGGCATCACCCGCCCGGGCCGGGAACACCAGATTCCCCGTCTGCGAGATGAACACCGCCCCCGTGAGGAAGCCGACGCGTTCGTGGTAGCCCAGTTCGGCGAGGATGTCCCGGTAGCGCGCGCCGCGGAGGGGCCACGAGACGACGTAGACGGCGGCGGCGACGGCGATGTAGACCGGGTCGGCCGCCGCCATCCGGTCGAGCACCGCGCCGAAGTCGAGGTACTGCGTCATCAGGAGGACGGCGAGGACGACCAGCAGCGACCCCGCGCCGAGCGTCACCCGGCGGGTGGCCCTCGGCTGGACGGAGAACTCCCACCAGCACCGCAGAATCTGGCTCCCCATCCCGAGGACGTCCCGGACGAGGTCGACCTTCGTGTCGCCTTTCGGCTCCCAGCGGACGGGGAACTCCCGGACCCGGTAGCCCGACCGCTGGGCGCGCACGAGCACCTCCGTGTCCCAGAACCAGTGTTCGTCCTTCACGTCCTCCAGCAGGTCGAACAGGGCCGTCCGGTCGAACGCCTTGAACCCGCACTGGTGGTCGCGCAACTCCGACCCGAGGAACGTCCGCACGAGCGTGTTGAACCCCTGACTGGGGACCCCGCGCCTCGCGGGCCGGTCCGCCACCTCGCCGGGCATCCAGCGCGACCCCGTCACGACGTCGTAGCCCTCCACGCGCACCGACTCCACGAGTTCCTCGAGGTGGCGCATGTCGGTCGCGAGGTCCGTATCGAAGTAGACGAGCGTCTCGCCCGCCGCGAGGCGGAACGCACGGACGAGTGCGCCGCCCCGCCCGAGTCGCTCGTCGGAGTGGACGTGGCGCACCCGGCGGTCCTGCCCGGCGATGCCTGCGGCTATCTCCGGGGTCCGGTCGTCACAACCGTCCTCCGCGACGAGGACCTCGAAGGACCCCTCCGGGAGGAACGAATCGAGGGTGTCGAGCGTGACGGCGATGGTGTCGCCGATGGTCGCCTCCTCGTTGTACGCGGGGAGGACCACGCTCACCTCGACAGTCATTGCCCGGCGTTGCGCCCTGTGGCGTATGAACCTTCTGGGTCGGGGGGCGACGGCGACTCAGTCCGCGCCCTCGGGCGACCGGACGGTGGCGAAGTCCCGCAGGTCCACCTCCGCCCGTGACTCGGCGTCCTCGATGGTGGCGAACGGCCGGTCCACGACGAGGTTGCCCGCCCGCTGTTTCCCGAGGCCCGGAATCGCGGTGAGTTCGTTCATCGACGCCGCGTTCACGTCTAGCGGGTAGGGGACCCCCGAGACGGAGCGGTAGCCGTGGTCCGTCACCGCCACGTCCACCGTCCGCCCGAGTTCGAGTTCGCCGGGCATCCCGACCAGCAGCGGGTACGTACCCAACTGGCGGCCGAACGTCTTGCCGTCCTGATGATATTCGAGGTGGACGTCCGGCAGGCGCGTCCCGGCGGGTGCGACGCGTTTGAGCATCGGGTTGTCTATCTCCTCGCGCACCTCCCGCTTGTACTGCTTGAACAGTTTCTTGTGGTCCTTCGCTATCTGCGACCCTGTCTTCGACATCTCCGTCCCGTCGAAGGCCATCACCTGCCGGATGTTCACCCGGCGGAGCATCAGGCCGGCGTCGTAGACGCGGTGGAGGAACTCCTTGTTGAGCTGGTAGGTCTCGCGTGTCTCCCCCTTCAGGCCGTGGAGCAGGTTGATACCGGGCAGGAGTTTCGGGAGGCGTTTGGTCTCCTCGCCGTGGGTCGGCGCTCGTGATGGGTCTTCACCGGGCCGCCATCCGGCCGCCTCGTTGACGACCCGCACCGCCTCGAAACACTCGTCGGCGGTGACGTTGAGGTTGTTCTCCTCCTGCACGACGGGGTCGGCCGATTCGAGGCCGAACGCCGCCGTGTCGCCGGGCGTGTTGTGTGCCGCGATGACCTCGATTCCCTCCCGGGACTTCTCGGGGTACTCCACCACCGTGATGGGGTTCATGTTGTCGAGGTGGAGCGTCCCGAGGTCCGGGGCCACCTCGCGGATGCCGCCGTAGAGGTCGCGGAGGGCGTCGGGGTTCGGGGCCTCGCCGTCGCCGCCGTACGCGAGGATGTCGGCCTGCCGGCCCAGTCGGAAGTGTCGCACACCGCGTTCGTACAGCGCCTCCACCTCCGAGACCACCGTCTCCGGTGGCCGGAACGTTGGGTTGCCGTAGAGCGGTTCCGTACAGAACGAACACCGGTAGGGACAGCCCCGCCCCGTCTCCAGTTCGGCGATGAGGTAGTCCGGATGATTGGGGTGGTTCTCGACGACGAACGCGCCCTTGCGCGCCCAGCGGGTCACCTCCTCGACGTCGCGCATCCGGTTGCCGAATCCCTCCAGCCCGCTCGCGACGAGGTCGAACGCGGCGGCCTCGACGTCGCCCTTCGCGACGAAGTCGTAGTCGAGGTCCTTTCGCTCCATGTCGCTGCCGCCCTCGTTCTGGTCGCCGACGCCGAAGCGGACGGGCCCGCCCATCAGCGTCGTCCCCGTCGCGGTCCACGCCATTCTCCGTACTTCGTCGGGTTCGGCGGGCGTCCCCCCGACGTACTTTCCGGGGACGGTCATCCCGCCGATGTACACCATGAGGTCGGCTTCCTCGACATCCTGCCACTTCGCCGGCGTCTCTCGCAGGGCGTCGATGGTGTGGTAGGTGATTCGCTCCTCGGGGACGCCGGCGTCGACGAGTGCGCCCGCCGTGTAGCGCGGGTACGTCGAGACGTAGGGCGGGACGCCGAAGTGCGCCGGCTCGTCGACGTAGCCGTCCACGAGCGTCACGTCGAGCGTCGCCGGGTCAATCATGGCCGTTCGTATCGGTCCGACGCGTAAAACGGTGACTACCCGGTGAGCGCCGCGTGCGGATCGCTATCATCCGCCTGCCGTCCGGCGAAAGCGCTATCCGACGGACTCCCCGCTGGACGAACATGGACCTCGACCGCCGCACCCTCCTTCGGACGCTCCCCACGTTTCTCGGCGTCGCCACGGCAGGGTGTTCGCTCCCCTTCGGGTCGCGCGCGCCCGAGCCGACCGTCTCGGAGCCGCGACACATCACCGTCTACAACGACGACGACGAGGCCCACGAGGTGACCGTCACCGTCCTCCGCGGGCGCGAGGGTGACGACCAGGTGTTCGAGACCACCTTCGACCTCGCGCCCGCCGCCTCCGACCGGACCGAGGGCGTCTCGCACGTCGGCGAGTACCGGATTCGGGTGGAGACGGCCGCGGGCGAGGAGGCCACCGCCCTCTGGCAGGTCAAGGAGTCGCGCGGCGAGGCGCAGGTCAGCATCTCCCGGGAGGGGACCATCGCCATCGGACAGGAGGTGCGCACCGGGAGCGAACAGCCACCTACGGAGTGAAGCCCGTTCGACGGGCCGTCCCCACGAGCGTCCCCCGGCGGTGGGCCGGACTCACTCGATGGCCATCCCCTCGACGATGTCGAACGCCTCGTCGCCCGCGAACCGGTCGGGCGCGAAGTGGTCGATTCCTGCGCCCCCGAGGATCAGTTCGGCCAGTCGCTCCGCGAGGGCCGGCGCGCGCATGAACCCGTGGCCCTGCCACCCCGCCGCGACGTACAGGCCGGGCGCGCACTCCCCCAACAGGGGGTGGCCGTCGGGCGTCGCGGTACAGAGGCCGGCCCACGCCCGCTCGACGGGGACCGACCGCCCGAGTGCCGTCTCCA
Source organism: Halomarina litorea (assembly GCF_024227715.1). Taxonomy (NCBI): domain Archaea; kingdom Methanobacteriati; phylum Methanobacteriota; class Halobacteria; order Halobacteriales; family Natronomonadaceae; genus Halomarina; species Halomarina litorea. The sequence continues at coordinate 868,013 of NZ_CP100448.1, read as the reverse complement.
GATAGCCCGCACAGTCCGCGACGAACCAATCGTCGGCCGCCCGGTCCCAGTCGTCCGGGTTCCGCTCTATCGGTTCCGTCCCGTCGCCGACCAGCAGGCCGCCCTCGCGGGGTCGCAGGTAGTACCCCCCGGTGGCGTCGTACAGCATCGGGAGGGGGTCGCTCTCGGCGACCGGTCCGGTCGTCAGCGCCTGCACGCGGTAGGGTTTGACCGGCACCGGGACGTCCACGGCGGCGAGCACCCGCCGGGTGTGCGCGCCCGCGGCGACGACTACCCTGTCGAAGGACTCCCGCCCCGCGTCCGTCTCGACGGTGGTGTCGCCTGCGAGTTCGACGGGGGTGTGCGTCCGCAGGTCGGCACCGGTGCGCCGTGCCTCGGCGCCCATCATCCGGGTGTAGGCGGCGGGGTCGGTGTAGCCCGCCCCCTCGGCGACTGCCGCGACGGCCACGTCGTCGGTCCGCAGGTCGGGAAAGCGCTCGCCGAGGTCGGCGGGGGAGACGAGGCGCACGTCGAGAGCGTGGTCCGCCATCCGCCTCGCTCCCTCCTCGATGGCCCGCGCGCGCCGGTCGTCGCCCTCTCGCGCGAGGAAGACGTACGGGCAGTCGGTGAACTCGAACCCGCCCGTGCCGGAGAACTCGCGGAAGCGGTCGAGGGCGCGTCTGCCCACCTCGGCGTCGGGCCGGTCGGCGAAGGCGTCGTAGCAGACGCCTGCGGCCCGACCGCTGCTGCCCGCCGCGAGGTCGCCGCGTTCGAAGAGGACCACCTCGCAGTCGCGGGCCGCGAGGTCACGGGCGAGGGTGACGCCGAACGCGCCCCCGCCGACCACGCCCACCCTCATCGCGGCCCCTCCCGCGCGACACGACACCTCGGAGACGACGCCCCGCACTCGTCGACACGCATGGTTCGGGATACGCGGCGAGTGACTTAGTTCTCCGCGCCGCGTGCCGACCGTCAGGCGTAGATGTGCCCTTCTACCGGGTGCCACTCCCCCGTCGTGGCGAACCCGTCGCGCCACGCGCGGAACGCCGCCAGCGCCGCGAGGCAGGCGTCGAGGGCGTCACCGCCCGAGTCCACGAGCGCCCGGTCGCGGACCGCCGGCGCGAGCGAGGCCGTCGAGAATGCGTTCGCGGCAGTCCGGGGCCCCCTCGTGGGTCGCGTCGTCCTTGTACCGGGTGTCCGGGAGACCGAGTCGGCGCAGGGTCGCGGCGGGGTATATCTCGCAGAGGGGGGCGGACGGCCCGTCGAATTGATTAACGGTCCGGGCATACCTCCGGGTATGCCAAAGACGATGGAGGTCAAGTGTACCGAATCGGACTGCGAACTCGACATGTTCGAACTCCACTACACCTACGACATGCCCGACGAGACGGGCGTCGAGGACTTCACCTGCCCCTACTGCGGGTCGGCGGACGGCCTCGAGGAGATCGTCCTCTGAGTCGGCGCCGTCCGAGGACTGCACAACCCATAAGCCCACGACACGCGAACGTTGGTCCATGTTCAAGGAACTCGGCGAGCGGGTCGAAAGCGCCGTCCTCGACGGCATCGGGAAGACGTCGAGCCGCGTCCAGGAGAAGAAGCCGCTGCACGCCGACCTGCTGGAGTCCGAGGACCACTACCTCGTGGTGTTCGACGCGCCCGGCGCGACCAGCGAGGACGTGGAGGTGCGCTTCGACGCCAACACGGTCAAGGTGCGCATCGACCGCTTCCGCGACTTCTACGAGGACTTCGACATGCGCGTCCCCGGTCGCGGCCTCTCGCTGCACGGTTCCGTCGAACTCCCCGAGGAGGCGGTCGTGGACGCCCGCGGGGCCGACGCCACGCTGACCAAGACGGGCACGCTCCGCGTCCGCATCCCGAAGGTCGAGGACGACGAGGGCCCCGTCACCGTCGACACCCGCGAGGAGGGCGAGACGACTGGCGAGACGGGACTCGACGAGACAGACATCCCGACCAGCGACACCGGCGAGAGGAGCGAGTCGGTGGACGTCGCCCACGACGCGGGCGAGGACGATACCGACGATATCGACGACGACACCGACGACGCGGACCGGTACGACTGAGGCGGCGCGGCCGCACCCCGTTCTCTCGACGTCGAGCGTTCAGCGAAGCGACTCGATACCGCGGGCGGGGTAGCCGACCACCGTCGTCGCGCCCGCCTCGTGGAGTGCCGCGACCTGGTCGCGCACCTCGCTCGCCGTCCCGACGAGGGCGAAGTCGCCCGCCGCGGCGAGAAGCACGTCCCGGGCGCGACCCGTCGCCCGACTGTCGGTGGCGGCCCCCTCCGGGAGGGCGGCGCTCACCGCCCGCCGCCGGGAGACGTACCCTCCCACGGCGTCCAGTATCTCGTCCTCGTCGGCTGAGAGGACCGTCGGGGCGTACACCGCCACGTCCTCGTCCATCCCCACCGTCCTGAGCGCGCGGAGTTCCCGGAGCGTCGACCGGGAGAGGAGGTCGAACTGCACGCCGCCCGCCGCGAGGGCGAGGCGTTCGACCCCCTCGGTCCCGACCCACGGGGCCGGTCGGTCCCCGTGGTAGGCGTCGAGGGCGGCCCGGAGGCGGGGGGCGATTGCCCGCGTTCGCTCCCCCTCCGTGAGGTACGCGGGGTTGCCCGCGACGAAGGTGAGGCCCACCGACTCGGGGAGGGAGGCGAGTGCCGCCCGGAGGAGCGAGTCGTCGCCCTGCGGGTCGAACCCGTCGGCGCGGACGGGGGCGGTGAGGTACACCGTCGCGCCCTCGGCCAGCGAGGACAGCGTCCCCCAGTCCGGCAGGTGTTCGCGGCCCTCGTAGTCGACGACGAGGGAGTCCACGTCGAGCGAGCGGGCCTGCGGGAGGTCGTGTTCTTTCGGTTTCAGTGCCACGGCGTCGAGACCGGTCGTCGCCAGTCGCTCGCCGGTCAGCATCGGGCTACCTCGTACATGTGGGTGGAAAAGCGATCAGTTGCGGTGCGGAACGCGACCCGCCGCGTGTGCGACCATGGCGGGGGTGGGTGGCTGTGACGGTTAGGCGTGTCGCTCGCGGCGAGTCTGACGGTCGAGCGATTCACGTCCCCCGGTCGACCGCGTAGAGGACGGCGGTCACCAGCGTCGTGTAGCGGAGGACCGTCGAGAGGAATGCGCCGACGCCGAAGAACCACTGCCCGACGGTCGACGAGAGGCCGCCGAGAAGGTTCCCGAGGAGACCGAAGAAGCCGCCGACGAGGACGGCGAGGAGGAACCCTGCGAGGACGATGAGACCGATGCGAATCGCCTCCGCTGCCAGCCACTCGGGGTCGAAGGGGTCGAATCCGGAGCGCATACACGAGACGTTCCGGAGCGTGGACAAGTACCTGCCGACCTCAGACGGGGTAGTCGGCGTCGGGGTCGACCACCCGGTCGACCTCCGGGGGCATCCGCCAGTCGGTGGCGAGTTCGAGGAACTGGACGAGCATCCGCCCCGTCGCTCCCCAGACGGTGTAGCCGCCGACGTGGAAGAAGTGCAGGCGGATGTCGCCGTAGTGGGGGTGGTCGCGCCGTTCGGACTCGTAGTTCGCGCGGTCGGTGAGGTCCGCCACCGAGAGCACCGCGATTTCGGCGATTTCGCGCATATCCGGTTCGTACTCGCGGTCGGCGACGCGCGCGACGTAGGGCCGCACCGAGTACTCGGTGATGGTCCGGATGTCGTCGAGTCGCCCGACGACGGACGCTTCCTCGGCCCGGAGGCCGATTTCCTCGCCCGCCTCCCGGATGGCTGTCGCCTGCAGGTCGGCGTCGCTCGGCTCGTGACCCCCGCCGGGGAACGCCATCTGGCCGGGGTGCTCGCCGAGGTGGTCCGAGCGCTTCACGAAGAGGACGTGCGGGTCCGCGTCGCGTTCGATGACGGGGACGAGGACGGCCGCCTCCCGCGGCTCGCCGGTCACCTCGACCGGGGTGTGGGCGGCGACCCGCGAGAGGTCCACATCCATACCCGTCACACGAAGGGGAGGGGCTTACTTCCTCCGCCGGGGGCGCGCGGGAAGCGCACACGCGACACGGTCACGACTCGCCGTCCTCACGACTCCTCGTCCGCGCGGGCCGCGTCCAGTCGGCGGCGGACGTCCGCCACCTCGACCGGCCCCCACGTCTCGAGGTCGTAGCTCACGTCCAGCAGGTGGTCGATACGCTCCGGCCCCCCCTCGCCGAGTGCGCGGGCCGCCTCGCCCCGGAAGCGTTCCTCGACGGTTCGGCCCACCGCCTCGCGGTCCGGCGAGCGTTCCCCGACGTCCATGATGTGCGGGAGGTCGCCCGCCCCCTCGGGGAGCGCGGGGAACGCGACCGGTCCCGGGACGAGGGACCCGTCGTGTTCGACGAGGTGGTACGAGGCGAGGGCGTCGTCCACGACGGACTCGTCGGGCGGGTCGACGCCCGCCTTGAACGCCAGTTCCTCCAGCGCCCGCAGGAGTTCCGCGCGGGTGAGCGCGCCGAACAGGTCCACGACGCCCGCGAGGTCGTCGGCGTCGACGGCGAACGTCCCGGGCGCGTCGTCGGTCACTCCCCGTCACCCCCCGTCGGACCGTCCGTCGCGTCCTCCTCGTCGGCGTCGATACCACCGTTCGCGGCCTCTTCGAGGTCCGCGCGGGCCGCGTCCCGCACGTCGCGCGGGTCGAGGGGTGCCGACCGCCACGCGGGCAGGCGGTCGTCGGAGGCGGGCACGCGGACCGCCTCCGCGTAAGCGGCGACCTGTTCGCGTTCGTCCACCGGGCTGTACGTGAGACCGTTGAACGCCGCGTCCGCCGCGTACTGTTCGACGAGAGCGTGGGCGCGCTCCCGGTAGGCGGCGGGCAGGGTGTCGAAGTCGAGTTCGATGCCCGCGTCCGCGAGCGCGTGGAACAGCGCCGCGCCCACCTCCTCGCTCATGTCGCCGAGACCCTGCGGCCCGGAGACGGCCCGGTGGTCGTGTTCGTGCGTCCCGAGGTCGACCTGCGCGCTCCCGGCGAACCCGGCGTGGGCGTAGGCGTCGCCGAGCGTCCCGACTTCGAGACCCCACCCGCGCTGGACGCGGAGCGAGCGCGCGAGGTCGCTGGTCGCGGCGAACTCCCCCGCCAGCGCGTAGCGGAAGGCCCCGAGGTAGTCGAGCAGGGGGGCGTCGTGGCGGTCCGCGAGCGCCCGCACCAGCGGCGTGTAGAACAGGCGGAACAGCCGCCCGTACAGGCGGCCGTTCTCGACGCGGGCGTAGTAGCCCTTCGCGAAGTCGGAGCCGCGGTCCAGCGGGAACAGCAGTCGGCGGACGTGTCGCTCCGAGTAGCTCCGCGCGTCGGCGTCGTGGACCACGACGAGGTCCTCCAGCGCCGTGGCGACGCCGAGTGCGAGCCACACGTCCCGTCCCTTTCCGCGCGGGCCGTCGAAGCCCGCCTCGACGAACAGGTCGTCCACGCGCGGCCCGTTGCACCACAGCACCTCACAGGGGAAGTCGTAGGCGTCGAGCCACGCCCGTATCTCGACGGCGTGGGCCGGGTCGGCCCGGAGGGCGACGACGACGCGCGCCGGGTCCACCCGTTCGAGCGTGCGCAACACCTGCTCGGCGGCCAGCGTGGCGTGGTCGCGTTCGGTCATCGGCACCACGACGCAGGCCCGGTCCGTGGGCGCGTCGGGGACGGGGTCGGCGAAGTCGTGGAGGGTCGTCACCCGCTCCTGGACGTACTCCATCGTTCGGGGGGAGGGGTGGCGGGGGCAAAAGGGCGGCTATGAGCGCGCCGCGTTCGCGGCGGTCCGGGAGGGCGAGTCAGACCCGGTCGCCCATCGCCGCGCCCGTCGGCAGGCGGCCGTCGAGGTACAGGCCGACCAGGACGACGAGGACGACGCCGAGTGCGGCGGCCGCCCCCTGAAAGACGGTGTCGAAGGCGAACCCCGCGTCCCGGAGGACACCGATGACGGTGCTCCCCGCCGCCTGGATGAACATCATGCTCCCGCTGTAGACGGCGTAGGCGCTCGCGCGGTGCTGGTCGGGCAGCGACGAGAGCATGTAGGTGTCCATCGCGGGGAAGAGGCTGTGGATGACGTAGCCCATCAGGGCGCTCACCGCGAGCACCTCCCAGTAGCCCGACGTGAGCGTCAGGAGGTAGAGGCAGAACGCGAACGCCCCGCAGATGCCGAGGACGTAGGGGACGTTCGGCAGGCGGTCGGCGAGGCGGCCGCTGACGAGGAAGGCGGGGAGGCCCGCCGCGAACAGGACGGTGAGCATGTCGCGGGAGGCGCCGTCGGGGAGCGTCCGCGCCGACGAGAGGTAGATGTCGTAGAAGTTGAACACGCCGTTCCAGACGAGGCCCGTCGCGCCGATGAACGCCACGCCGGCGAGGATGAGTCGCCACTGGCGCTTGGCGGCCCCGACGAGGTCACGGTCCTCGATACCGGCGTCGGGCAGGTCGGTGCGGCGCGAGACGACGAGGAGGACGACGGTGGCGAGGGCGGCGACGCCAGCCAGCACCTGAAAGGCCAGTCGCCAGTCCTCGAGGGCGAGAACGAGGCCGACGAAGGGGGCGGCGACGACGGCGGCGACCTGACTCGACGCGCCGTGGACGCCGAGCGCCGCGCCCACCCGATCGGGGAACAGTTCGCTCACGAGTGGGTTGGCGGCGATGAAGTACGCCCCGCTGGAGAGACCGAGGCAGAACGCGCTGACCATCAGCACCTCGATGGAGGGGGCGACGGAGGCGAACGCCGCCGCCGCGGTGAGGACGAGGCCGCTCGCGAAGACGACGTGTCGCCGGGCGATGCGCGTGAGGAGGTAGCCGACCGGGAGACGGGGACTCGCGCTCCCTAACCACGCGAGCGTCGCCAGCAGGCCGATGGTGGCGTCGCTCACCGCGAACGTGGTCTTCAGCGGGTCGAGGAGGGGGGCGAAGACGACCCGCGCCATGTTGACGAGGAAGACCATCGAACACAGCGAGCCGAACAGCTGACGACGTGACACGACTGGTGGTTCGGTCGCGGGCGCTCAAACCTTCCGAAAGGGGAGTGGTGTGCCGCGTGCTGGCGCGACGGTGACCCGTACGAGTGTTCCCATCAGGCTTTTGGGACCCCCTCGCAGAGGAGGAGGCATGGAATCCGTTCGGAAGGGCCTGCGGGCCGGGAGCATCGAGAAGGACACCTACGAACGGCTGGTCTGTGCCGACTGCGGCGAGCAACTGGACACCCGCTCGGACCCCGACGAGATCGGCAAGGTCCGGCGCTGTTCGGAGTGCGGCCGCGAGTGGCAACAGCTGAAGTAGTCCCGTTCACTCCCGCACGACGTGGCCGCCGAGGTACAGCCTCGCCTTGTCCGTCGTCGACTGCATGTTCTTGCGGAAGGTGAGTACGCGCTCGTCCCCCGCCCGCTCGTCGCGTTCGACGGCGAGTTTCACCCCCGCGTTCGTGAGGTGGTCGAGCAACGCCTCCACGACGGCCGGCGGGGCGCGCACCGTGTGGCGTTCGCCCGCCTCCGCACCCCCCGCGACCGCTTCGACGGTGTCGCACATCTCGGCGAGGATGGCCTCGCCGACGGCGTGCGCCCGCACCTCCCGCGCCTCGGGGGACTCCCCCCACTCGACGGACTGGAACGCCTCGCGGAGCAGTCGCCGGAACATGAAGTCCCGGCCGTAGTCGAACGGGACCGAGAAGGCGTACGCGAGGTCGCCGCGGTTGGCCGCCCCCGTCGTGTACTTCAGCAGGCGGGTGGCGTCGGGGGACTTCAGCACGACGCCCTCGCGACCCTCGGCGTCCAGTTCCTCGACGATGCCGGGGAGCACCTCGACGGCCTCCTCGACGCCGAACGTTCCCAGATGTGGGACCGGCGGGAGGTCGAAACGCTCGCAGGCCGCCCGGCGGTCCTCGACGGGCCACGGCGTCCCCGACTCTCGCTCACGGACGTCGAAGACGCGGTGGGCCAGCGAGTCCACTCCCGGGTAGTCGTGGGCCGTGTAGGGGTTCTCCGGGCCGATGGTCTCGACGCAGACCATCGCCTCGGGGTGGGCGTCGAAGCAGGCGTCGAGTTCGTCGCCGAGCGACTCGCGCACCTCGTAGGTCGTGAACGGGCAGACCAGCCCCCCGCGCGTGAACGCGAGCAGGTCGCCCCCGACGCGCACCACCCGGACGTTGTAGCCGTTCAGTTTCTCCTCGACGGTGACGGCGTCCGTCCCCTCGAAGAACCGCGGGACGCCGGTCCGCAGGACGAGCGTGCGGGGAATCTTCGGGAACCCGCGGACGGCGGTGTCGCCGACGAGGACCGTCCCCCGGGGGAGTGCCCCCCGGTCGTCCGGCAGGTAGCGGTAGATCCGTCCGGCGTAGGTCCGCCGCCGGAACTGCTCGCGGACGCCCTCGAACGCCTCAGAGGTGACGCCGAGCAGGTCGTGGGCGGGCGGCGATTCGTGCGACGCCATACCACACGTAGCGCGCGGACGACGAAAAGCCCACTCCGGGACGCCGAGGCCCCCGAGCTAGGTATATCCCGTCAGCCCACGTAGGTGTGTCATGCCCGAGCACCCGCTGAAACAGCGATTCGTGCTGGACACCTCGGCGTTTCTCACCGACGAGATACGCCGGGACGGCGAGTCGCTGGCGGAGACGCTCGACCGACTCCTCGACTCGGTGGCGGCCGCGAAACTCGCGCTCAACATCTCCTGTTACATGCCGCCGTCGATTCACACGGAACTCACGCGGATGCTCGAAGACCGGGAGGTGCCGGAGGCGACGCTCGCGAAACTGAACACGTGGGTCATCCGCAAGAACCCCGCCCGCTACGAGGTGTCCGTGCCCGCCGAAATCGTCTACCAGTTCGTCGACGAGATGAACGACCGGGTCGACCGGGGGCTGAGAGTGGCGGAGGCCGCCGTCCGGCAGGCCGAGGAGTCCCGCGACCTCGACTCCGACCACGAGCACATGAGCGGGGCGGACCTCGTCATCTCGGACCTGCGCGGGAAGTACCGCACCGCGCTCAGGCAGGGCGTCCTCGACTCCCGCGAGGACTTCGACCTGCTCATCCTCGCCCGAGAACTCGGCGCGGGCGTCGTCACGGAGGACAAAGGCATCATCCGGTGGGCCGAGTTCCTCGGCCTGCGCCACCTCCGCGGGCGGGACTTCCCGGACCTGCTGACCGAGTACCTCGCGGCCGCAGAGCGCGGCGAGTAGCCCCGCCTACTCGAACGTCGCGTCGAAGGCGTCCGCGCCCATCGGGGTGTACGTCCCCGCCGCGAGGTTCTCCTCCAGATGCTCCGGACTGCTCGTCCCGACGAGCGAACAGGTCACGCCGGGGGCGCTCCGCGCGAAGTTGAGCGCTCGCTGGGCCGGCGTCTCTCCGGCCAGTTTGGCGGCCACGGCGTCGGGGATGGCCCCCTCGCTCGCCAGTTGGCCCTGCCCGATGCTGGCGCTCGTGAACACCGACAGGCCCGCCTCGTGGGCGAACCGGAGGGTGCTCTGTGGCCCCTCGGGACCCTCGTGGGCCGCGACGGTGAACGCGTCGGCCATGTGGATATTGAACGGGAGCTGAATCGCCCGGAAGTGCGTCGAGGTGGTTCCCGCCGCGTCCGAGGCGGCCCGGGCGCGTTCGATGACCTCGGGCAGCGAGAGGTACTGGTCGTGGTCCGGCGGGACGCGAAAGCACTGCCACGTCGCGACGCCGTAGTGTCTGAGGTCACCCGCGGCGGCCCGTTCTTCCAGCCGGGTGAACGTCGCCTCCAGCCGGTCGTACACCGCCTCACGCGACCGGTGTTCCAGTTGCGTCTCGGGGTTGTGAACGTAGTAGAGGTCTATCGTCTCCACTCCGAGGTTCGACAGCGAGCGGTCGACCTGATCGTCGATGTAGTCGGGCGCGATGCAGTGGACCCCCTTGGCGATGTCGTCGGGGTCAACGATGCCGGTGTCGAGGTACTCCTCGCGGATATACCTCCCCGGGTCGTCGGGGCGCTCCCCATCGAACGGGACGAAACCGCCCTTCGTCGCCACCAGCACCGCCTCGCGGTCCACGTCGGCGTCGGCCAGCGCCCGCCCTACCACACGTTCAGAGCGCTGGTTGCGGTAGTTGATGGCCGTGTCGAGGACGTTGATACCCCCTTCGAGCGCCCCCACGATGGCCTCGTGGTAGCGCTCGTCCACCGCGTCGGTCGAGTCCCCGAGGTACGTCCCGACGCCGACGCTGGAGACGATGCAGTCGGCGAACCGGCGGAAGTAGGTGCGGGCGAACCCGCCCTCGCCGGTCGGCCCGTCGAAGCGGTCCCGATAGGCCCACGTCGCGTCCTTGGTTGCCATACCGACCCTACCCGGGCGAGCGGTTTAGGTTCCCCGTGGTCAGGGCGCTGGGGTGGCCGTCCTCGCGGGTCAGGCGTGGTCGGCGCGGTAGGCGTCGACCGCCGCCCGGTACCCCTCCCGGAACGTCGGGAAGGCGAACTCGTAGCCGAGTTCGCGCAGGCGGGCGTTCGAACAGCGCTTGCTCGTCAGGATACGCCGCTCGGCGGCCGCGGAGAGGTCGTCCGCCTCCAGCCGCTCCTCTTTCGTCCGTTTCTCGGGGCGACCGACGCCGCACTCGTCGGCCAGCCAGTCGGCGAACGCCCACTTCTCGACGGGTTCGTCGTCCACGGCGAGGAGGGTGTCGAACTCGAGCGACTCCTCGATGGCGAACCGCAGGACGCCGGCCGCGTCGTCGCGGTGGACCATGTTCAGGTAGCCCTGCGTGACCGGCCCCTCGACGTAGCGTTCGAGGCGGTAGCGCTCGGGGCCGTACAGGCCGGCGAAGCGGACGACGGTGCCGTCGATGTCGTGGTCTGCGGCCCCCTCGCGGGCGGCGCGTTCGGCCTCGGCGAGGACACGTGTCTTCTCAGTCGTCGGGTCCAGCGGGGTGTCCTCGTCCACCCAGTCGCCGCCGTGGTCGCCGTAGACGCCCGTACTGGAGGTGTACAGTAGTCGCTCGGGCGGGTCGTCGCGGGCCGCGAACTCGTCGACCGCGTTCTCCAGTCCCTCCACGAACACCCGGCGGGCGGCATCGGCCCCCCGACCGCCAGAGGAGGCGGCGAACACCACCACGTCCGCGTCGGGCACCGCCGCGAGCGAGTTGGGGTCGGTGACGTCCGCCTCGACGGCCCGCGCGCCCGTCGCCTCCACGGCGGCCAGACCCTCCTCGGAGCGGCGCACGCCCGTCACGTCGTACTCCCGGCCGCCCGAATCGCCGGTCGCACCCAACTGGCGGCAGAGTTCGAGGCCGACGTACCCACAGCCGAGGACGACGACGCTCGTGGCGCTCACGGCTTGCGTTCCTCGACGTACTGGTGGACGAGGGCGTACTCCGCGAGCGTCATCGGGAATCGGCCCTCGATCTTCTGCTGTATCTCCTTGGCCTCCAGCTTCCCGTTGATGCCGCTCTCGACGGCCTCCACGTCGAGGACGGCGATGGACAGCCCCATCATGAGGTCGTCGCGCACCTCGGCCGCGATGGCGTCGGCGTCGGGGTTGTCCGGGTGGGCCGCGAGGATGGCCGCCGCCTCCTCGAGGGTGACGTCGGGCGACTCGCCGTCCGCGAGTGCGTCGATGGTCTCTCTGGGGACGCCCGACCGGTCGGCCACCTCGCTCGGACCGACGGCGTCGATGGTCTCTCGCAGGGCGTCCTCGTAGCGGGCGCGGAGTTCCTCGGGCGAGCGCTCGCCGGGGTCGTCCGCGGCGTTCTGGAGCATACCGGCCGTTGGCCGCGACGCCACAAGAGCGTGTGCGTTCGCGTCCCGTCCCCGACCCGCCGACTCAGTCGTACCCCGACGAGCGCTCGTCGGCGTTCCCGTCGGTGTCGCCCACCCCCAGCCCGCCGGGCGGGACGACGACCACGATGGCCGTCTCCGTCCGGAAGGTCACCTCGGTCGACCGACCGAGTCGCTCCGCCCGGCCGTCGCCGTCCACGTCGAGCGTGACCGTCGTGCCGTCGCGGGTGTAGACCGTATCGCGCCCGCCGCGGCGCGACCGGAGCGTGACGCGTTCGTACCCGCCGCTCACCTCGACGGTCCAGACGTTGAGCGTCGCGTACCAGTAGCCGGGGACCGGCGTGACCGGGAGGCCGGCGAACCCCCGCTCGACGGTCCGGTTGAGCGCCTCCGCGGTGCCGCGTTCGACGGCCCACTCGCCGGCGCGGGTGAGGGCCTCGCGTGTCACCGCGCTCGCGACGTCGCGGGCGGCCCCGGACGTGCCCGCCACGGCCGACTCCCCGACCGTTCCGGTGTCGACGAGGGCGTCGTCGAGGGCGGTTCGCAGTTCCGCCCCCAACCGAGTGCGGTCGACGCCGGAGACGCCCGCGGCGCGGACGATGGCCGGGACGGCGGACCCGTTCGCCAGCGCGAGCGCCCTTCCCGACGGGGTGTCCCACCCGGCGAGGCCGGCGGCGACGATTCCCCGCCGGTCGCTCGCGGTGTCGCCGACGCCCGCCCGCTCCAGGGTCTCGCGGAGTCGTTCGCGGACGCGGTCGGTGGCCGCGACGACGTCCGCTCGCAAGGCCGCGCGGTGCTCCCGGACGCTGGCGTTGTCCCGCGCCGCGCCCTCGCTCGCCCGGAGCGTGCGCGCCGCGAGCGCGAGCGACACCCGGTCCTCCCCGAACAGCAGTCGGGTGACCTCGTCGGCCGCGTCGCCGTACGGGACGGTGAACAGGTTCGTGTTGCGCGCGCCGAGGGGCGTCACCTCCTCTGAACCCCGCGCGGCGATTCGCTCGCCGGAGACGGGGGCGAGCGTGAGGTACGACGGGGCGGTGTCCACCGAGAGGTGGAGCGGGCCGCCGAGGCCGGCGGTCGCGGGGACGTCGGCGTCCGGGGACGCCTCCGTCCCGACGGCCATCCGGTCGCGTAGGTCCGAGAGGGAGTAGCCCTCCTCGGAGAGCGCCTCGTTCAGGGCGGCCCGACGGTCGGCCCGGTCGTCCGACCGCGACTCGAGGTTCCGCAGAACCCGGTCGAGGTAGGCGCTCCTGAGCGCCACGCACGCCCGGTCGGCGACGCCGTCGTACCGCGCCGGGGCGTCGAGCAGGGTACCACGGCGGTCGCGGAGTTCGGCCGCGAGACGGGCGGCGGGGTCGACGGCGTACGTCCCGACGTCGCGCCGGGGCAGCGAGACGGAGACGTTCCGCACCTCGCGGTGGAGCGCGGCGAGGTCCCGGGCGAGCCATCGGTCGAGGTCGGCGGGACGCTCCCCGTCGATGCCGACCGTCCCCGTGTCCAGTCGACCCGAGGCGGCGCGCCGGGCGAGGGCGTCGGGACCGCCCCGCCGGTCGACTAGCCGGTCGACGGCTTCCCGTGGGGCGTCCGCGAGGTTCGGCCCGTCGAGCGGGCCGCCGCGCTCGTACAGCGGCGTCGTCCCCCGGCGGTCGAGCCTCGCCTCGGGGGCGTGTCGTCCGACGACGGCGAGGCCGACGGCCACCCTGCGCGTGACGGTCCGGGTGGTCGTCCGGGTCCGGTTGCCCCGCCGCCATCGCCGGACGGTACGCTCGGTCTCGACGACGTCCCGTCCGTACCGGGCGAACGGGGACCACCCGTCGGGGACGGTGACCCGGGGTGCGTCGGTGCTCCGGCGAATCGACCGCTCGTGGGTCACGGTCCGTCCGGCGAGGCGCCAGTCACCCCCGGGGCTGCCGTCGGCCTCGACGGTCCGGTCCAGCGTCCGCGTCGCGGCGAGAACGCGAGCGTCGACCGCGTAGTTCCGACCGGCGACGGCGTCGACCGTCCCGTTCGCGGCGAGCGCCGTCAGCGCACGGTCAGCGGAGCGGTTCACGGCGACCGCAACCGACTCGTTCGCCGGGTCGGGGAGCGCAGGCGAGTCGGTCCCGGGAGCGGTCTCGGCATCGGCGGACGGCCCGGCGTCGTCGAACGCCCCGGCGTCGGCGGCGTCGTACACGGCCGCCGCCCAGCGCGGGTCGCCGCCGACACCCACCAGCAGGTCGGTCGTCATCGTCCGGGCGGCGGCCCACCCGTGTGCGTCGTGGCCCGCCGGGTCACTCGCGCCGAGCGTCGCCCGCTGGACGCCGAGTGCGGCCCCGTTGGCCGCCACCTCGATGTGTCGGTTGGCGAGGACGTTGTCGACGGGCGCGCCGCGGTACTGGGCGTGGCCACGGGCCCACGCGACGGCGTAGAGACGGACCGTCAGTCGCTGGCCGAGGCCGCGCGAGAGCGGGCCCGCGTCCAGTCGTTCCTCGAAATCCTCGCTTCGATTGTGCAGGGCGAGCACCGGCGAGGGGACGGTCACGGTCGGCGAGACGGTCCGCGTGCCGATGGTCCGGCCCTCGCGGGTGGCGACGACGCGGACGCCCTCGACGGCGACCCGGAGGGCCGTCTCCTTCGGGCCAGCGCTGGCGACGCGGACCCGCGAGACCGCCTCAACCACGTCGCCCGGGTCCGCGACCGGCGGGAGGCGCGCCGACGCGACGACGGCCCCCTCGCGAGCCTCGATGGCCGCGAGTCGCTCGCGCGCGAGGAGGTAGATTCGCAGGCGGAGCGCCGCCCGAAACGTCGAGTCGGGGACGTTCGCCAGCGCGTCCCCCCACGGCGTCGCGGCGGCCTGCAGGACGGGGTCGCTGGCGGCGGCACGCGCGGCGTCCGCGACGGCCCGCCGAAGGGCGGGGTTGGTGCTCGTCGCCGCCTCCCTCACCGCGTCGTCGACCGCCGGAGAGTCGTGTCGGGGAGCGAGCGCCGTCGTCGCCACCGTCGCGCTCCCGACCAGCAGGAGGACGCCCACGAGGGCGAACGGAACGCGCCCGCGGCGGTCCTCGGCGAACCTCACCGGGACCACCCCGCTCTCGACCCGCCGTGCCACGTCCGCACGGTCACGCGGACCCGGTCCGCCGCGACGGCGCTCGCGGCCGCCTCGGGCGTGTCGAACCGATCGCGGAGGTCGGCCTCGATTCGGCCGGCCAGCGCCTCGCTCACCAGCCGGTTGGCGGCCGTCGCGTTCGCGGCTCCGAGCGGGACGGAGAGGTCGGCGTCGGACCCGACCGCGCGTGCGGTGTGTCGATAGCGTACGGCGGCATCCGCCCGCAGGCGGGAGTCGTACAGCGCGGCCCGGGTCCCCCCCGGCGGGAAGGCGCGTGAGACGACCGACCGGGCGAGGAGGCCGGCGACGCCGTCGAATCCCGAGCGACGGGCCGCGCGGCGGGCCGCCGCCTCGCCGGGGAGCCCCGTGGGGACCGTGACGACTGCCGCGTCCACCGTCGCCGCGTGCGGGGGCCGCGGGCCGACCGCGACCCGGCCGACGAGCGAGGCGTTCGGGTACGGCCGCCAGACGGCTTCGACGCGGACCCTGCCGTCCGATACTGCGGGGGTGAGGAGCGCGTCGGCGTGTCCGCTCGCGACGGGGTCGTCGTGGAGGAGTCGCCAGCCGTCGAGCCGTGCCCCGTCGACCGCGGCGGCGGCGAGCAGGCCCGTCGGCGTCCCGTGGACGGTCCGGCCGGCGTCGTCCTCGACCGCGACGGTGGTCGCAGAGAGCGTCCGGGCGGTCCCCTCAGCGGTCCCGTCGGTCGGTGCAGGGGTGGGGACGAGGGCGAGCGTCCCGACCGCCCCGCTCACGAGCAGGAGGAAGAGGACGACGTCGGGGAGCGTGCTGACGGCCCTCACGACCAGACCACCACCCTGAGTCGCCCCGGGACGACCCGCCCGGGGTCGAGGCGGACGCCGAGGGCGCGGACGGTCCGGCCCGCGCCGGGCGGCGCCGCGGGCCCCCGCTGCCAGCGCTCCCCGCCCGCGACGAGCGTTACGTTCACCCGGTAGCCCTCGGGGACGGCTCCGGCCCCGGCCGTGAGGGAGCGGTTCGCGAGGCGGGCGGGCGTGGTCACACCCGTCGGCGCGAGCGTGTCGAGCGTCCGGTCGGCGACGGTCCGGACCGTCGGGTCGGGCCCGGTGAGCGAGTGAAGCGAGGTGTCGAGGGTGCCCGCGTAGAGGCTCACTCCGGCGCAGACGGCGAGGAGGGCGACGAGCGCCGCGAGGGGCGACACCTGCGCCCTACGCGCCGACGAGCGTGACATCGAGTCCCCTCCAGGTGACGTGGCGGACGGTCAGTCGCGTCGCCCGGTCGACGACGAGCGGCGACCCCTCGCGGGCGGCGTGGGCGGCGGCCGCCAGCGCGCCGGGCGAGTCGAAGACGGCCTCTGGCGGCGTCCCGTCGAGGACGCGCCCGAGGTCGGACCCCGGGGCGACGGGCGTCACGGGACCGTAGGCGAAGGCGGCGTGAGCGGTCGTCCCGCCCCGTCCCAGGGTGAGGCGGTGTGGCGTCACTCGCAGGTCGGCACCGCCGAGGGAGTAGTCGGTGGTCGCCGCGTGGGGACTCCCCGCGACGGCGTCGACGGCCCCCGCCGCGCTCGACGCGTCGGGCGGGGCGGTGGAGGGGAGGCCGACGGCGATTCCGAGGACGGCGGCGCTCGCGAACGCGAGGCCGACCCAGACGGGGAGCGTGTCTGCCGGGAGGTCGAACATGGATCGGGGTGGTCCCGGCTTCGCACTTGAACGTACGGCTCACGCCAGCGCCCCGCCGACCCGGTAGGCGAGTGCGAACAGGGCCGTCGCGGCACAGAGCGCGCCACCGACCCGGTATCCCACCTGCGGGCGGTCGAACCCCCGCTCCAGCCCGGTCGCCAGCGCCGTCAGCGCCGCCGCCAGCAGGAGCGCGTACGCGCCGACGGCCGTCCCGAGCGCCGCGGTCGGAAGCGCCGTCGCTCCGGCGGCCGCCGGTTCCGACCCGGCCCCCAGCGCGCCGAGGTTCCGCCCGCCCATCGCACCCGCGAGCGCGACGGTGACGCCGGCGACCAGCGGCCCGAACACCGCCGCCGTGTTCGAGAGCGTCGTCGTCACCTGCCGGAGGTCCCGGCGGGCCGAGCGCTCGACGCGTCGCGCCTCCTCGACGTGGTCGGCCATGGCGACGATGGCCACCCCCGCCGGGCGGCCCTCCCGGGCCGCCACGGCCAGCAGGTCGGTCGCGCTCTCGACGCGGGCGCTGGGGACGGCCGCCAGCGCGCCGTACTCGCCGCCGAACGCCTCGCCGACGCCGACCCTGAGCTGTCGCCCCCGTCGCGCGGCGGCCGCGAGCACCTCGCCCATCGGCCCCGCAACCTCGGGCGCGGCCCGTTCGACGGCCGTCTCGACGGCGACACCCTCGCCCACCCGGCGACCGACGAGGTAGAGCGCGTCGGCGAGGCCGTCCTCGACCGCCGCGACGCGTTCGCGGACCGCGACGACCGGCCGGTAGGTCGCGAGGAGGGCGACCCCGGACCCGAAGCCGACGGCGACGAGCGATCGGAACCACGGCGGGAGGACGAGCGGGGCGGCGACCCAGCCCCCGGCGGCGACCGCGGCGCCGAGCGCGAGCGCCGGCCAGCGCCGCGAGGGCACGTCGGGGTGGTCGCGGGGAACCGGTGTCGGCGGGAACGTGACGGGGCGGCGGGCGAGCACCCACGCGGACGCGCCGGCCATGAGGAGCGGGAGCGCCACGTCGTAGAGCGCGACCACGACGGGGAGCGTGACCGGCAGGCCGGCCACCCGCGCGGCAGGCAGGACGGCGACGAGCGCGAGCGGGAGGAGCACGCCGAACGCGTAGAGCGCCGTCACCGGCCCCTGGAGCGAGGCGGCGGCGTCGGCCATCCGCTCGCGCGTCCCGTCGAGGACGGCCGCGTTCGCCCGGTCGAGGGTGCGCTCCCGCTCGCCGGGCGGGGCGCTCCCGGCGGCCTCGACGAGCGCCGTCGCCCGGCGGAGCGCGGGGAACTCCCGGCCCCAGCGCTCGCCGAAGGCGGCCAGCCCGCTGGCGGGCGTCCCGCGCGCCCGTCGGGTGTGGTCGGCGAGCGAGTCCGCTAGCGGCCCGTCGGCGCGCCGCGCCGCGAACGCCGCCGCCCGTTCGGCGGTCGGCACGAGTCGCATGTGGAGGACGGCCCGCCCCACGAGTGCCGGGGCGGCGCCAAGCGACGCCGTCCGGCGGGCGTCCGCGAGGACGCGGGGGAGGCGTCGGACGACGAGTGCCCCACCGACGGCGAGGCTCAGCCCGGGGACCAGGACCAGCGGCGACCTCTCTACTGCGGCGAGGAGCGTCGCGACCCCGATGACGAGCGCGGTCACCCGACTGGCGGCGACGACCCGTCCGGGTTCGACGTCGGTGTCGAGGACGGCGAGCGCGCGGTCGAGGTCCGTCTGCCCCGTCCCGTCGGTGGCGCCCCCGGTCGCGTCGGTGCCGGTCATCGGTCTCCCGCCCGTCGCCGGGCGTGCGCGTCGACGACGGCGGCCGCGTCGGTGTCGCCCGCGTCCACGCACTCGCGGAGCCACGACTCGCGGGCGTCGAGCGTGGCGAGGAGGTCGGCGTACGACTCGTCGGGCCGAGCGAGACGGGCCGCGAGGCGACTGTCGCCGCGGGCGAGGCGACCCGTGCCGGCGAGGCCGTCGCCGTCCCGCTCGAACAGCGGGGCGAACCGGATGCCGTCCGCATCGTCCCCGACGCCCCCCGACCCGAACACCTCCTCGACGCCCGCGACCCGCCGGCCGTCGGCGGTGCTCTCGCAGGTCACGAGGAGGTCGGTCGCGACGAAGGCGCTCGCCGGGACGCCGAGTTCCCTGGTCCGGTCGCGGACGCCGGTCCCGCCCTCGCCGTGGACCGTCCCGAGCACCGCCCTCTCGTTCGCGCCGACGCGCATCGCCTCGAACAGGGCGGGGGCCTCCTCGCCGCGCACCTCGCCGACGACGAGCGCTCCCTCCCCGAGTCTGAGGGCGGTCCGGAGCGCGGCGGTGGGGGTGAGGCCGCCCGCGTCGTCCCTCCCGGTGGTCGCCCGGAGGCGCTGGACGTCGCGCCCGGTTCGAGAGAGCGCCCCGACGGGGAGTTCCGGCGTGTCCTCGATGGCGACGGTCCTGACGGCGGCCGGGAGTTCGAAGCAGAGCGCGCCGAGCAGGGTGGTCTTCCCTGCCCCCCGGCCGCCCGCGACGAGGCAGGCCGCGCCACGTTCGACGGCCAGCGACAGGAGCGCCGCCGCGTCCGGCGGGACGGTCCCGTTGCCGACGAGCGCGGGGAGCGTCCACGCCGCCCGCTCGCGGGCGCGGAAGGCGAAGGCGACGCCGTCGCTCACGGGGCGGGTGACACCGGCGACCCTGACTCTGCGGTCGCCCGCGTGCGTCGTCGCGTCCAGCGTCGGACTCGCCCGCGAGAACGACCGCCCGCTCTCACGGCGGTAGCGCGAGGCGAGCGTGTCCGCCCCGCGGTCGGTCAGGCGCACGTTCGTCCGCATCGTCTCGTCGTCGACGCACACCCGCAGGGTCCCCTCGGCGGCGGGCGCGGTGACGAACACGTCCGAGCACTCCGGGTCCGCGAAGCAGTCGTCGAGGACGCCGTTCCCGCGGGTGTGCTTTTCGAGGACCGCCGCGAGCGTCCCGACGGGTGCGTCGGACGGGGCGACGGCACGGACCGCTCGTCCGGGGGCGCGTTCGCCCCCGGTCATCTCGCCGCGGGCCAGTCGCTCGTGGGCGGCGTCGAGCGTCGCCAGCGCGGCCGCGTCGAGGCCGTGTTCCGGCGGGACGAGGTGGTACGTCTGGAGTTCGTCGCCGGGGCGCTCGTACACCCGGACGACGGTCCCGTTCGGCAGGTCCCGCCGGTCGGCGAGGCGGGCGTCCGCGGGCGGACGGACGGCGACCCGGGAGTCGGCGACGGTCGGCCCGACAAACGGGCGGAGGCCGTCCTCGTACCCCTCGGCGCGGGCCGCCCCCTCCGCGAGGCCCGTCTCGGCGGCGATTCGGGCCACGGGACCGGAGCGCCCCGCGGCCTGTCGGCCCGCGCGTAGCGGGTCGCACTGCGCGCGGACGGCGAGCGACTCGTCGTGGAACGCGGCCCGGTCGGCGAACCGCCCGGCGGCGAGGAGGAGTGCGGCGGCGTCCCCCTCGTAGGCGCGCTCGACGCCGTTCGCGGTGGTCGAGACCCGGTCGGCGTCGCGGTCGGTCAGCGCCCGGACGACCGTCTCGCGGCAGTCGGGGGCCGCCTCCAGTCGACCCTCGCCGGGGCAGTCGTCCGCGTCGACGACGAGTCGGTTGCCGTCGAACGCGACATCGCAGGTGCAGTCGGCGGTCGACCCGCGCAGTCGACCCAGTGCTCCGAACATGGGGCGCGGTGGCCCCCTCCCCCTACGTAAACCCTCGGCGGACCACGACCACCGGGTCGCCCGCGCGGCGTTCGAGGGCCAGTTCGAGTTCGACCGTCGCGGCGCCACTCACGACGACGGGTCCCTCGGGCACGACCAGCGGGACGGACGCTCGGCGGTGTGACCACTCCCCCTCGCGGACTCGCCAGCGGACGCCGCCCGTCTCGACTCGCAGTTCGACGCCATCGGCGGTCCACGAGCGCTCGGGGAGCGAGAGCGTCAGGGGACGGCGGCCACCGGGGTCGCTCCGGTCGTGGAGGGCCGCGGCGGCGTCGACGAGTCGGGCGGCGGCACGCTCGCCCGCCGCGTCCCCGGCGGCCGTGCGCGCCTCGTCGACGGCGGGAATGGAGGCGCCGACGAGGGCGGCGGCGAGGAGGACGCTCAGGACGACCCGAAGCACCTCACAGCGCCCCGCGGACCCGCGAGAGGAGACCGACCGCGTCGTCCGTCGACTCCTCGGCGTCGTGGTCGGCGTCGGGGGGTTCGGTCACCCCGGTTTGGGCGGCGTCGGCGTCGACCGGGTCGCCGTTCGGGGCGCGGAGCGGAGCGGTCCGCGGGGCATCGGCGTCTGCGTCCGCGTGGGGACGGTCGGCCGCCCGCTCAGCCGTCGCCAGCGCCGCCTCCGCCATGCGTTCGACCTCGCGGTTGACGTGGCGGACCTGCCCGACGTACCCGCGGACGGCCAGCAGGGCGGCGTCGATGTCGCCGACGCGCGCCTCCAGTCTGTCTAGTCGTTCCTCAATGGCGTCGGTGTCCGGGTCAGGCGTGCCGCATCCAGTGTCGTCGTCGCCGGTCAGCGCCCGTTCGAGGGCGGCGACACGGGCGGCGAGCGCGCTGTCGGGTGCGTCGGCGTAGTGCGGAGAAGCGGGCTCGGAACGCGCGGTTCGGGGGGCGTCGGGCATGGGACGGCTGGTCGCGCCCTGCTACTTGAACCTCCGGCGTCGGATTAGCTCCGGACGAGGCTGGATCCGTCGAAGGCGGTCCGGTCGTACTCGACGTTCATGAGTTCGAGGACGGTGGGGGCGATGTCGAGGAGGTCGGCGTCGCCCACGCGGGCGTCCTCGTGGTCGACGAACAGGGAGGCGTTGTCGAAACTGTGCATCCCGTTGCGGGGGCCGGTGCCGAAGACCTCCTCGCCGTCCTTGAAGCCGGCCTTCAGGTCGTAGCCGTGGTTCGGGATGACGACGAGGTCCGGCGCGATGTCGTCGTGGTCGCCGCGGAAGGCGTCCTCTTTCGTGACGACGCGCTCTGCGACCTTCTCGCCGTCCGGCCCTTCGAGTTCCTCCAGTTTCTCTTTGAGTTCGGCGCGGACGGACTCGTAGTCCTCCTGTGCGACGCTGCCGCGGGGTTCGCGACCCTCAAGGTTGATGTAGAACCGGCCGGGGATGAGCGAGTACGCGCGGGTGTCGTCGGAGATGTCACCGAGGGAGTCGTGGTCGGCCGTCTCGTAGTCCAGCCACCCCTCCTCGCGGAGCCAGGTGTTGAAGTGCACCTCGTAGTCGAGGCTGGTGAAGCCGTGGTCGCTGGCGACGACCATCGTCACGTCGTCGGGGAGCAACTCGCGCAGTCGGCCGAGGTAGTCGTCGACCTGCCGGTAGAACTCCAGGAACAGGTCCTTGTTCTCGCCGTCGCGCTCGTAGTCCTTGAACGTGAAGTGGTTGACCCGGTCGGTGGTCATGAAGACGCCGAAGAAGAGGTCCCAGTCGTCCTCCTGGACGTAGTGCTCGAACGCCTCGAAGCGGGCGTCGAGCGTCTCGTGGGCATCCTCCATGAACTCACTTTTGTCCTCCTTGTGGCCCAGTTTGGAGTTCACGTCGATGCGGTAGCCCGACGACTGGAGCGTCTCGCGGAGTTCGTCGGGGTAGGCGGCCTTGTCGACGCTCGGCGAGAGGAACCCGGAGACCATGCGCTGGACGTTGCGCTGGGGCGGGAACGTCACGGGGACGTTCATCACGGTGGCCTCGCGGCCCGCCTCGGTCACGCGGTCCCAGAGGCGCGTCGCCTGCACGTCGCGGCCCATCGGGACGTACGTGTCGTACGAGCCGTTCTCGCGGTCCTGAAAGCCGTAGACCCCCGTCTCACCGGGGTTGACGCCCGTCGTCAGCGACGGCCAGCAGGCGCTCGACTCGGGCGGGACGATGCTGTCGATGGCGCCCGCCGCCCCCTCGTCCGCGATGGCCGTGAGGTTCGGGAAGTCGTCGGGGTTGTCCCTGACGAGCGAGAACGGTACGCCGTCGATACCGAAGAAAGCGACCCGCGGGCCGTCGTCGCCGCGAAGCCGGTCGAACAGTCCCATGGTAGGCCTACCACGACACGAATACAAGAAGCTTCTTCTCGTGGCCAGCGGCCACGCCTACCTGTGAGCGGGCGTCTCTCGCCGTCGCGGCCGTCAGTCCGAGGAGGACCGCGGCGCGCGCGGGGCCTGTTCGCCGGTCTCGTCGGTGCCGAGGGCCGTCTCGGCGTCGGACGCGGCGTTCTCGGGGACGACCGTCAGGTGGTGAATTCCCATCGGTGGTCGCTGACTCATCACGGCAATCCCTTCCGGCTCTGTCCACAAATAATTACCCATAATCATAATACATCCCCGGGACCGGTGTCGATTACCACGGCGCATATCCGGCGCTCGCCCGTCGGTGCGAAACGCGTCGAGAAGGCGTCGACGTCAGCTGAAGTTCTGTTCGTAGAGGTCCTGTGCGTGCTCGATGGCGTCCATCGCGGCCCGCTTGTCCTCCCACCCCTCGGTCGTGACCTCCTTGCCTTCCTCCAGGTTCTTGTACGTCGAGAAGAACTCGTCTATCTCGTTGCGCGTCTGCTGGGTGATGTCCTCGAGGTCCTCGATGTGGTCGAACCGGGGGTCCTCGGTGGGGACGGCGATGACCTTGTCGTCCTGTTCGCCGTCGTCGTCCATCTTCATGAGGGCGACGGGGCGAGCCTCGATGATGCAACCGGGGAACGTCGCGTCCTCGACGAGGACGAGGACGTCAAAGGGGTCCTCGTCGTCGTAGTAGCTCCGCGGGATGAACCCGTAGTCCGAGGGGTAGTGGACGTTCGAGTGGAGCACCCGGTCGAGGACGACGCCGGGGATGTCCTTGTCGTACTCGTACTTGTTGCGCTCGCCTTTCAGGCACTCCACGACGGCGTAGATCTCTTCGGGGGCGTTCGGACCCGTCTCGAGGTCTTCCCACAGATTCACCATGCGCCTCGCTCCGTCGGTCGGGCCAAAAGTACTTTCGGGATCGCCGTCGACACAACGAATGCACTATTCTGGAGACCGTCAGCATAAACTGGAATCCATTATCGTAGTTACGTGTACACAATCCGCCGCCCTCGTGCGAAAATGACAATAAACTCGAAAAGAGTTGAGAAGTTTTAAATAGCGTCGTGTCATCTATCCACTCATGTCAGAGGCACAGTCAGTCTCCGGCGATCCGGGCATCGGGCGCGACCTGACAGCATTCCAGCAGAACATTCTGGTCATCCTCGCAGAGGAACCACGCTACGGGCTCGCGATCAAGCGCGAACTCGAGGCGTACTACGACTCCGAGGTCAACCACGGTCGACTGTACCCCAACCTCGACGACCTCGTCGAGATGGGCCTCGTCGAGAAGAGCGAACTCGACAAGCGCACCAACCAGTACGCGCTGACCGAGAAGGGCAAGGAGACGGTGCTGGGCCAACTCCGCTGGATCTTCTCGCGGTACATCACCGACGAGTCGCGCGCGGACGACGTGCGCGAACTCATCGACGCCGTCGAGCAGTAAGTCAGTCCCTGGCCGTCTCCACGGCCACGTTCACCGACTCCTCGACCAGCGACCGCTGTTCGTCGGTCGGCCACGCGTTGCGCGGGAAGTACTCCGTGAGGAACTCCTCGCGCATCCGGCGCGTGGCGGCCCCGATGGGTGCCGCGTAGTGGTTGCTCATGAAGTCCGCGAACGCGCGCGCGTTCGCGCCGTGGATCGGGCCGTGCGCGTCCTCGACGGCCGCGGCCACCTCGCGGTTGCGTTCGTCCACCGACTCCCAGTCGGCCTCCTCGGCGGGCGCGTCGAGCGGTCGCTCAACCGCCCGGCTGGTCTCGTCGATGCGGTCGAAGCGGACGGTACCGTCCTCCAGCCACTCCTCGGGGTAACAGACGAGCGTGACGCCGCGCGTTCCGCCCTCGGCGTCGCGCCGCGACCCCGAGTCCACCCGCTCTCGGGCCGTGTAGCCGTGTTCGGCGAGGAGTGCGTCGCGCTCCTCGCGGGCGGCGGTCGCCTCCTCGGCGGCCGTCGCGGCCAGTTCGGCGGCGGTCGGGTGGGAGTCGGCGTCGGCGAGGGGGGTTGCGGCCTCCGCCTCTCGCGCGCGCCGGGTCAGGCGTTCGGCCTCGTCCGCGACCCGTTCGGGGAGTCGGTCGGGCCGGTCGTCCGTCTCCGTGTCGGTCGGTTCGGGAGCGTCAGTCATCGAGTGCGTCGTTGGCTAGGTCGTCGGCGCGGTCGTTTATCTCCCGCGGAACGTGGCTGATGGTCCAGTCGTCGAACTCGCGGAGGAGTTCGTGGACCCGCACGCGCTTCTCGCGCAACTCGGGATCGTTCGTGTTCCACGCGCCCGTCACCTGCTTGACGACGAGTTGGGAGTCCCCGCGAATCTCGACGGTGTCGTAGCCGTAGTCCGCGGCGGCCTCCAGCGCCCTGACGAGCGCTTCGTACTCCGCCTGGTTGTTCGTCGCGCGCCCGATTCGCTCGGAGCCCTCGGCCGCGATGCCGTCGCCGGTGACGATGACCCACCCGACGGATGCGGGGCCGGGGTTCCCCCGGCAGGCCCCGTCGAAGTAGACGTGCGCGCGGCCGCCGCCGCCCTCGATGAGGCCGACGAGGCGGGCGGGCGACTCGCCCTGTACGACCACCTTCCCGTCGTACGCGACGGCGGTCGCTCCCTCGTGGTCGGCGCGCCAGCGCTCGTGGTCGGTGTTGCCCGCCTCGACCCGGACGCCGGCGGCTTCCAGCCGTTCGCGGGCCTCGTCGGGGTCGCACTCGATGACCGGCATCGCCGGAACTCCCGGCGGTACTCGTAAGTCCGTTGCGGTCGGCCCGTGAAGCACAGGTAAATCCCGCCGATACCCGCGCAGTGTGCCGGTTTTATCCCGTCCTACAGTGGGCAACTCATACGAGTATTTAAATAGTATGCCTGTTTTACTATAAAAATGCGATGACACGGTCCACCCGTACCCGGGAGCGCGAGCAGGAATCGACATCGACATCCACCGGGGAGCAGACCCGCGAGTGCCCGGAGTGCGGCTCGGATCACCTCGTCAAGAGTTCGGACCGGGGAGAGGTCGTGTGCGACGACTGCGGACTGGTCGTCGAGGAAGACGAGATCGACCGTGGTCCCGAGTGGCGGGCGTTCAACCACTCGGAGCGCCAGAGCAAGTCGCGGGTCGGCGCGCCGACGACCCAGACGATGCACGACAAGGGGCTCACCACGACCATCGACTGGAAGGACAAGGACGCCTACGGGCGGTCGCTCTCCTCGGAGAAGCGCAGTCAGATGCACCGCCTGCGCAAGTGGCAAGAGCGCATCCGCACCAAGGACGCCGGCGAGCGCAACCTCCAGTTCGCGCTCAGTGAGACCGACCGGATGGCCTCGGCGCTGGGCGTGCCCCGATCGGTGCGCGAGGTGGCGTCGGTCATCTACCGGCGCGCCCTCAAGGAGGACCTCATCCGCGGACGGTCCATCGAGGGCGTCGCGACGGCCTGCCTCTACGCTGCCTGTCGAAAGGAGGGGATCCCCCGCTCGCTGGAGGAGATCTCGGAGGTCTCCCGCGTCGAGCGAAAGGAGATCGGTCGAACGTATCGCTACATCTCACAGGAGCTCTCGCTGGAGATGGAGCCTGTCGACCCCAAGAAGTACGTCCCCCGCTTCTGCTCGGAACTCGGCCTCTCGGAGGAGGTCCAGTCGAAGACGAAGGAGATCATCGAGGTCACCGCAGAGAAGGGTCTGCTCTCGGGCAAGTCCCCGACGGGGTACGCCGCCGCGGCCATCTACGCCGCCTCCCTGCTCTGCAACGAGAAAAAGACCCAGCGAGAGGTCGCCGACGTGGCACAGGTCACCGAGGTCACCATCCGCAACCGCTATCAGGAGCAGATCGAAGCGATGGGCATTCACAGCTAACCCGGCCGCTCGCGCTCCCACTCGTTTTCCGTGCGCTCGACCCCCGAGCGACGCGTCCGTCGGACCCCCGCCAGCCACTCGCGGGCGCCCGCCACGACGTTCACTTTCACTCCGCCCGAGCGCGGGGTTCAAGCGCCGTCGGCCCCTGATTCAGACGAATGCGCCTCGACGACTACGTGGCGGGACTGGAGCAGGACGAGGCCGCCCGCAAGCGCCAGTTGGCGCGGGAGAAGTCCTACGCCATCACCGAGTTCCTCGCCGACGTCGAACGGCGGTTCGACGAGGTGACACAGGGCGACTCGCTGTTCGGGTCAACCGCGCCCTCCATCTTCGTCGGGAGCGGGTCGTACCCCGACGTGTCGGCGGGGCTCCTCGCGCCCGTCGCGGACGCCGAACACGCCGCCGAGTACGAGACCGGCCCACACTGGTACCGCACCGGCTACAGCATCGAGGACGTGTTTCGGGCGCGGACGAACCTGCTCAACTCCACCCAGCGCACGAACGTCCACGTCGCCGACGAGTGGGACGGCTTTGTCGGCGTCCAGCGCGAGGTGGCAATCGCCGACCGACCCGTGGACGTGGAGGTGGGGCTGGACGGCCCCCTCGACGTGGACCTCGACGTGACGCTTTCGGACATCTCGACGCCGACCGGCCCGCGGGCGAAAGTCGAGAGCGCCCAGTTGACCGAGAACCCGCACGTCCCGCGAGCCGTGAAGAAGACGCTCTCGGACGACGACTGGCGCGCCGAAGGGGCGATGACGTACCTCTACAACCGCGGGTTCGACGTCTACGACATCAACCGGGTCCTCTCGGCGGGCGCACTCGGACAGGGCGAGAACCGGCGGCTGGTCCCCACGCGCTGGTCCATCACCGCCGTCGACGACACCGTCGGGAACTTCCTCCGGGGGAAGATTCGCAACGCCCCCAGCGTGGACACGACGCAGGTGTGGTACAACGAGTACCTCGGGAATCGCTTCTGGGTCCTCCTCGCGCCCGGCACGTGGGAGTTCGAACTCGTCGAGATGAAGGCGCCGGGGAGCATCTGGAACTGGAAGGACGCGGGCTACCTCCTCGCCAGCGACCGGGAAGGCTTCGAGGGCCGCAGCGGGTACGTCGAGGAGACGGCCGGAGCGTACTACGCCGCCCGACTGGGCGTCCTCGAACACCTCGCCGACATCGACCGGCAGGCGAAGGTGCTGGTGCTTCGCGAGGTCACGGAGGACTACTGGGGTCCCGCCGGGGTGTGGCAGGTCCGCGAGACGGTCCGGAACGCCTTCGGCGAGGGCGACCCCGACGAATCCGAGTCGTTCCACGACGCGGTCCGCCAGCTGGTCCCGCGACTGCCCGTCTCGATGGACCGCCTCCGGCGCAACTCCGGAACGGTTTCGGGCCTTCAGGCCAGTCTCGGTGACTACACGTGACGCTCCTCGTCACCGGCATGGACCTGATGGTCGTCTCGTTGCTGGCCCTGCTCTCGTTCGGCCTGCCCGGCCTCCTCCTGCTGGCGTGGCTGAAACTGCGGGGGGAGTCACCCGAGGATTGATACGGCCGACCGTGGAACGGCGCCGCATGGTCCCTCCACTCGAACCGGCCCCCCTGTTTCCCGGCGTCCCCGGCGGTCCGGAACTGTTCATCGTCTTCGTCCTCTTTGGCATCCCACTGGTACTCCTCCTCGTCGGAGCGGTGGTCCTCCGTGGCTTCCTGCGCGGACGCTCTGAGGACTCGGGACGGGTACAGGAACTCGAACGGCGCGTCGAAGAACTGGAACGCGAGGACCGCTGACTACTCGCTGTCGAGGTTCCCGAAGGCCTCCTCGACGAGTTCGCCCGTGTCCGCGATGAGGTCCGCCATCTCCTCGTCGTCGGGCGCGATACCGAGCAGTCGCCCGGCGCGCATGATGGAGAGGTGGTAGACGTGCTGGACGCCCGGTTCCTCCTCCCAGACGACGACGTTGCAGGGGAACAGGCCGCCCATCTTCATCGAGATGTCGAGCGCCCGGTCGGCCATCGCCGGGTTGCACGCCCCCAGCACGTAGTAGGGGTCCCGATCCGCGTCGTCGGACTCTGTCCGACTGCCTGAGGCGCGAAGCGCCTCTCTGTCGACCTTCTCGTTGAGCAACTCCGAGGGCGAGAACTCGACGGGAACGCCGAAGCCCGCGTCCGTGAACACCTCGCGGACGTGTTCGACCGCCTCCTCGTGGTCCATGTGGAGCGTCGCCTCCTTCTCGCCGATGTCCTCCGCGTCGAGTTCGGACGGGTCTATCGGTAGCATCGTATCGCACTGTATTGGGCGAACGGTACAAAAGCGTGTGCCGCCCGTGCGTCGTCCGGGCCACCGAAGCCCCGAAGGAGGGGGGTTACTCCTCGTCGTCGCTCGTCGGGACCGGGCCGTGTCCGACGACCTCTCGGAGTGCACCGTGGAGGTCCTCCTTGGTGGGGAAGTAGGTGTGGTCCACCTCGGAGAGGGCGTCCTCGATGGTCCGCGGCCCGTCGGGGGTCCGAATCTCGACGTCGCCGACGCGGCGGACGACCTCGCTCCTCTCGATGCCGTAGTGGAGTCGGGCGAGCGGTCGGGCGAGCGGTGCCCCGTCGACGTGCTCCCGGTCGCCGAGTTCGACGACGGGTCCGGATTCCTCCTCCTCTTGTTCGTCCTCGGCCATACGCGCTACTGCGACAGCGTGTGGGTTACGCCTTTCGTTTGGGCTTTTGTGCTCGGCCCCCCAAGACCACGCATGAAGGAGTTCGAGCGGAAGGTGTTGCTCGAACGCATCGACCGCGAGGGCGCGACGGTCGGTGCGCGCATCCCCGAGCGAATCGAGGTACAGGGCGAGCAGGTGGACCTCAGCGAGTTCGTCTTCGAGATCAAACGCCGGGACACCGTCCCGCCCGGCGAACGCGACCGGGTCGATCAGGCGAAGAAGAACCTCCGGCGGGAGAAACTCCAGCGCCGCCAGCGCATCGAGGACGACGAGGTCACCTTCGAGGAGGGCGAGGACCTCGCGGAGTCCATCATCGGCATCGACCGGGCGCTCTCCGCACTGGAGAGCCTCGGCCCGGCGAACCTCGAAGACGAGGCGAAACGCAAGGAGGCGCTCGACCAGAAGCGCTGGATGGGGTTCCTGAAGCAGGTCCTCGGCCGGGAATCCACGAGCGGGAGGCGCCGCTAGATGCCCGTCCGCAACGACGAACTCGCCGCCCTCTTCGAGGAGTTCGCCGACCGACTCGAAGCGCAGGGCGTCGAGTACAAACACCGGGCGTACCGCCGGGCCGCCGAGAACATCCGCGAGTACCCCGAACCCGTGGCGGACCTCGCCCGCGAGGGCGGACAGGAGGCCGTCGAGGGAATCGACCGCGTGGGCGAGGCCATCGCCGCGAAGGTGGTCGAGTACGTCGAGACGGGCGAAATCGAGGAACTCGAAGAGCTCCGTGAGGAGTTGCCCGTCGAGATGGCCGCTCTCACGAGCGTCGAGGGCGTCGGGCCGAAGACCGTCGGGAAACTGTACCGCGCGCTCGGCGTGCGGACCCTCGACGACCTCGAAACCGCAGCGAGGGCCGGCGAGATTCAGGGGGTGGAGGGGTTCGGCGCGAAGACCGAGCAGAACATCCTCGACAACCTCGACTTCGCCCGCCAGACACAGGAACGTCAGTTGCTCGCCGACGCCCGGCCGCTGGCCGACGACGTCCTCGCGTACTTCGAGGGCGTGGACGCGACGAATCGCTGGGAGGTGGCGGGGTCGCTCCGGCGCTGGCGGGCCACCATCGGCGACGTGGACGTCCTCGCCGCGAGCGACTCCCCCGAGGCGGTCGTGGAGGCGTTCACCGACTGGCCCGAGGCAGACACCGTCATCGAAGCGGGCACCAGCAAGGCCAGCGTCCGCGCTGCGGGCATCCGCGTCGACCTGCGGGTGACGAGTCCCGAGGAGTTCGGCGCGGCCCTGCAGTACTTCACGGGCAGCAAGGCGCACAACATCCGCTTTCGCGACCGGGCCATCGCCCGCGACCTGAAGGTCAACGAGTACGGCGTCTTCGACATCTCGGACGTCGAGGACCCCGATTCGGACCAGCGCGTCGGCGAGAAGGTGGCCGGCGAGACGGAGGCGGAGATGTACGCCGCCCTCGACCTGCCGTGGATTCCCCCCGAACTCCGCGAGGACCGCGGGGAACTGGACGCCGCCGACCGGGGGGAGCTCCCGGACCTTCTCGAAGAGAGCGACATCCGCGGCGACCTGCACTGTCACACCGAGTGGTCGGACGGTCGGAACACCGTCGCGGAGATGGTCGCCGGGGCCGAGGAACGCGGCTACGACTACGTCGCTGTCACGGACCACGCCACCGGCCCGGGGATGGTCGGCGGCGTCGGCCTCTCGGACGAGGAACTGGAGGAGCAACTGGTCGAGATACGTGAGGTCGGCGACGACAGCGACCTCGCGGTGTTCGCGGGCGTGGAGGCGAACGTCTCCGCCGAGGGAGAGATATCGGTGAGTGACGACCTGCTCGAACGGCTTGACTGCGTGGTCGCCTCGCCGCACGCCGCTCTCGACGGCGACGGCACCGACCGCCTGATTCGGGCCGTCGAACACCCGCAGGTCGATATCCTCGGCCATCCGACGGGCCGCCAGTTGAACCAGCGCCCGGGCCTCGACGTCGATTTCGGCCGACTCGCCGCCCACGCCGCCGACGCGGGCACTGCCCTCGAAGTGAACGCCAACCCGAACCGACTGGACCTGCGCGGCGGCGCGGTGCAGGCCGCCATCGAGCGAGGAGCGACCATCGCCGTGAACACCGACGCCCACACCCCGTCGAGTTTCGACCTCGTGCGCTACGGCGTCCACACCGCCCGGCGCGGGTGGGCAGAGCGAGACGACGTGCTCAACGCGTGGGACGCGGGCGAGGTCCGGTCGTTCCTGGGGCTGTAGGTCGGTGCGCCTCCTCCTCGACGTGATGTGTGGCGGCCTGCGGAGCTACCTCCGGATGTGCGGCCACGACACCGTCTACGCGCTGGACGACGCGGCACCGGGCGACCCGTCGACGGAGGACGCGGCCCTCGCGCGGCGCGCACGCGCGGAGGGTCGCACGCTCGTCACGCGGGACGTCCAACTGGCTGGTCGAGTCGAGGACGCGATACTGCTCGAATCGCGCGACGTGGACGAGCAGTTGCGCGAACTCCACGCGGCGGGCGTCCCCCTCGAACTGGACGACACGCCGACCTACTGCGGGGCCTGCAACGGCCCGCTGGTTCGTCTCGGGGACGGCGAGTCGACACCCGAGTACGCCCCCGACACGGACGAAGCGACGGTCTGGCGGTGTCGCCACTGCGGACAGTGTTTCTGGAAGGGGAGTCACTGGGAGCGCGTCGGGGAGACGCTGGCGGGCCTCTAGGTCAGTCGGTCAGTTCTTCTCCCACTCCGGGCACGGGTCCATGTCGTCCATGAGTCCCTCGTGGTAGCCGCAGTAGGGTTTGAGGCCGTCGCCGGTCCGGACGTAGCTGAAGTGCGCGCAGTTGCCGCAGTAGGCGTCCGTGGCGTCGCTCGACTCCTCCTCGCCGAGCAGTTCCGCGCCCTCCGAGGCGGGGCGGGCGGTGTCGTTCGCGGACTGCGCCGTCGTGCCGCCGTCGCTCCGGGCGGTCGAACCGGCCGTCTGCGTCTGAATCTCGCCGTCGGGCGTCGCGCCGAGGAGGCCGATGCCGCCGAGTCGCCGGGAGAGTCCGTCGCCCTCGACTTCGACGACGCGCGTCTCGCCGCCCTGCGTGATCTCGAGCTTGACGGTGCCGCCGGGGTCGTTGCGCGTCTTGAAGTTCGCGACGCCGGTGAACAGACACCAGAACGTGGCGATGGCACCGAGGAAGTAGACGCCGAGGACCGGCAGGGAGTAGTTCGCCGGGTCGCCGACCCAGCTGTTCGGGTAGACGAGGTAGAAGAGGAGGACGCCGAGGGTCGCCACCGCCGCGCCCGCGACGGCGGCGCCGCGGACGAACCGACTCGCCGGGAGGACGGTGAGGACGCCGAGGAACACGGCCGGGATGCCGATACCCGCGAGGACGCCGGCCACCTCCCGCTGTTGCCACCACGACATGCCGAACCCGGCCCCGAGACCCGTCGTCGCGAAGACGATACCGGCCAGCGCGAAGACGACGCCGACGAGAAAGAGGCCGACGCCGAGGTACAGCCGTCGGAGGTCGTCCCCACCGCTTCCCCCCTCGTACACCTCCGTGAGGCTGGTCATGGAGGGGCCTTGCCACTCACCGTACTAAACTCTGTGTCAGACGGATGGCAGACGCACGCACGACGACGCGGGATCCCGGGTGTCGTCCTCGGGCGGGACCCGACGCCCGCATAAACGGCCCCTCATGAGTGGGGGAAGGCACACCCGTCCGGTCGTCCGAGAGCCGTGTGGACGAACACCATGGAGACACAGACCGAACCGCTGTACTTCCCGAGCGGCGACTGGTTCGACGAGTACGAGCGCGCCATCCGCGCCGACGAGCAGTACGCACGACAGGCGGAGGGGTGGGGCGTCGACTTCGACGGCGACATCGTCTTCGAGATGACCAAGATGCCCATCGACGACATCGACATGGACGCGCTCCCGGCGTCGCTCCGCGAGCAACTCGACCAGTACGTCCGCGGCGGCGCGGGCGGCGACACCACCGGGTACGCGCTCCTCAGACTGGAAGACGGCGACTGTCTGGGGGCGGGCCTCGTCGAGGACCCCGACGCCGTGGACCACGGCTTCCTCCTCTCGGCGACGATGGAGCAGTGGAAGGCCCTGCTCGACCGCGAGGTGGGCATCATCGACGGTCTGATGAGCGCGAAGTTCGACCTCGACGGGGACATGCAGAAGATCCTCCAGTACACCGACTCCGCCCAGCGACTCACCGAGATCGCGGCGTCCATCGACGCCGACTACGTCGACGAGGAGTTCGACGGGTAGGACTCAGCCCAGTTCGAGGCCGAAGTGACCGCTGACGACGAACTCCAGTGCGTTGACGAGGTAGTGGGCGACGAAGACCGCCAGCAGGCTGTTCGTGAGGACGAACGCCGCCGCGAGGACGAACCCCAGCAGGCCCGTCACGACGATTCCCGCCGGACCCTGCGCGCCGTGACCGGCCGCGAACGCGAGCGAGGAGACGAGGGCCAGCCCCCAGAGGGGGAGGCCGAAGCCCGCGCCCGTCGCACCGACGACGGCCGCCCGGAAGAGCAGTTCCTCGAACCCGGCGATGACCGGGAGGACGCCACCCAGCAGGAGCGTCCACCCGCGGGCGTCGTCCGGTGTGAGCATCTCCCTGAGCGACTCGTCGGCCTCGAACCCGAACGCCGAGGCACTCGCCGCACCCACGGCGTTCGCCACGTAGAGGACGAGACCGAGGGCGACGCCGACGCCGAGCGCCGGCAGACCCGTCGAGAGCGGGTCCCCGAGGTCGACGCCGAGCGCTGCCAGTGGAATCCGGAAGTACCACGCGCCGGCGACGAGGACGAACCCGAGAAAGCCCTGCGAGAGCGCGACGTTGGCGAGCAGGAGGCCGGTCGTGAACTCGTCGGCGGCGTCTCGGGGACCGGGAGCGTCGTCCCGCCGGAGCGCGTCGGCGAGGTCGTGTCCCCAGGCGGGTGCGTGTCCGCCGTCGTGTACCGTCTGGTCGGACGGCTCGCGCTCGGTGACGAGCGACTGCGAGGCGCGTGCGAGCGCCAGTAAGAAGACGAGGACGACGGTCGTCAGGCCGACGAACGCCGCCCAGGCGGGCATCTACTGCGGGCTGGGACTGCCACGACCCTTCGACCCGCTGCGTTCGAGGGCCTGCCCGGTGATGTTCTTGAGGCGGTCGACCAGCGAGTCCTTCTCGGGTTCGCCCGCGAGGGCGACCTCGAGGACCTCGCTGATGTGGTGGACCGGGATGATCTCGATCTGGTCCTTGTACTCGTCCTCGATCATCACGTCCTGTTCGTTCGCGGCGGGGATGATGACCGTATCGAGGCCGGCCTTCGCGGCGGCCTCGATCTTGTGGGTCACGCCCCCGACGGGCAGGACGTCCCCGCGGACCGAGAGCGAGCCCGTCATGGCGATGCTCTGGTCGATGGGGATGTTCTCCAGTGCGCTGATGACCGCCGTGGCCATCGTCACGCTGGCGGAGTCACCCTGTACGCCCTCGTACGACTGGACGTACTGGATGTGGATGTCCTGCTCGGAGATATCCTCGTCCGAGAACTTCTTGATGATGGCCGAGACGTTCTGGACGGCCTCCTGTGCGATGTCCTGCAGTTTCCCGGTGGCGATGACCTGACCGGGGCCCTGCGAGGGGGCCACCTCGGCCATGACGGGCATCACGATGCCGGAGTCCTCGCCCATGACCGCGAGGCCGTTGACCCGACCGACCACGTCGCCCTCGGCGACGGTCATGTCGTAGTCCTTGCGGCGCTCGATGTAGTCGTCGGCGAGTTGCTGCTCGATGGACCGGCTGCGGCGCTTGGCCTGTAGCACGTGGTCGCGAGTGGTCTGCTCGGCGTTCTCGGCGCGAGCGATGTCGCCCGCGACGCGGACGAGGCCACCGAGGTTGCGCAGTTCGAGCGTGAGGTGCCCCTTGCGGCCCGACCGGCGCTGGGCCTCGAGGATGACCTCCTCGACGGCGGCCTTCGAGAAGTGCGGCAGGCGGCCGTCCTTCTCGACTTCCTGCGCCACGAAGCGCGCGTACTTGCGGCGCATCTCCGCGGTGTCCTCGATGGTGTCGTCCATGTACACCTCGTACCCGTACCCCTTGATGCGGGAACGGAGCGCGGGGTGCATGTTCTCCATGGCGTCCAGGTTCCCGGCGGCGACCATGACGAAGTCACACGGCACGGGTTCGGTCTGGACCATGGCACCCGAGGAGCGTTCGCTCTGCCCGGTGATGGCGAACGCGCCCTCCTGGATGGCGGTCATCAGCTTCTGCTGGCTGCGGATGTCGAGCGTGTTGATCTCGTCGACGAACAGCACGCCCTTGTTCGCCTTGTGGATGCCGCCGGCCTCGACGCGGTCGTGGCTCGGCGTCTCCATCCCACCCGACTGGAACGGGTCGTGGCGGACGTCGCCCAGCAGCGCACCCGCGTGGGCGCCCGTCGCGTCCTCGAAGGGGGCGGTCTGGTGGTCCGCGTTGTTGACCAGCAGGTTGGGAATCATCGCGTCGGAGCCACGCGAGGAGTAGCGGAACGCGAGGTAGATGACACCGGCCGCGAGGATACCGAGGAGGACCGCGCCCTCGATGAGGAGCGCGTAGCCGATGACGATGGCGATGATGATCCACATGAGGAACGAGCGCATCTGGTTGCGCTTGCGTGCCTCCTCCTTGTGGGCCTCGACGATCTGTTCACCCTTCCCCGCAGGCACCGTCCGGACCTTGGGCTCGTTCCCGTCGTCCGGGTTGTGGTACACGAGGACGTCCTGCAGTTCCTCGCGCGGGAGGAGCTGGCTCATCGCCTTCGCGAGCATCGACTTCCCGGTCCCCGGGGAGCCGATCATCATCACGTGTCGGCGCTGTTTCGCGGCCTTGAGGATGATGTCGCGGGCGTGGTCCTGCCCGATGACCTGGTCCACGAGGCGCTCTGGCACCTCGATGTCTGCGGTCGTCTCGATCTGAAGTCCGCCGAGCAGCTCGTCCGTCGCCTCCTCGTCGACTTCCATGTCGGTGGCGACGTCCCGCCCGAGGTCGGACTCGGACTGATCCCGCCGGTCGTCGGGGAGTTCGACTTCCCCGTCTCCCGATGGAACCTCGTCTGCGTTGTTATTGCTCATAGAACCGTTGCTGTCACTCTAACGGACGGCCCGTCAACTGATATACTTTCTCCCCTCGCGCCGGTGTATCACACCACCGAAACCGCACGACAGCACCGCTTCCGTTCTGTTACTGGCTCCGCCACGACGACCCGTTGGGCTTATTAAACGTCCCGTGGAGGGTTGGCGTATGACGCGGGGGTTCTACATCGGGCGGTTCCAGCCGTACCACGCGGGTCACCACGCGATGGTCGAGCGAATCGCCGACGACGTCGACGAACTCGTCCTCGGCATCGGGAGCGCGGACCAGTCGCACACCGTCCACGACCCGTTCACCGCCGGCGAGCGCATCATGATGATAACGAAGGCCGTCAAGGACCTCGACATCATCACCTACGCGGTGCCCATCGAGGACCTCGACCGCAACGCCGTCTGGGTGAGCCACGTCCAGAGCATGTCCCCCAACTTCGAGGTGGCGTACTCGAACAACCCCCTCGTGATACGGCTGTTCGAGGAGGCGGGCGTCGAGGTGCGCTCCTCGCCCATGTTCCGCCGGGAGGAACTGGAGGGCACAGAGGTCAGAGAGCGCATCCGCACCGACGGCGACTGGGAGAGCCTCGTCCCCGAGGCCGTCGCGGGCGTCATCCGCGAGATAGACGGCATCGGTCGCCTCCGACAGGTGGGCCAGACCGACGGGCCGACTGACGAACACAACGACACCCCCGCATGATCACGCTCGCGAGCGACTTCGGGTCGCCGTACCCCGCCGCGATGCGCGGCGTGGTCTGCTCGCGGACCGGCGCCCGCATCGTGGACGTTGCCCACGACCTGCCCCGACAGGACGTCCGTGCCGGAGCCTTCTGGCTTCGCGAGGTCCTCCCGTACTTCCCGCCGGCGGTCCACTGCGCCGTCGTCGACCCCGGCGTCGGCACCGACCGCGCCGCCCTCGTCGTCCGGGCGGGCGACCACGTCCTCGTCGGCCCCGACAACGGCCTCCTCCTCCCGGTCGCCCGCGAACTCGCGGACGGCGGCGAGTGTACGGTCTTCGAGTGGCACGCCGACGACCCCGCCAGTTCGACGTTCCACGGCCGGGACGTGTTCGCTCCCGCCGCCGCGGCCGTCCACGACGCCGACCGAATCGAGGACCTCGACCGCGCCAGCCCGACCGACGACTTCGTGGACCTGCACCTCCCGGAACCCGAAATGGGGGAGGACGGCGCGACCGGCGAGGTCCTCGTCGTCGACGACTTCGGCAACGTGGTCACGAACGTCCCCGGGACGGTCCTCGACGGCCGCGACCGGGTCGTCGTGAACGACGAATCGTATCCCGTCGTCCCATCCTACGCCCACCGCGACCCCGGCGAGGCACTCGTCACCGTCGCCAGCCACGGCAACGTCGAACTCGCCGTCAACCGGGGGCGGGGCGACGAGGCGTTCGGCCTCGGGGTGGGGGAGCGCGTCGAACTGTCCTGGTAGGTCGGGATGGTGAGCGCCTTCGACCTGATGAACGCCCTCGGCCTCCTCGCGTTCGCCGCGGCGGGGGCGCTGAAGGGCGCGGAGGCCGACCTCGACCTGTTCGGCGTGGGCGTCCTCGGCGTCGTCACCGCCCTCGGGGGCGGCACCCTCCGGGACGTCCTCGTCGGGCGGGTGCCGGGGTCGCTCCAGTCCACCACCGACGTGAGCGTGGCGTTTCTCGGCGTCGCTCTCGCCGTCGCGTTCGTGGTGCGTCGGGGCGACGTGCGCGACCACCCCGCGCTCGTCGGGTCGGACGCAGTGGGACTCGCCGCCTTCGCCGCGACGGGCGCGCAGGTCGGCGTCGAGGCGGGCCTCTCGCCGTTCGGCGTCGTCGTGCTGGCGACGCTCACCGGCGTCGGGGGCGGGAGCCTCGCGGACCTCCTCCTGACGCGCGTGCCCGTCGTCCTGCGCGAGGACTTCTACGCCACGCCGGCCGTCCTCGGCGGGGTGGGATTCTGGGCGGCGACTCGACTCGGCGTCCCCTCCGGTGGGGCACTGCTCGGCACCGCGGTACTCGTGTTCGTCGTGCGGGTGCTCGCGGTGGCCCGCGACTGGGGCCTCCCGACGCTCTCGACCGACTGACCCGCCAGCCACGCGGCGATTGCGTCGACGACGCGCGCCCGCGCCGTTTCGCCGGTCACGGTGGCGGGCGTGTCGGCCTGCCCCCGGTAGACGCCGACCTGCGTGTGGTTCGTCCCCGCGACGGCGACGAACCGCGCGTCCGGTGGCACGAGGCCCCGTGAGGCCGCCAGTCGCTTGCGATTCACGACGCCGTCGCGCGTCCCGACGACGGTCAGGACCGCGAGGTCGGTGTCGCGCAGGTCCACGTCGCAGTACGCCCCGAGGAGGACGACGCCCGCGAGTCGGTCGGCGTTCCCGTCGTCGCCGGACTGCGTCCGGCTGCCTGAGGCACGGAGTGCCTCTCTGTCGGCGTACCGGCAGGCCATCGCCCCACCCAGCGAGTGCCCGCCGACGTACCACCGCTCGACACTCGAATCGACACCGACGACGGCGTCCGCCGCGGTTACGTCGAGGACGGCGAGGTTCAGCGGGACGTCGAGGAGGTACACCGCGAGTCCCGTCTCGGTCGCGAGACGACCGGCCAGCGGGAGGTACGCCTCGGGTGGGACGAGCGCACCGGGGAGGAACGCCAGCGCCTCGCGCACCTCGCCGTCCGCGGGCCGGACGACCAGTCCCGAGTCGGTTCGTTCGACCGAGAGGGCGGCGTCGGCGGCGACGGACTCGACGCGCCCCTCGTCGATGGGATAGGGCTGGACGAGGAGTGCGCCGACGCCCGCGACGACGACGAGGGCGGCGACGGCCCAGACGGCCAGTCGCTCGCCGTTGCGCCCGACCCACGCTCGATTCACGGGGTGGGTACGCACAGCAGGGCCATCAATCGACCGACCACCGAAAAAGGGACTCGCATAGTAAAGCCGAACCTTCTGTCGGGTTGCTGTCGAATCGACGGCCATGGGCGATAGCACGTTAGGGTTGAGCGGTGCGACTGCCATCGGACTGGGCGGGATGATCGGCGGGGGCGTGTTCTCCGTGCTCGGCGTGGTGGCCGCCATCGCCGGGAGCGCCGCGTGGGCGGCGTTCACCGCCGCCAGTCTCGTCTCGCTGTGCGCCGCGTACTCCTACATCAAACTCAACGAGGTCAACGACGTCCAGGGTGGGTCGGTCACGCAGATACAGGCGACGGTGGGCAACTCAACGCTCGCGGGGATGGTTGGGTGGACGCTCCTGTTCGGCTACGTCGGCGCGATAGCGATGTACGGCTACGCGTTCGGGAGCTTCGCCGTCCGCCTCGCCCCCCTCGACTCCCTGTTCGGCCTCCCGATGCGCCCGTTCTTCTCGGTGCTCGCCGTCGGCCTGTTCGTCGCGCTGAGCGTCCTCGGCGCGCGGGCGACCGGGAGTTCCGAGAAGATACTGGTGGCCCTCAAGGTGGCCATCCTCTTCGGCATCAGCGCGTGGGGCCTCTACTACGGCTTCACCGTGAACCGGTTGCAGTTCGGCACCTCGCAGTTCGCGAGCGTCGGGTTCGTCACCGCCATCGCCATCTCCTTCGTCTCCTTCCAGGGCTGGCAACTGCTGATGTACGACCACGACAGCATCGAGG
This sequence comes from Halomarina litorea, assembly GCF_024227715.1. Taxonomy (NCBI): domain Archaea; kingdom Methanobacteriati; phylum Methanobacteriota; class Halobacteria; order Halobacteriales; family Natronomonadaceae; genus Halomarina; species Halomarina litorea. Next base: position 828,407 of record NZ_CP100448.1, on the reverse strand, counting down.
ACCCGCAGTCGACCATCCCGAAGGCGGTGTACATCTCCATCGCGGGGGCCATCGTCATCGACAGCATGGTCGCCATCCTCGTCACCAGCCTCGTGAAGACGAGCGTCATCCAGCAACACCCCGAAATCGCCGTGGCGAAGGCCGTCGAACCCTTCCTCGGGCAGGTCGGCTTCGTCGCCGTCGCCCTCGCCGCGCTGTTCTCGACGGGGTCGGCCATCAACGGGACGCTGTTCAGCGCCGCCAACTTCTCGAAGGGGATGCTCTCCGACGGCCTGCTCCCCGACCGCTTCGGGGACAGCGACGCCGACGGCGCACCCACGCGCGCCGTCCTCGTCCTCGGGGTCCTCTCGGCGGCGTTCGCCGCCTACGGCAGTCTCTCGGGTATCACTTCCTTCGGATCGCTCGCGTTCATGGTCGTCTTCGGCGTCATGAGCTACATCGCCTTCCGCAAGCGCGACGAGGACGCGATTCGCGGGGCCATCCCCGCCGTCGGCGTCGCGGGGACGGCGCTGTTCTTCCCCCTCCTGCTCTGGCACCTCTACACCGCCGAGCGCGGGACGTTCTTCGCCGTCGTGCTCATCTCCGTCGCCGTCGTCGGGGTCGAACTGCTGTACTTCGAGCGCGACGACCTGAAAGAGACCGTCGAACGCGTCGAGAGCAAGGCCTGAGGCTCGTCGGGGAGAAGAATCGAGAAGGTGTCTCCGCCCGCGGGCCGTCCCTCGACCGTCGTGGAGTGCGGGTCTCGTACCCGCTCGGCGTTTCGCGGTTCTCGGGCCTTCGGCCCGCCGAACCGCGCTAGTTCGACGCGATGACGTCGTCGATGCGGACGATCATCGTCGCGGCCTCGGTGGCCGACTGGATAGCCTCGCGCTTGACCGCGGCGGGGTCGATGACGCCGTGTTCGACGGGGTCCGCGACCTGTCCGGTCTGGCCGACGGCGATGACGCCGGCGCGGCCCTCGCCCTCGAACGTCGAGCGGAGTTCGACCAGCGCGTCGATGGGGTCCATGCCGGCGTTCGCGGCGAGCGTGCGCGGCAGGATGTCGACGGCGTCGGCGAACGCCTCGACGGCGAGCTGCTTGCGGCCCGTGATGGACGCGGCGTGGTCGCGGATGTGGTCCGCGATGGCGATTTCGGTCGCGCCGGCGCCGGGGACGACGCCGCCCTTGTCGAGAGCGGCCGTCACGACGTCCAGCGCGTCGTTGAGCGCGCGTTCGAGTTCGTCGGCGACGTGCTCGGTACCGCCGCGGGCGAAGACGGTGACGGCCTCCGCCTCGGCCCCGCCTTCGATGAACGCGAGTTCGTCGTCGCCGAACTTCTCGACGCGGACCGTGTCCGCGTGGCCGAAGTCGGCCGAGTCGAGGTCCTTGACGGTCCCGACCTGCTTCGCGCCGGTCGCGCGGGCGATGGACTGGGCCTCGTCGTCGTCGACGCTCTCGAAGGCGAGGATGTCGTTGTTCGCGAGGAAGGAGGCGACGCGGTCGTCGATGTCGCCGGTGACGAACGCGACGTCGACGCCGGCCTCCTTGAGGGCCTCCGCGTAGCCGCGGAGTTCGCCCTCCTCGGCCTCCAGCGCCTCGTTGAGCTGGTCGATGCTGGTGATGTTGTACTCGGCGTCGATGCCGCCCTCGCGCACCTCGAGGTCGAGGTCCAGCACCGCGATGCTGGCGTCCTCGACACGTCGGGGCATGTTCTCGTGGACGGGTTCCTCCTCGCTGATGACGCCCGTGACGAGTTCGGTGGCGCTGGAACTCGAGCCGACCTGCGTGCGGACGCGGATGTTGTCACGCTCGACCTTCTCGTCGGTCTGGACCTGCCGGATGGCCGCGACGACCGTCTCGGCCAGCGGGCCGGCACCGACGTCGCCCGTGCCCTTGCCCGTCATGGAGGTCTTGGCGACCTTCTGGAGCAGTTCGTCGTCGAGTTCCTCGTCGAGCACCTGCTCGTCGATGGCCTCCAGCGCGAGGCGGACGGCCTCGTTGTACCCCTCGACGATGGCCGTCGGGTGGACGTCGTCCTCGAGGAGGTCCTCGGCCTTCGCGAGGAGTTCGCCGGCGAGGACGGAGGCGGTGGTCGTGCCGTCGCCGACCTCCTCCTCCTGCATCGTGGCGACCTCGACGATCATCTGCGCGGCGGGGTGTTCGATGTCCATCTCCTCCAGGATGGTCGCGCCGTCGTTCGTGATGACGACGTCCCCCGCGTCCGAGACGAGCATCTTGTCCATCCCGCGCGGCCCGAGTGTCGTCCGTACCGCGTTGCTCACCGCCTTGCCGGCGGCGATGTTCGACGACTGGGCGTCACGCCCTCGGGTTCGCTCGGTGTCCTCCGCGAGAATGAACATCGGCTGTCCGCGCATCTGTTGAGCCATGTCAACCGGGATGTGGTTTGCGATTCTATATAAATCTTTCGAGCCGAGGCAGCGAAACCGGGCAATGGCGTCGCACGACACGGAGTCACATCCGCAGGAAGGTCGTCGGTTGCGGGAGAGCTACCGGCGGTCGTACACCGCGACGGCCCGGTCGCCCCGTTCGGAGAGGCCGCGCGGGTTGCGCTCGGTGGTCCGGTCGCGCAGGCGGGCGGCGAACCCGTCCTTGCATCCGGAGAGGGTGCCGAGGGTGACGTCCCGCCCGTTGCCGAACCACCCGGAGAGGCCCGAGGACCCGCCCGCGACGTCGCGGAGGGCACCGCCCGCGTCCACCACGGCGTGACGGGCGATTCGGCCCAGCGTGGTCGGGCGCACGCCGTAGTTCTTCGTGAGGCGGTAGGCCAGCGAGCGGTAGCGCCAGTGCCAGTCGCGGGACACCTCGCCGCCGTCGGGGGCCAGCGAGGGCTGGCGCATCCCGCCGCCGACTGTCGCCTCCTCACGGCGGGTGCACATCTCCGGCACCCACTCCACGTCGTACCCGCGGCCCGCAAGCCGGTGGGCGGCGTCGCGTGCGCCGCCCGTCAGGAGGTACTCGTCGAACCCGTCGAGGGCGTCGACCGCGGCCCGCGTGAACGCCACGTTCCCGCCGTCGAAGTACGACACCCGACGCCCCGCGATGGTCCGGCGTTCGGCCGTCTCGGTCGTCACGCCGCCGCGGGTGGACTGGTGGACGGGGCCGGTGACCACCGCCGGGAGGTCCGGGCCGTGCCCGCTCGCGCGGTGGGCGGTGGCCGCCCCCGCCAGTCGACTCGTCACCGCGTCGTACCACGAGCGCTCGACGCAGAGGTCGTCGTTCAGGAAGGCGACCGTGCCTCCATGGGTGCGCTCGAAGCCCGCGTTCCGCGCCACGTTGATGTTCCGCTCGTCTATCTCGACGAGGACGTCCACGTCCTCGCGGTCGCGGACCATTCCGGTGGTGCCGTCGACGCTCGGCCCGTTGACGACGACCACCTCCGCCTCGGGGGCCCGATCGGCCAGCGCGTCGAGACATCGGGCGAGTCGCTCTCGGCCGTTGAGCGTCGGAACGACTACCGAGAGCTGCATACCTCTTGTTCCCGCTCCCGAGGGATAAAAAGACCTCGGCCTGCGGACAGATGGTCGACGGAGCAGGGACGGCGAGGGGCGGGCTTACTCCACGCGGGCGTCCCAGTAGGACACCGACGCGAGGCGCTCGCCGAGGGGCGTCTCCCCGAGCGAGCGGTCCGCCTCGCGGAACGTCTCGGCGACGGTGTTGGGAATCGAGCGGTAGAACCCGTAGGGCAGGACGAAGTCGTGTGCCTCGTCGTGGAGGCGGAGGCCCGCGCCGTTGAGCATCCGCAACACCTCGCCCTCCGAGTAGAGGCGCGACCCCATCGGAAGGAGCCAGTTGTACATCGTCCGCGTCGAGAACCGGTTGAACGTGTCGAAAAACACCTGCTCGCGCGAGACCCGGCACATCTCGCTGAGGAACGACGCGGGGGTGTCCGCGAGGTGGAAGAAGCGCATCGCGAACACCGTATCGAAGTAGTCGTCCGGGAACGGGAGGCGGGCGGCGTCGCCGCGCATGAACTGGAGGTGGTCGGAGACGCCGGCCCGCTGGGCCTTCTCGCGACCCTTCTGGAGCATGGCCGCGGAGATGTCGAGGCCGACGATGTCGGCCCCGCGTTCGGCCAGCATCACGGTGAAGCGGCCCGTGCCACAGGCTATCTCGAGGACGCGCTTGCCCTCGACCGGCATCACCGCCTCCACGACGGCCTGCTTCTCGCGGTCGTCGATGAGGCGGCCGCCGCGGGAGAACCGCTTGGTGTCGTACTCCTCGGCCACGTCGTCGGCCTGGTACCACTCCTGTCCCTTCACGCTACCAGCACCAACCCGCGCATCCGATAAAACGGTACTGGATTGGGGAGTTCGGCCGGCGGGACCGGGTTAGGAGTGCGCCACCTCGTCAGTGCTGATGCGGAGGATGACCCGCGCGCCCTCGTCGCTGTCGTGGTACGGGTACTCCTCGACGTCCAGGTACCGCCGCGCGAGCTGATCGATGTGCTCGACGGCCCCCTCCTCGGTCATCTCGACGACCTCACCCCGGACGGAGACCCACCGGTAGGGATCGTCGGGATCGACGATGCTCACGCCCACCTTCGGGTCGCGGGTCACGTTCTTCTCCTTGCGCCGCCCCCGCGCGGTGTTGACGAGCAACTGGCCGGCGTCCGCGTCGTAGCCGACCCAGACCGGCGTCACCTGCGGTGTGCCCTCGGGCATCAAGGTGGCAAAGTGGGCGAACGTACGCTTCTCGAATAGGTCGTGGAACTCCTCGGGGATTGCCATGTGGGGGGAACTCCTGCCAACGGCAAGACCGTTTCGCCCACAGCACAGACAGTCACGGCCGAGACGCCCGATAGCGGGCCACAACAATGCGATATCGGTTACGGCAACTTTTGTCGGCCAGCTGTGTATAAGGGTGCTACCCATTCATTGGAAAGTTGGTATTGTCATGTTCCCCCTATAGCCAAGGTTTACACCGGAGTTCGTACCAGCCATGGTATGAGCACGCAGGCAGAGAAGCAGGCCGCAAGCGAGACTCCCCTACAGAACCCCGAAGTCCGCGAACGCCTTCGGGAACTCCCCCCGAGCGCCAAGTTGGTCGCGAAGGTGCTGGAGGACGACGCCCCCCTCTCGCAGGGCCAACTCGCCGAGGAGTCGCTCCTCCCCGACCGCACCGTCCGCTACGCGCTGAACCGCCTCGAGGAAGCCGACCTCGTCGAGTCCCGCTACAGCTTCCGCGACGCCCGCAAGCAGGTCTACTTCCTCTCCGAGTAATCGACGAGCGTTTTTCGTCTCCCCCCACGACCCCCAGCCATGGCCATCGACTCGTGGAACCACGCTGCACTGACCGTCGAGACGGCCGCCCCCGAAGGGGCGACGAACTGCTACCGCCTCGGCGACGACAGGGCACTCGTCGTCGACCCGGCGGCCCGCGGCGACGACCTGACGACGCTCCTCGACGGCGCGGACGTGGGCCACGTCGCCGTCACGCACCACCATCCGGACCACGTCGGGGCCGTGGCGGACGTCGCCCGCGAGACGGGCGCGACGGTGTGGGCGCGCGCCGGCCGCGAGGCCGCCTTCGAACGCGCAACCGGCGTCACCCCCGACCGCACGTTCCGGGAGGGGACCCGCATCGAGACCGGCGACGGTCCCGTGACGGTCCTCGACCTGCCGGGGCACGCCCCCGAACACGTCGGGTTCTCCTTCCAGTCGGACGCGGGCGAACTCGTCGTCTCGGGTGACCTCGCCGTCGCCGAGGGGAGCGTCGTCGTCGGTGCCCCCGAGGGCGACGTGCGCTCGTACGTCTCCTCGCTCCGCCGGGTCCACGCGCGGAACCCCGCCCGCCTCCTGCCCGGCCACGGGCCGGTCATCCACGACCCCCGAGCGACCGCCCGGCGACTCGTCGACCACCGCCGCCGCCGGGAAGCGAAGGTCCGGTGGGCCGTCGATGAGGGCGCGGAGACGGTCCCAGAGGTCACGGACGCCGCCTACGAGAAGGACGTCTCCGCCGTCCGGCGACTCGCCGAGGCGACGGTTCTCGCCCACTTGGAGAAACTCGCCGTCGAGGGGCGAATCCGGTGGGACGGGGAGTGCGCTCGTGCCAGCGGGCACGCTCGCACCGTCGAGTCCGCCTGACCCGCGAACGCGCCCCTTTTGCGTCTCCTGCCCCCACCCCGACCATGGAGTCACTGGAGGCCGAACTCGACCGCGCCCGCGCCCTCCCGGTCGGAAAACTGGCCGACGCCATCGAGTCGATCGGCTTCGAGTGTACGCGCTGCGGGGCCTGCTGTAAGGGCTACGAGGGCGACGACGGCGACCGGGAACCGCACACCGCGACGGTGTTCCCCGACGAGGTGCGCGAACTGGAAGCGGAGACCAGAGGGGAGTGGCGCGACGTCGCCCGCCCCATGCCCTACGGCCTCGCCGAGGGCGCGGACGGCCCCGAGGGCGAGACGTTCGAGTGGGCGCTTCAGACCGACTCGTGTGGCGACTGCACGTTCTACGCCGAGGACGACTCGGGACGAGGGGCCTGTACGGTCCACGACTCGCGCCCGCTCATCTGCCGGACCTACCCGTTCAGCGTGGCGCTGGCGGGGACGAGCCAACCGATGGGGGAGGCGGTCGACAGTGTTGCGCTGGAAGCGCAACGGGAAGCCGGCGAAACCGACGACGAGGAGGGACTCGTCCGCGCCCACGAGTGCGAGGGACTGGGTCGGGACATCTCGCGCGAGGACGCCGAGGAACTCGCGGGGGCGCTGAAAGAACGCGCCGTCAGGGAACTGGAGGAGGCCATCGGGGTGCGGGACAACTACGAGTCCGTCGACCGGTCGCCGGGCGACGTCGTCGTCCACGACTCGGAGGGGGCGAAGCGGCCGGACGGGACGCCTCGATAGCGCGTGGCAAGGCCTTTAGCCCTCGGCATAGATTCCCCGCTCGGAGGCCTCTCAATGGAAATCTCAGAAAAGCTGCTGTGTCTGTTTAGCGCCGAGGTGTCGGAGGAGGGCGACCGCTACGTCGTCGAGGTACCGCGCCGAGAGATCGAGACGGGTGCCATCGACGCCGGCCAGACCTACCGCGTCGCCCTCATCGCCGCCGGGGGAGAGGCGGAGTCCGCCGAGGAGACCACCCGGACGACCGCCCCCGACGAACCGCAGCCACCCGTCGAGATCGGCGAGATTCGGTACGTCGAAATCGAGGACCTCGGCAAGCAGGGCGACGGCATCGCCCGCGTCGAACGGGGCTACGTCATCATCGTCCCCGACACGGAGGTCGGCGAACGCGTCAAGGTCGAGATCACCGAGGTCAAGTCCAACTTCGCCGTCGGCGAGACCATCGAGTAGCCCGCACCCTCGGCCCTTCTCTCTGCTCGGGTCCCCGCGAGGCGGTTGTCCTCGTGTACCACCGACCCCCACCTCGACACCCCGTGGTCCGGCCAGTGCGCGTCGATTTCGCTCGAAACCGCACGACTGCGGCCTGTTAACCCACTGTACCAAACCCCCTATACCGTGACGGACCTTCCCGAACACCATGAGTGCGACTGCCGGCGCGGCGATACCGGACCTGACCGAGAAACAACAGCGCATCGCGACCTTCCTCACCGAGAACGCCGGGACGAAGACCTACTTCAAGTCGCGGCTCATCGGCGACGCCCTCGGGATGAGCGCGAAGGAGGTCGGTGCGAACATGCGGGCGGTCCGCGAGGCCACGTCGCTGTCCATCGAGAAGTGGGGCTACTCCTCCGGGACGACGTGGAAGGTCACCGGCTAGAGAGTCCGTTCAGGGGTCGTAGCGGACGAGGGTGGCCGCGTCGTCGGCCAGCGCCATCGACTCGCCGTCGAAGGAGTCCGCGTACCGCACGATGAGCGTCAACAGTCGCTCGGGGTCGACGAGCGCGTAGCCCTCCGTCCGCGAGAGCAGGCCCGCATCCTCCAGTTCCTTCGCGTACTTGCTCACCGTCGGCCGGGAGACGCCCACCCGGTCGGCGAGGTCGCTGGCCGTCGTCTCCGGGTCCCGCAGGAGGGCGACCAGCATCCCGCGAGGCGTCTCCCGGCGGAGGTAGCCGAGCGCGCGCTTCTCCTGCGGGGAGAACCGCCCCGAGAGGACGAACCGGCGGTACTCGCCGTCGCGAAAGCTCTCGACCACGCCGGCCTCGACCAGCCTGCGGAGGTGGTGCTGTGCCTCGCCGGTCCCGAGCGAGAGGTCGTCGCGGACCTTCGAGAAGTGCGCGCCCGGCGTGGTCGAGAGGTAGCCGACGATGGCGTCGCGGGCGTCGCTTTCCCCGCTTCGGTCGCCCTCTGCCAGGCGTGCGAGCGGGCCGGCGGCACCCAGTGCGGCGAACCGCCGGAGCGTCGCACGCTTCTCCGGGTCGACCCCGTCGCTCGGCTCTCCCATCTCTGTCTGGCCTTAGGTAGTCGACAGTAAAACCACTTCGCCCGAATCGTGACTCGGTTCCGGATTACTCGGACTCGGGTTCCGGTTCGCGCTCTGCCTGTCGGTCGTCGGCCTTCGCCTCGTCGTCGGCCTCGGTCACGCCGTCGCGGTCGGCACCGTTCCCGCTGGCGCTCGTCGCCTCGTTGGCCCCCTGCTCGGTGTCGGGCGTGTCCATCGCGGAGCCGCCCATCTCGGCGTCCATCTCCTCGATGACCTCGTCGGGGTCCTTGATGTCGTTCGGGTCGGCGCCGGCCTTGATGGCCTGTGCCTCCTGTTCCATCGCCTCGACGTCCATCTCGGCGGCCTGGTCGATCTGTCCCAGTATCTCCTCGATGTCGTCGAGGCCGAGCATCTCGCGGGTCTCCGCGTCGAAGTCGAGGCTGTCGAGCGAGATGCCCTCGCTCTCCACGTCGCTCCCCGAGAGGTGCTTGCCGTAGCGACCCACCAGCGAGGTGAGTTCCTGCGGGAGGACGAAGGTGGTGGACTCGCTCTGGCCGATGGTCGCCAGCGTCTCCATACCCTTCTCGATGATGGCGCGTTCGCCCATCGACTCCGCGGACTTCGCCCGGAGGACCGTCGAGATGGCGTCCCCCTGCGCTTCGAGGATCTGGCTCTGCTTCTCACCCTGCGCGCGGATGATGTTCGACTGCTTCTCACCTTCCGCCTTCTCGACGGCGCTGCGACGTTCACCCTGCGCCTCCAGAATCATGGCGCGGCGACGGCGCTCGGCCGACGTCTGCTGTTCCATCGCCTGCTGGACGTCCTGCGAGGGGTTGACCTCGCGGACCTCGACGGACTCGACTCTGACCCCCCACTCGTCGGTGGGTTCGTCGAGTTCCTTGCGGATGCGGGCGTTGATCTCCTGTCGTTTGTTGAGCGTGTCGTCGAGTTCCATGTCGCCCAGGACGGCCCGGAGGGTGGTCTGGGCGAGGTTGGAGACGGCGCGTTTGTAGTCGTCGACTTCGAGGAACGCCTTCTTCGCGTCCATCACCTTGATGTAGACGACGGCGTCGGCGGTGACCGGCGAGTTGTCCCGCGTGATGGCCTCCTGCCGGGGCACGTCGAGGGTCTGCGTGCGCATGTCGAAGGCGTACGTCCGCGAGACGAACGGCGGGACGAAGTTGATACCCGGTTCGAGCAACTTCCGGTACTCGCCGAACACCGTCAGCGCGCGCTTCTCGTACGCGTTGACGATTTCGACCGACTGCCACACCGCCACGATGGCGATGAGCAACAGTACCAACCCGACGATGGGGAGGAAGAAGCCGGCTTGCAACGGCGCGGAGAACATGAGGGTGTATTTGGTGAGCGTTGACAAAAGGGTTCGCTTCGTCGCGATGGGCGAGGCGATCGGGACGTCCCGCTAGAGCGGGCGGAGACGCAACGAGAGGAACGGCCGTAATCCCACCCCCCGATAAAAACACCTTCATCATCAATGCCTGCGGTATAACGTGCGTTCACTCCCGGTTCACACTCGATGACGGCGAGCCTCGACGGTCAGGTATTGGGTCGGGTCACCGACCACCAGACACTCCTCCGGCGATGAGCGTCGTCGCTCGCTTCGGTGTTCCGGCCACGGACTTCGAACTCGGCGAGGTGCTGACCGCCGGTGGGACCGTCGACGTGCGCCTCGAGGCCGCCACGCCCCTCGGACAGCCCCTCCCGGCGCAGGTCTGGGTCGACAGCGAGCACGTGAGTCTGGTCGAGGAACGACTCGACGACAGCTCTCTGATCGAGCGCCGGCGGACCATCGGAGCACTGGGTGACGAGACCCTCGTCGCCGTCGAGATGGCACGGGTGGACGACGGGTTCGTCGACGTACTCGGGGCCACCGAGAGCGTCGTCCTCTCGGCGGCCTGTGGGGAGGGCAGGTGGACCTTCGAGATACGGTTTCCCGACTTCGAGTCCCTCTCGACGTTCTACAACCGCTGTATGGAGTCGGACGTCTCGCTCGACGTCCAGAAGGTCCGCGACCTGACGGACGCCGGCGAGGAGGCCCCGTACGGACTCACCGACCAGCAACGCCACACGCTCCTCGTCGCCCTCGAGAACGGCTACTTCTCCATCCCGCGGGAGGCCACGCTGATGGATCTCGCGAACCAGTTGGACATCTCCGACACCGCCGCCTCACAGCGCATCCGTCGGGGCCTCGCCACGCTCGTCGCCTCGACGCTCAAGTGAACCGGCGGTCGTCGCCTCCCGTCGACGGCGGACCGAGAATAAATCGCTTCACCGTCGATAGTGCAATTATTACCGACGACGCGGCCTTCGCCCACCTGCACGCGAGTGGCGTGCACCACAGGTGCCCCCTCGACGCGACCGGTCGGTCGAGTCGCATCCGCGTTCGACGACTCCGGAGGCCGGCGACGCGGTCCGGACCGACGCCGCCACGGCGCGGGAGTCACGACCGACCCGTCACGTCGCTTTTCCCCCGGTTCTGGCAGGGAGAGCAGACACTCCATCCACCACCGGGGTCGCGCTCAGGTCGTCTCCGTCTCCCGTTCCGACTCACCGTCCGCGATCCGGTCGGCGTCGCGCGCCGCCCGTCCCCGCGCCAGTTCGCGGTCGATGGGGTCCTCGATCGCTTCGAGCGGTTCGACCGTGATGACGTTCCCCCCGCCCGGGTCGATGACCATCACCTCGGTCCCCTCGGGAATCTCGCCGTCCATCGACCGCGCGGCGTAGTAGGGGTTGAACCCGCCGGCGTCGAGTTTCACCTCGCCGCCCGTCGTCGTGACCGTCTCGGTGACGCGCCCGGTCTTGCCCTTGAGCGACTGGGAGTCGCTCGTCTGGCTCAACCCCTTCCCGCCGTAGAGGTCGAACTCGCGGTAGGCGTAGAACGCCCCCGCGCCGGCCAGCAGGACGGCCAGCGTCATGAGGAGGAACCCGAGCGGCGTCGACCCCACCACGAGGCCGACCAGCCCCGCCACGAGCAACGCGATACCGACGACGATGAAGTGCGCCCCGGGAGCCAGCGCCTCCGCCACGATGAGGCCCGTACCGGCCAGTAAGAGGAGCACCGGGACGGACAGGTTGAGCACCTCGCCGAGTTGGAGGGCGACCATAGCCCCTGTACGCGGGTTTCCCGGTTAACCCTTCGCCCGCCGCGGGTTAGTCCTCGGCGTCCGTTCCCCGAGGCCCCGTGGCCGGCCCGCCCGCGTTCGGTTCGCCGGACCCGCGCGAGGACGACCGGTCACGGCTCTCTCCAACGGCGAACCGGTCGAAGTTCGACTGTCGGGTCGTGTCGCGGACCGACTCGCTCGTCCTCGTCGTGAGGTCGTGGCCCCGGACGAGGCCGGGGAGGGCGAGGCGAACGAAGTGGAAGACGAGCACCAGCAAGAGCGGTCCGAGGAAGAGGCCGTACCAGCCGAAGAGGATGGGTCCGAGGATGTACGCGAACATGACCGACCCGGTGTGGAGGTTGCGCCCGGAGACGTACGGCCGGAGCAGGAAGTCGGGGATGGTGTCGACGATGACCAGCGAGATGGCGGCGAAGACGAGCGGCACCCACAGGAGGGCGGGGTCGGTGAGGAACGCCTGCACCGTGAGGACGACCGTGACCGGCACGTAGACGATCTTCATGCCGACGACGGGGATGAGACTGCCCACGCCCGTCAGCGCGCCGAGCAGGGTCGGCGAGGGGACGAGGAGTTCGGGCGGCGCGAAGACGTTGATGAGGTTGTACGAGACGGCGGCGATGACGGCGATGGCGAACGCGTTGAGGATGTTGCCGAAGTAGATGGTCTTCAGGTCGCGGTCCACCGCACGGGCGTACTGTCGAATGGGACTCTCCGCGCTCCCGTCGGTGAGCCGTGCCCGGGTCCACGCCGCCAGCCGTCGGTCGTCGCGGAGCAGGTAGAACGCGAACGCGAGCGCGATGAACAACTGGAGCGCGCCGCCGAGGACGACCGACAGCGCACCCGCGAGAGAGGTGAGCGCCGTCCCGAGCGCCGCCGACCCCCCGATAGATGTCAACTGACCCGGGTCCTCGACCAGCGATGAGAGGATGTCCGCGGGGTCGCTGACTGCCCCCTCCGAGACGAGGTACGGTTCGATGGCGGCGGCGATGCCGGTCTGCTGGGTGCCCACGAAGAGACTCAGCTCACGGAAGGCGACGAGCGACGTGTAGGCGACGAGGACGACGATGGGCACCGCCAGCGCCAGCAACGCGACGGCCGCCGCGAGACTCGGCGGCCGCACCCGGTCGTCGAGGCGGTCGTAGACGGGGCGCGTCGCGTAGTAGAGGAACAGACCGAGGACGAACGTCCCGAGGAACGCCCCGACGACGAACGAGAGGACCAGAAACAGGGCGAGGCCGAACAGCCACCACGCGACCCGCGCGCGTTCGCCGTCGGACAGGATGTCGACTCGCATCGACGGGGCTACGCCGGCCAGCCGTAAACCACTCGTGTCTGTCGTCGGGTCAGAAGAGGAGCAGCGCGATGATGGCGACCACCGTCAGCGATCCGAGCAGGACGAACGCGGTGTTCTCGAGGGAGGGGGAGCCGGGTTCCGGGTCGGGCAGACGCGAGTCGGTCGACCCGAGGACGCCCTCGCCCGTCTCTCCGTCGTCGGTCCCGTCGCCCTCGCCCGCCTCGCCAAGGTCGTCCACGCCGAAGCGCCACTGGTCGTCGTCGCTCATTGCCTCTCGTACTATCGCTGCGAGCAAAAGGGTTGTCGTGGACGGAGACCGACGCCCTACCGAACTTTCGTCCCCACGGGTGCGTCGCCGTGGGTCGTCAGCAGGTCGGCGTCGTCGCCCGCCGCTAGCACCATCCCGTTGGACTCGACGCCGAACAGTTCCGCCCGCTCCAGGTTCGCGACGACGACCACCCGGGTGCCGGGCAGGGAGTCCGCGTCGTGGAGTTGGGCGAGGCCCGCGACGATCTGTCGGACCTCGTGGCCGATGTCCACCTCGAGTCGGAGGAGTTTGTCCGCCCCCTCGATGGGGTCGGCGGAGACGATTTCGCCGACGCGCAGGTCGAGGCCCTGAAACTCGTCGAAGCTGATGCGCTCGTCGACGAGGGGTTCGAGGTCCTCGTGGTCGTCGGCACCCGCCTCGGTCTCGTCGCCGTCGTCCGCATCGTCGTCGCTCCCGTCGCTCTCGTCGTCCTCGGCCTCGGCGCTCCGCACTTCGAGGCGCTCGTTCAGTTCCGCGACGTGATCGTCCTCGATCTTCTCGAACAGTTCGGCGGGCGCGTCGAACGAGGCGGGCGGCGATTCGAGGGCCGCATCGAGGGTCGTCTCGGCGACGTCGCCGGACTCGCCGAGTTGCTCCCAGAGGCGCTGTGCGGTCCCCGGCGCGATGGGCTGGAAGAGGACGGCGATGGCCTTCGCCACCTGCACGCAGTCGCGGATGACCTGCGCGGCCTCCTCGGGCGACTCGTCGGTGAGCTTCCACGGTTCGTTGCGCTGGATGTACTCGTTGCCGAAACGGGCGAGTTCGATGGCCGCGTTGCCCGCCTTCCGCACCGAGTAGTCGTTGATGCCCGCCGCGAAGTCGTCGATGGCCGACTCGATCCGGTGGGCCACGTCGTCGCTCACGTCGACCTCCGGGGTTCCCTCGTACTCGCGGTGGGCAAAGAGGAGCGAACGGTAGACGAAGTTGCCGAGCGTCCCGACGAGTTCGCTGTTGACTCGCTCCTGGAAGCGCCCCCACGAGAAGTCGAGGTCCTGCTGGAACCCGCTGTTCGTCGCGAGGTAGAACCGCAGGAGGTCCGGGTCGAATCCCTCGTCCAAGTACTCCTCGGCCCACACCGCGCGGTTCCGCGAGGTGGAGAAGCCCTTGCCGCGAAGGGTGACGAACCCGCTGGCCATGACGGCGCGCGGTTCGTTGTAGCCCGCGCCCTTCAGCATCGCGGGCCAGAAGACGGTGTGGTGCTGGATGATGTCCGGCCCGATGACGTGGACGATCTCGCCGCCCTCGTCCTTCCAGACGGACTCCCAGTCGTACTCCTCGCGCCCGACGCGCTCCGAGTAGTCCTTCGTCGAGGCGATGTACTCGATGGGCGCGTCCACCCAGACGTAGAGGACGAGGTCGACCTCCTCGTCGGGGTAGTCGATGCCCCAGTCGAGGTCGCGAGTGATACACCAGTCTTTCAGTTCCCCTTCGATCCACTCGCGGGGCTGGTTGCGCGCGTTGTCGGTCCCTTCGAGGCGGTCGATGAACTCCTGCAGGTACTCCTGGAAGTCCGAGAGGCGGAAGAACTTGTGTGCCCGCTCGCGGTACTCGGCGGGGTTGCCCGTGATGACGCTGGTGGGGTCTTCGACCTCGCCGGGTTCGAGGTGGCGACCACAGCCCTCGTCGCACTCGTCGCCGCGGGCCTTCTCGCCGCAGTAGGGGCAGGTCCCCTCGACGTAACGGTCGGGCAGCGGCTGGTCCTCGATGGGGTCCCACGCGACCTGAATCTCCTTCTCGACGATGTGGCCGCCGTCCTCGAGGGTGCGGACGATGTCCTGCGTGAGTTCGACGTTCGAGGGCTCGCGGGTGTGGCCGTAGTTCTGGAAGTCCACGTCGAAGCCGTCGAAGGTCTCCTTGTACTGTTCGTGGTAGCGGAGCGCGAACTCCTCGGGGTCGACGCCCTCCTTGTCGGCGTTGACCGCGATGGGCGTGCCGTGCATGTCCGACCCGCAGACGTACGCGGTCCGCTGGCCGAGGCGCCGGAGCGCGCGGGCGTAGACGTCCGCACCGATGTTCCCCCGGAGGTGGCCGATGTGCAGGTCGCCGTTCGCGTACGGCAACCCGCAGGTCACCACCGCCGTCTCGTCGGTCGGGAAGTCGTCGTGGCTCATACTGTGGGTGCCTCCCCTGCGGGCCTAAAGCCCGCCGATTTCGGTGTTCGGTGTGGGTGTTCTCGCGTGTGCATTCGTGAGTGGTGTGTGCGGTCGGCTGACGGTTCGAGAGGAGTGCGTCGGGTTCACGCCGCCGACCGGCCGTATGAGGGCCACCCACGACGACGATTCACCGGCGCAGCGGTGGCTCGACGCGCATCGAACGACGGAGCCACGCCGCGCGGGACATACACGGCGTTCGTCGTCGCCCGGCAAAAGTCCAGCGCCGGTCCGGCCGAGGTCAGACCATCGGGAGGAGGGCGACGAGGCCCTTCCACGCCGTCAGCCAGAGGACGAGTCGGCCGGCGCTCCCGAAGAACGTGGCGACAGCGAACTTCGCGTAGTCCTCCTCCAGCACCGAGAAGGCGTAGATGGAGAGCGTGTCGGGGAAGCCCGGCACGCAGAGCGCGAGCGCGAGTCCGATGTAGCCGTACTGCTGGGCGATGGCGACGGTCTTTCGCTCCGAGGCGGCGACGATGTCGAAGCGCGACCGGCGCAACAGGTCCAGGACCGGTCCGGACTCCTTGGCCTCGTTGCCGAGTTTGAGCGCGACGACGCTCCCCGCGGCCTTCCCGACGGCGCTCACGAGGATGATGAGCCCCATCTTCAGTTCGTAGGAGAGGCCGAGGTCCAGCGGCGCGGCGAGGACGATCTCGCTCGGCAAGGGGAGGACGATGGCGATGAGGAAGGAGTACGCCGCGATGAGCGCGAGTCCGGCGGGCCCCGTCGCCGTCTCGACGGCCAACTGGAGCGCGTCGAGGAGGCCGGCCTGGAGGAACTGGGCGACCTCTGCGAGGGCGACGAGTGCGGACACGAGTTACGTTCAGAGGTGTCCCGCGTCCCGAGTAAACCTTGTGCAAAACGTGTGTAGCCAGCAGCTTCCGGGCGGTCTACACGTGTATCCCCGCCTCACGCGGCCGCGTCGAGGTCCGCGAGGAACGACCGGAGCGTCCCCCGCGTGACGTGGGGCATGACGACGAAGCGCGCCTCGCCGGCCCCCGTCTTCGAGACGCGCCACCCGAGGTCCCGGACCGCCGCCACGAGGTCGGCGGGCAGGTCCGCGGCCACCAGCGGGAGGACGGGGTCGACCACCGCGTACCCCCGCGCGTCGAGTTCGTCGGCGAACCACTCGGCGAGGGCCATCGCCCGGTCGAACTCCGCGCGGTAGCCGTCGGGCCACAGCGCCTCCATCGCGGCGACGCTGCTGGCGACGCCCGCCCCCGACCGCGTGCCCGTGAGCGTCACCTGCGAGGTCGACTCGAGGTAGGGCGTGTCGATGGCGAGTTCCTCCAGCAGGTCGGGCGAGCGCGCGAGCAACCCCCCTGCGGGCACCGCCGCCTGCCCGAGTTTGTGCGGGTCGATGGTCATCGTGTCCACCGGGGCGTCCGCGAAGTCCCACGCGTGGTCGGTGAAGGGGAGCGCGAACCCGCCCCACGCCGCGTCGACGTGGAAGAGGGCACCGGCGTCGTGGGCGAGGTCCGCGAGAGTCGCGACGGGGTCGACGCGACCGTACTCCGTGGACCCGGCGACGCCGACGACGCACACCGTATCTGAGTCGACCAGTTCGGCCGCCGCGTCGGTGTCCGCCCGGTAGTCGGTGAGGGGCGCGCGCCGGAGTTCGACATCGAGGACGTCCGCCGCCTTGGTGAACGAGAAGTGGGCGCTCTCGGGGACGACGACGTTCGGGTCGTCGGTCCGTCCCCGGGCGCGGTTGCGGGCGATGCGGACCGCCTGGACGTTCGCCTCCGTGCCGCCGGAGGTGACGTACCCCGCGGGGTCGTCGAGGCGGACCACCTCCCCGAGCAGGGAGACGGCCTCGCGTTCGAGGGCGGCGACCGACTCGTAGGTGCCGGGGTCGCCCGGATTCGTCGCGAGGAACCGCTCGGCCGCGGCGCGGGCCGCCGGGTGCGGTTCGGTACACATCGACGAGAGAACGCGAGCGAAGTCCTGCGGTTCGGCCCGCTGCATGGCCCCTCCTACCGGGGAGGTCCGTTTAGCCGTTGCGTTCTCCTACCCGCTCGCGTTGCCCTGTCGGGCGCGCTGGTCGTAGGCAGTCGCCACCCAGTCGGGTCGCTGGGTCTCGACGCCACCGACCCGGACGAGTCGGTAGGAGACGTCGACGGCCCCGGCCTTCCCGTCGACGGTGTACTCCGCGCGCACGTCGAGCGAGCGGACCCGTCCCTCGCCGTCGACCACGACGGTCGAGGAGTAGTTCGAGACGTTCTCCGAGCGCCTGACGAACAGGCCGTCGCGCTCGTCGGCGGCCAGTTCGTCGGCCGAGAGGGTGACGAGCGTGGCGCCGTCGCGCGTCGTCGTGTTCGTCACGGTGTAGTTCCCGAGCGAGAGGTACGACCGGACCACGTTCGCGCCGGTCACGGAGGCCGTCGACTGTGGCTGGCCGAACTTGTACTGGAACACCGTCCCACCCTGCATCGCGCGGGTCACCTCGACGGAGTCGTTGGCCCACACGTCGAACTGCGACCCCAGCTTCCGGTTCTGGAGGCGGTACTGGTAGGGTCGCCCGCCCTCCTCGGCGACCACCTGCTGGAGGGTAGAGGTGTTCACGACGGCACTCCCGTTGCTCGACGTGGGGACACGTTCGGTGGCGTTCACCACCAGTCGCGTCTCGAAACTGTCGTTCAGGAGCGCCGCCTCGTGGGCGTCCGCGAGGGCGGCGGGGTCGGTCAACTGGCCGTCGGTGACGCCGGGGAGCGAGGCGGCACCGGAGTCGTTCCCGGTGGTCGACGCGGGGGACGCCGTCGGCGAGTCGGCCGTTCCGGTCGGGGTGCCGGACCCGCCGGGCGACCCACACCCGGCGACGACGAGCAGCAGGGCGACGGCGACGACGGAGAGCGCACGCATGACTCCGGGTGTGACGGGGTGAAAGAAAAGTGCGGTGTTTCGTCGGCCGGCGGCCTACCGGACCGAGTCGAGGATGAGTTTCTGCTCGACGCGCTTGACCTCGTGTTGCACGTCGCGCACCGCGTCGATGTTCGCCGAAATCGAGGAGATGCCCTTGTTGACGAGGTAGCGAATCATCTTGGGCTTCGACCCGGCCTGCCCGCAGATGCTCGTGTCGACGCCGTGTTCGCGGCACGTCTCGATGGTGTCGCCGATGAGTTTCAACACGGCGGGGTGGAGTTCGTCGAAGCGGTCGGCGACGTGTTCGTTGTTGCGGTCGACCGCGAGGGTGTACTGCGTGAGGTCGTTCGTCCCGAAGGAGGCGAAGTCGATGCCCTCGCTCGCCATCTCCGCGACGCCGAGTGCGCTGGCGGGCGTCTCGACCATGACCCCCCACGAGCGCTTCTCGGAGTCGATGCCGACCTCCTCCATCAGATTCCGCGCCCGGAGGACGTCCTCCGCGTCGTTGACGAGCGGGAACATGATCTCGACGTTGTCGTAGCCCATGTCGAACAGGCGGCGGAACGCCTCCAGTTCGTGTTTGAACACCTCGGGCGTGTCGAGCGACCGCCGGATGCCCCGGTGGCCGAGCATCGGGTTGTGCTCGACGGGTTCGTCCTCACCGCCCTGTAGCTGGCGGAACTCGTCGGTCGGCGCGTCGAGGGTGCGAACGCGCACCGGTCGGGGGTAGAACTCGTCTGCGACCCCGCGGATGCCCTGGACGATCTCCTCGACGTAGGCGTCCTCGCCGTGGTCGCGGATGTAGCGCTCGGGCGTCTTGCTCGTCGAGAGGATCATGTGCTCGACGCGGAGCAGACCGACCCCGTCGGCCCCGGTGACGGCGGCGCGGTGGGCGGCCTCCGGGATGGAGACGTTCACCTTGACCTCCGTCGCCGTCATGGGCTTGACGGGGTTCTGCGGGCGCACGTCATCGAGCGGGTCGGCCTCCTCCTCCGTCGCGGCGACCTTCCCGCGGCGGATGGTGCCCTTGTCGCCGTCGAGCGTGACGGTCTGGCCGTCCTCGAGTTCCTGCGTCGCGCGGCTGGTGCCGACGACGGCGGGCACGCCGAGTTCGCGCGAGACGATGGCCGCGTGGGAGGTCATCCCCCCCTCGTCGGTGATGATACCGGCGGCGCGCTTCATCGCGGGCACCATGTCCGGCGTCGTCATCGAGGTGACGATGATGTCGCCCTCGCCGACCTTGTCGAGCTGGTCCAGGTTGTCGACGATGCGGACCTCGCCGCTCGCGATGCCGGGGCTCGCGCCGAGTCCCTTCAGGAGCACCTCGTCGTCCTCCGCCTGCGCGACGCCGCTGCCGTCGGTGGCGTTGGCGGTCTGTGCGGACTTCGACTCCTCGCTGATGGTCGTGATGGGCCGCGACTGGAGCATGTACACCTCCCCGTCGTAGATGGCCCACTCCACGTCCTGCGGGACGCCGTAGTGTTCCTCGACCTCACAGCCGAGGTCGACGAGACGCGATATCTCGTCCTCGTCGAGGACCTGTTCGGTCCGCTTGTCGTCGGGGACGTCGATCTCGACGGTGTGGCCCGTCTCCGGGTCCTTCTCCATCATGACCTTCTTGTCCGCGATGGTCACCTCCTCGATCTCGGCCGTGTCGCGGTCGACGACGTAGTTGTCCGGCGAGACGGCGCCGGAGACGACGGCCTCACCGAGACCCCACGCGGCCTCGATGATGATCTCGGGGTCGCCCGTCGAGGGGTGGCTGGTGAACATCACGCCAGACTTCTCGGCGTCGACCATCTGCTGGACGACGACGGCGATGTCGACCTTCTCGTGGTCGAATCCCTGCTGTTCACGGTAGTAGATGGCTCGCTGGGTGAACAGCGACGCCCAGCACTCCTTGACGCGGTCGACGAGGTCGTCGCGGGTGATGTTGAGGAACGTCTCCTGCTGGCCGGCGAAGCTGGCGTCGGGCAGGTCCTCGGCGGTCGCCGAGGAGCGGACCGCGACGAACGCCTCGCCGTCGCCGAGGTCGGCGTACGTCTCGAGGATCTCCTCGCGGATCTCCTGGGGCATCTCCGTCCCGAGGATGAGTTCCTCGGCGCGGCTGGACGCCGCCGCCAGCGCGCTGGAGTCGTCCGAGTCGACGTCGACGGCCGTAAAGAGGTCCTCGTCGATTCCGGTCTCCTCGATGAACGAGCGGTACGTTCCCGCCGATACGACGAAGCCTGGGGGCACGGGCAGGCCCGCGCCCGTCAGCTCACCGAGCGACGCGCCCTTCCCACCGACGGCGCCGAGGTCATCGGACCCGACGTCGTCCAGCCAGAGTACAGCCATTCGTACCGGAACTGAATACGGACCTCGCTAAAGAACTTTCCTAACCGTTCATCGCCTGCACCACAGGCGACCACGCCATAGAACCACTCACGAGGCCGTGCAGCGGACGCTCGGACGGTCAGGCGCGAGGGACTTGCAGGCTCATGGCTCCAGTATCTCGTCGTCGTCGCTCGCGGGAATCGCGAGTCGACCGTCGAGGGAGACGACGGCGCGCCCGCCGACTTCGATTTCGTCTCCTGCTCGCACGCGCACCCGCCCGGGCCGGTCCACGAAGTGCCCCTGCTCGAAGGTCATCTCCGCGGGGACCCCGTCGTCTCCGAAGGCGTCGTATTCGCGGAGGTACGCGCCCACGGCACCGCTGGCGGTGCCCGTCACGGGGTCCTCGGGGACGCCCGCGCCGGGGGCGAACATCCGCCCGTGGAGGGTCGCCTCGGGGTCGATGGCGTCGAAGGTGAACGCGTAGACGCCCATCGCGTCCACCTCCTCGCACAGCGACTCGACGGCGGCCATGTCCGGGTCGGCCGCTCCCAGCGGTTCGAGGAAACCGACCGGGACGACGAGGAAGGGGAAGCCCGTCGAGGACCACGCGAGGGGGAGGTCCTCGCCGACGTCCTCCAGTGCGTCGAGGTCGATGCCCAGTGCGGCGGCGACGTCCTCGTGGGTCACGTCGGCCTCGTGGAGTTCGGGCGGGGCCTGCGTCATCCACACCGTCCCGTCGTCGGCCACGTCGACGTCGAGGACACCGACGTTCGTCGCGAGCGAGTGGGTGCCCGCCTCGATGTCACCTCGCTGGTGGAGGTAGGCGTGGGCGGCTATCGTGGCGTGCCCGCAGAGGTCCACCTCCGTGGTGGGGGTGAAGTAGCGGATGCGACGGTCCGCCTCCTCGCTGTCGGTGAGGAACGCCGTCTCGCTGGCGTTGAGTTCGCGGGCGACCGCCTGCATCTGTCCGGCGTCGAGTCCCCCCGCGTCGGGGACGAGTCCGGCGACGTTGCCTGCCAGCGGTTCGTCGGTGAACGCGTCCACGAGGGCGACACGCGTCTCGGAGTCGTCGACCATGGGTGTCTCCGGCGACGGGCGGCCCCGGTATAGGCGTGGTGCCACCCTGTGAACCCGTGTGAGCGACCGACCGCCCACCAAGCGCCCGGAAAACCGCACGACTGCGGCTCGAATCAGGGGTGCGCAAGCCGCGAACTTAGTGTCGGCTCCGGCGAAACCCGAGACGCCCGTGGGACGACAGGACACCCCCCGCCGGGCGTGAACCATGAGAACAGGAATCGAAGTGGAGTTCTGGGTCGTCGACGACCGTGGCCGACTGTGCGACGGTCGGGACCTCGTCGACGCACACGAGCGCATCGACCCCGAGTTCGTCGGGCCGCTCCTGGAGGTGCGGACGGAGCCCTGCGAGACCGAGTACGCGCTCCGCCGAGACCTGCAAGAGACCCTACGGGCGGCCCTCCGGCGGGCCGACCGGGTCGGCAAGCGCCTCGTCCCTCTCGGGACGCCCCTCACGCGTGCGGACCCGCCCGCGACCGGCGAGCGCGGCAGGCTGTTCGAGGAGATATACGGCGACGGCATCGAGAGCGCGAAGAACTGCGCGGGGACGCACGTCCACTTCGAGCGGGGGAACGTCCGGCGACAGCTCACCCTGTTGACAGCGCTCGACCCGGCGCTCGCCCTGCTGAGCTCCTCGCCGTACTACTGCGGCCGACGCGAGATGGACTCCTCGCGCGCACACGCCTACCGGACCGAGTGTGGGGCCGACTTCGAGGAGTACTGCGGCCTCTGGTCGTACCCGGAGAGCGTCGCGGAGTGGGAGCGCCGCGTCGAGGACGCCTTCGAGCGCTTCGAGTCGCTCGCGGCCGACCGGGGCGTCCCGTCCGAGACGGTCCGCGAGCACTTCGTGGCGGAGGACGCCGTCCTGAACCCGGTGCGACTCCGGGAGTGCCAGCCCACGGTGGAGTGGCGCGCGCCGGACTCGACGCTCCCGAGTCAGGTGGTCAGGCTGGCGACGGACGTGGGCCGTCTCGTCGAGCAGACGGACTCGAAGCGCATCGAACTGGCCGACCCGGGCCGCGAGGGCGTCGCCGCCGACTGCCTCCGCGTCCCCGACTTCGGCGACCTGCGCGACGTGAGCGGGGAGGCTATCCGGTGGGGCCTCGACGCCGGGCGCGTACGGGGGTACCTCGACCGGTTCGGCTTCGACGTCGCCGACTACCGGCCGATATCGGGCCAGTTGCAGGGCCCTGGCCGCCTCCGCGAGTCGGAGGCCCGGAAGATTCGACTGGAGTACGCGGAGCGACTCCGCGCGGACGTGGCGTCGCTGACGGCCGTCCCGTTCGACGAACCCGTCGAGCGCTGTCGCGAGCAGTACGTCTTCGCGTGACGGTCACTCGTGGACGACGACTTCGCCGGACGCGCCGCTGACGGCGTGGACGCGGTGGGGGTCGTCCTCGTACTCCGTGACGGCGGCGTGGACCCGCGCGTCCTCCTCGGCCAGCGCGAACGCCGAGGCACCCGACGCCGACCGGACCGTCCGCGACCACTCGCACGTCTCGCAGTACACCCACGCCCGCCGCCGCTCCGACCCGACCGACTCCTGTTCGCTGGTATCAGTTCGCATACTTCGATGGGGACGACCCGTGCGCATGTCCCTCGTGTCTACACCTGTAGCCGAGTGGTCCCCCCATCGGCTAGTCGACTCGCCCACCCGATACACTCACACCCCACATACATTACCGCAAGAAATAAAGTATATCTTTTTGACTTTTCGCACGTGAACCGACGATTCGCCCCCGTCCTGGTGTTGGTCCTCACCGCCGCCGCCCTCGGGACGTTCCTCCTCGCCGACCTCCCTGTCACGCCGGACGAGACTCCGACCGTGGACACCGACGCACCGCCCGACGAACTCGCCGCACAGGCCATCGCGCAGTACGACCACGTCGACTACACCTACGAGTGGTCGATGCGGGTCGACGGCGAACGGCGCCTCCTCGTCAGGGGCATGGTCGACAACACCGACCAGCAAGCACTGGTGATTAGCCACATGGACCCGGACAAGAACGTCTCGCTGGTGTATGTCGACGAGCGCGAAGCGTGGCACCGGCCCGCCGACGGGTCGTGGCGACCGATGGCGGACGGGGGGATTCGTCCGGAGGCGCCGTTCCCGGGCGACGTCGTGCCCGTCGACGCGGGCCGGCTGGGCGGGACGAACGTCACCGTCGTCGAGGCGAACGCGAGCACGCTCGTCCTCCGGGTCGACGCGCCCGTCTTCTCGGCGGTCACCGAGGGCCACACGGACCTCGTCGTCGAACGCGAGCGCGGGGTCCTCCGGCGCGCGGTCCAGCGGTCGCCCGAGTTCGAGGCGGTGGTCGTCTACGAGTTCGCCGACGTGGGGACGACGGACGTGGAGCGCCCGCCGGGAATCGGCGACCCCGGTCTCGACGCACTGCTCACGGACCTGCTGACCTACACGCCCTGACTCCCCGATTCACTCCGCCAGTGCGGGGAGGTCCGTCACCTCGAGGTCGTACTGCCGGCAGAGCGCCCGGATGGCGTCGTAGCGCCTCCCGACTTCGTGGGGGCGATGCGAGTCGGTCCCGAGGACGAACTTGACCCCCGCCTCGCGGAAGGCGTCGAGGTACGTCGGGTTGGGGTGGAACACGTCGAGGCGGAGCGACCGCCCCGCGTTGAGTTCGGGGAGGGTACGGGAGTCCGCCAGCGCCGCCGCCACGCGTTCGTAGTCCGCGCGGGTGGCGACCCCCTGCAGGGCCGGGGCGCGTTCGGGCAGGTCGAGGTGGCCCATGACGTCGAACAGTTCGGACTCCACGAGGGCCACCTGCCAGTCGAAGTACTCCTCGACCACGCGCCGTTTCTCGTCGGGTGGGAGGTCGACGAACGGGCCCGGTTTCGTGACGTCGTAGTCGGGGAGGACGTGGACGCTCCCGATGGCGTAGTCGAACGCCGCCTCGTCGAGAAAGTCGGCGATGTCGTCCTCCATCTCGGGCGCGTAGGTCATCTCGACGGCGTCGTGGACCGCGATGTCGGTCTCGCGGCGCAGGGCCGCGATGTCCGCCCGCCGCTCACCGAAGGTGTCGAGGAAGTCGAAGCGGGCGCGACGGCCGAACGGGTCGTCCCAGAGGATGCAGTGGTCTGTGAGGCCGATACTGTCGTGGCCGGCACGCTCCGCGGCCGCGACCATCGCGCGCATGTCTGACCCGTCGGAGTACGTCGTGTGCGTGTGCAGGTCGTGTGTCGCCATCGGGTGGGTGGAGGTGGTAGGTCCGCGGGGTACTTCAGCCAGTCGCGTTCCGGCCGCTCAGTCGGCGGCGACGCCGACCGTCGCCTCGCTCACGTCGTAGAGCGTGTCGCCCTCGAGTCGAGGGACGACGCTGCGACTGTCGATTGCCTTGCTGAACTCCCGGACGTCGCGGCGGCGCGTCTCGTGCTTGTCGGTGTAGTTCGCCCCCTTCGCCACCTCCAGCAGTTCGCGATAGAGGTCACGTTCCACGTCGGCGACCGAGTCGCCCCGGAGGTAGCGACCGACGAGCGTCGCGCCGATGTGGTCCTCGGTGGCGACGGTGCCGTCGCCAGCCCCGGCGCTGACGAGGTACGTCGGCCGGTCCTCGCCCGCGAGGTGGTTGGCGACGGCCCGCGCGTTCGTCGTCCCGCCGACGTACACGGCGACGTCCTCGGTGTCCGAGAGACGGAGGTCCGTCACGGCCTGCCCGCCGTTCGTCGAGGTCATGCTCACCGGCTTGCCGGCGACGTCGACCGACTGGACGTAGCTCGGGGAGTTGAAGAAGTCGTACCCCTCGGCCGGTTCGTAGTCGTCGGTCTTCCCCCCGCCGATGACCGCCTCGGGGGTGTCATCGCGGAACCCGAACTCGTCGCCGCGCTTCTCGGTGATGTGGACGTACTCCGCGCCGCCCGCGAACAGTTCGACGACGGTGGAAGAGAAGTGCATCACGTCGACGACGACGTAGTTCCCCGGGGCCGGGTCCTCGGGGAGTCGCTCGCGGTGTTCGATGAGCGCAGCGTCGAGTTCGGGTCGCCGCGCCTCGGTGTTCGAACTGGTCATTGGCTGTCCTACCCCTTCGCACATCCTACGTGAACAAAAGCGAATCTATTGCCTCTTCAGCGTTGATATATACGCGACGACACGTGCGGCGTCCGACCCGCTCCATATCGGCGGGGACGACGCGCCCAAATCGCCCGTCTCGACTACACGCGGCCGATACGGCGCTGAAATCGTTTATCTATATATCGATACCGTGGCAGACAGTTACGGGGGGTCGGTACGCCAGCCGTCGGGAGTCGCGAATAGTCATCCCCGTCCGCGACGTAGGGGTACCGATTGGGACACTCATGCGACGACCTGCGACCGGGGGGCGGCGAATCGGCATCGTCTGCAACGCCGACCACGACGTGTTTCGCGCCGTGGCCGACGGCCTGCGCGACCACGGCCACGAGGTGACCTTCTTCCACCCGGGCCGACCGGTGCCGGAGCGGGACATCGACCGCCTCGACCTGCTCGCGAACAAGAAGGTGAGCCGGGCCGCAGTCGAGGCACTCCAGTACGCAGAGCGAACCGGCGTGCGGACCTGGAACGGCTACTACGCCGTCCTCCTCGGAGCGCGGTTCGTCGGACTCCGGGCGCTCGAAGCCGTCGGGTTCCGGGTCCCGCCCGCGAGCACCACGAAACCGGACTGCGAGTACGTCGTCAAGTCGCTCGTGGACTGGTACGGCGACGGTAACCCGCACTTGGGGGGAGACGGCGAGGTGTACCAGAAGTACGTCCCCGCCGACCCCATCGACGACAAGTACTACGCCGTGGACGTCGGCGGGGAGGTTCGCGTCCGGGCCGTCCGTGCGCGCTCGAAGCTCTACGGCGAGAAGGCCCTCCTCGGCACGGTCGACCCCGACCCGGCCCTCGCCGCGAAGACGCGGGCGCTCCTCCGGGCCGTCGGCGCGCAGGCCCTCGGCGTGGACGTGGTCCACGCCGACGGGGTGGCCTACGCCGTCGACGTGAACCCCGCCATGAGCTTCCGGGGGGTGGGGATGGACGAGGACCTCGTCGAGTCGGTACTCGCCCGCCTCCCCGCGACGGACGCCGTCGTACCAGACGGGGACGCCGACGCGACCGTCCGCACCTGCGGGGGCTACAGCGCCGAGACGCGCTCCGCGACGTCGACGACGACCCGTTCGTCGACGTTGCCGGGGTCGTAGTACTCTGCCGGACGCGGCGGTCCCTCGCCGGCCACGAAGAGGTGGTTCAACTCGGGGTAGCGCGTGAACGCGACGTTCGCCTGCCCGCCCAGCGCCTCCCGCCAGCGCTCGAAGTCGCCCTCGACGGTCACCTGGTAGTCCCGCCCGCCCTGCAGGAACGCGCGGGGCACGTCGAGGTCCGCGGCGGTCGCCACGGGGTCGTAGGTCCGGAGACTCTCCCAGTACGACCGCGGCGCGCCGAGGACGAGTTCCCCGTCGCCGACGTCGAGCGTCCGGACGCGTTCGGCGGCCGCCTCGACCGCCTCGATTCGTTCGCGTTCGGCGTCGCTCACCGATCCGTCCAGTTCCGCGAGGTAGCGCACCTGTTCGACCAGCAGGTCCACGAGCGGACGCGCGGGGGCCGCGAGCGCCACCATCCCCGCGGCGCGGGACTGCGCGACGATGCGCGGGGCGAGCATCCCGCCGAGGCTGTGCCCGACGACGGCGATTCGCCCCGAGTCGACGCGCTCTTCGCCCCGAAGGAGGTCGACGGCGGCCACCGCGTCGTCGGTCACCTCGTCGTCGACTGTCAGGTTCCCCAGGTCCACCTCGCAGGCCGCGGTGCGCTTCTCGTAGCGCAGGACGGCCACGCCGCGGGTGGCCAGCCCCCACGCGAGGTCCCGGTAGGGCTTGGTCGCGCCGACGGTGCCGTCGCGGTCGACCGGCCCCGACCCGTGGACGACCACGACGGCCGGAACCTCCCCCTCGCCGGTCGGGAGCGAGAGCGTCGCCGGGAGCGAACACGCCTCGGTCGCCTCGATGGTCCGGGACACCTCGGTGAACGCCGACCGGTCCGCGTACTCCGGCGGCGCGTACGTCCCCTGGTCGGTCTGCAGGAACTGGAGACCCGCCACGCGCCCCTCGCCGTCGAAGACGACCCGGATGACCTGCCGGGCGCGACTGAACTGCGCGGTGACGAGGACGGCGTCGAACCCCTGTACCGTCGTCGTCTCCGCACTCGCTATCTCGACGAACGGGCCGCGCTCGTCGACCAGTCCGGCCCACAGTTGGTCTAGCCGGTCCGCGCTCACCTGCGAGGCCAACCCCGGCGCGAACTGCTCACGGGCGGCCTCGTACTCCCCCGCCGCGAGGCGTTCGACGAACTGCCGGGCCGCGGCGTCGAGGGCCGCGTCCGGCGTTCGCGTGGGAGAACCGGTCGCCGTCTCCGTGGTTCCGTTCGCGGCGGGTCCGTCCCCGCCGTCGGACCCGCACCCTGCGAGGAGCGTCGCGCCCGCGAGTCCCGCGGTCCGCAGGAATCGCCGTCTGGAGGGCTGCATGGGGGTACGTGAGGCTCGCGGGGGGAAAACCCTCGCGCCCGCGACGGGTCGAGGGGCGAGGACGCGAGCGGCGCGAGCGGTTTTCCCGGTCGCGCCCCTCCTCCGGGCATGGCGGACATCCCCGACGAAGCCGAGTCGCTCCTCACCGAGAGCCGCGAGACGGCCTTCCTCGCGACGTGTTCCGAGGGCAAGCCGCACGTCGCGCCCGTGTGGTATCGCTACGAGGACGGCGTCGTGGAACTCGTCACGACGGGGCGCAAACTCGCCAACCTCCGCGCGAACCCGCGCGTCTCGCTAGCGGTGCAGGCGGCGGGTGAGGGCATCCCCGAGTGGACCGTGACGGTCCTCGGGACGGCGACGGTGGTGGACGACGAGGACGCCACCCGCGAGGCGAACCGGCGCATCAACCGGAAGTACGGGGTCGAAGACGAGGCGTGGGCGGGCGAGAACACGCTCGTTCGAGTGGCGGTGGGGTCTGCGTCGGTCAGGACGTACTGAGCGACCGGACGCCGGAGCGACGAAGCGCCGCCCGCGTGCCGCCTGTAAACCCTTATGTGCGGCCCACGGCGAGTGATAGCCGACATGAGCGACCTCCCGGACGACTTCAAGTGCACCATCACCAACTGGGAGTACATCTACGACCTCTGTCGCGAGGTGAGCGACCAGGTCAAGGACGCCGAGTTCGAACCCGATGTTGTGGTGGCGCTCGCCCGCGGAGGCTGGTTCGCGGGCCGCTGTATCTGCGACTTCCTCGGGCTGGACGACCTGACGAGCCTGAAGATGGAACACTACGTCGGCACCGCCCAGAAGGCGGGCGAACCGCAGGTGCGCTACCCCATGCCCGAGGGGAGCGTCGAGGGCAAGGACGTCCTCATCATCGACGACATCGCGGACACGGGCGGGTCCATCAAGCGCGCCCACGAGTACGTCGAGGAGCGAAACCCCAACGACGTGCGCACGGGTACCCTCCAGCTTCTCGGGACCAGCGAGTTCGAACCGGACTACGTCGGCGAACGCCTCGACGAGTGGGCGTGGGTCGTCTACCCGTGGAACTTCATCGAGGACATGGTCGACCTCGTCAGCGGCGTCATGGCCAAGGACGCCGAGGGCCCCTACACGACCGACGAACTCCGGGGCCTCCTCGGGGAGTACCACGAGGTCGAACGCATCGAGATGGAGATCGCCCAGCCCGGACGGATGGGCGAGGTCGTCGACGAGATGGAGCGCCGGGGGGTCATCGAGTCCGTCGGCGACCGCTGGCGACTCGTCGAGAACCGCGGCGACGCGTAGCGCGGGCCCCGCCGGGCCGCCGCGGTTCCGGAGCGTTTTACCCGCCGCACACGCGAGAGTCGGGCATGACAGTCGGCTTCATCGGCGGCAGCGGCATCTACGAGGCGCTCGACCTTGAGAACGTCCGCGAGGAGGACGTGACGACGCCCTTCGGCGACCCCAGCGCGCCCATCACTATCGGGGAGATGGCGGGCACCGACGTCGCCTTCCTCCCGCGTCACGGCCGGGACCACCAGTTCTCGCCGACCACCGCGCCCTACCGCGCGAACGTCCACGCGCTGAAGCAGGTGGGCGTCGAACGCATCCTCGCCAGCAACGCCGTGGGCTCCCTGCGCGAGGACCTGCCCCCGCAGTCGCTGCTCGTCCCCGACCAGATTTTCGACCGGACGAGCCACCGCACGCACTCCTTCTTCGGCGAGGGGATGGTCGCCCACATGGGCTTTGCGGACCCCTACTGTCCGCACATGGCCACGCACCTCGTGGAGTCGGCGGACGCGGTAGGGAGGGACGCCGAGGACGGCGGCACCTACGTCTGCGTCGAGGGGCCGCAGTACTCCACGCGCGCCGAGAGCGAGTTCTTCCGCGGGCAGGGCTGGGACGTCGTCGGCATGACGGCCATTCCGGAGGCGAAACTCGCCCGCGAGGCCGAGATGTGCTACGCCACCGTGACGGGCGTGACGGACTACGACGTCTGGAAGCAGGACGCCGAGGTCACCCTCGAGGAGGTACTGGAGAACGCCGCCGCCAACGAGACGGCCATCAAGCAGGTGGTCGAACACGCCATCGAGCACCTGCCCGACGAACGCGACTGTGACTGCGGCCACGCGCTGGAGGGCACCATCAACACGCCGAGCGAGGCCATCCCCGAGGAGACCAAGGAACGAGTGGACCTGTTGGCCGGCGAGTACCTCTGAGGGGGACCCCCGACGCAGTCGGCACCCGGCGGTAGCGACGGCCGGCGTCGCGTGACTGGAACGGCTCGGAGAACAGAGAGGGCGGTTCGACGTGGGTCGTCGGGCTTACGTCCGGATGGGCGTCTCGACGGCGTCGTCGCTGCGCGCACGGGGCAGGAGTTCACGGCCGAAGATGGCGTACTCCAGCGCGAGGCGGCCGGGGCCGCTGAGGACCACGGCGATGGAGACCATCATCAGCGTGAAGGCGAACTCGATGCCACCCTCGCTGACGGGGAAGCCGTTCGGGATGTGGACGAGCCACAGCGCCGCGAGCATGTCGATGGCGATGAACGCCGCCGCGTAGCGGGTGAACAGGCCCACCAGGAGCAGGAGGCCGCCGAACAGTTCGACGAGGCCCACGATCCAGGCGAACACCTCGGGCAGGGGGACGCCCAGCGAGGCGAGGTAGCCGCCGAAGTTCCCGATACCGCCGACGGACTTGGGACCGACGCCGAACTTCCCGAGGCCGCTGACGACGAAGACCGTCCCGAGGGCCGCGCGCATGAAGACGGGGCTCCAGCCGGACCACCTGCTGGTCGTAATCTCTGATTGCATGTTAATCAACAGACATCAGAATGGACGTGGACCGTAATAAGCGTTCCCGCACCCGTGCTAGCACGACCTCGCGTTCGTGGGCGCCACGGTCCGTGATACGCCCATTCTCGATTTTACGCCGAATCGAGCACCGGCTCCCGAGTCGCCGTTCGAGAACGTATCGGAATTCTGCAAATATCAGTCCGCGACGGCCTCCGCGGCCGTCTCCGTCGCGGCGGGGTCCTGCACCCACAGGTCGCCGAACAGGTCGTCCTGCTGGAGGCGGACCTGCCCGCGGTGGGCCAGAAAGAGGAGCGCGAGGAACGTCTCGACGCGCGACCCGCCGGCTTCCTGAATCTCGGCGTAGAGCACCTCCTCGCGCCCGGCGTCGTACTGCTCTCGAAGGGCGCGGTTGACGTGCCGGATGGTCGTCTCGATGTCCTCCTGGTGGGCCGTCCCGGTCACGTCGCCCGCGGTCGGTTCGTCGTCCACCCGGAAGTCGTCGCCAGACCGGTAGTCGAGGGTCTGGGTGCCCCGGCGGAACCCCTTCGGCGAGTCGCTGGTGTCGTAGGTCCGGGACTCCTTCCACCACGACCCGCGCTCTGCCTCCCGCAACTCGCGGACGAGTTCGTCGAGCGTCTCGGGCATCCCGCGGGCGCGCTTGCGTTCGAGGCGGCGGTCCATCTCCCGGTCGAGGGCGTCGAAGGGGTCCGGCCCTCCCCACTCGTCGTCCTCCGGCGCACCGGGGGCGTCCCACGGCTCCTCCCACGGTTCGAGCTCCGGTTCCTCCGGCTCGTCGGGTTCCATCAGCGCGTCGCTCTTCATCCGCAGGAGGACGCTCGCGTAGAACAGCGCCCGCCCGCCGGTCCGCAGGTCGCCGTCGTCCAGCGCCGCGAGGAACTTGTCCGTCACCGCGACGATGTCGATGTCCCACGGGGCGATCTCGCCCCGGTCGGCCAACTGGACGAGGAGTTCGACGGGTTCGACACCATCCTCGCCGTCGTCCGCGTCGGGGGCCTCCGCTTCGTCACCGCCCAGCAGGTCCGAGACGTCCGCCGAGGGGTCCTCGCGGTCCTCGTGACCCGCGATGTTCAGCGAGACGCCGTCCGCGACGTCCTGCCCCTCGTGGGCGTCGTGACCGTTCGTGTGTTCGTTCCCGGCCGGGCTGTCTCGCGGTTCCTCCGAGTCGCTCGACTGCTCCGCGGACTCGCGATCCGCCTTCGGCGGGCCTTGCTCGCGGCTCGCTTCGCTCTCCGCTCGCGTCTCGGAGACGCTCCCTTCGTCACCGGCGACATCGTCGCCGGTTTCTCGCGGGGTCTCCGACCCCGCGCTGGTCGCGTCTCCCTCTCCGTCCGCGCTGTCTCGCGAGTCGCGTTGCTCCTCGCTCGACTCGTTCGCGGACTCTCGACCCGCCTTCGGCGGGTCTCCGTCCGCGCTAGTCATCCGCCGGCACCCCCTGCCCGCTCAGGTCGATACCAGTCACCGCCGAGACGTTGTCGTCCATCATCGTCACGCCGATGGCGCGCTCGGAGCGTTCCAGCAGCGCCGAGCGATGGGAGACGACGACGAACTGCGCGTCGTCCGCGAGGGCGTCGACCATCTCGCCGACCGCCTCCGCGTTGGCCGCGTCGAGGAAGGCGTCCACCTCGTCCAGCGCGTAGAACGGGGCCGGGTTGTGGCGTTGAATGGCGAAGATGAACGCGAGTGCCGTCAGCGACTTCTCGCCGCCGGACATGGCGTCGAGGCGCTGGACGGGCTTGTCGCCCGGTTTCGCCTTCATCGTCAGGCCACCCTCGAACGGGTCGTCCTCGTCTTCCAGTACGAGGGTGCCGCTCCCGCTGGAGAGGCGGCCGAAGATGTCCTCGAAGTGCCCGTTGATGGCCTCGTAGGACTCCATGAACGTCGCCTTCTTCTTCGCCTCGTACCCCTCGATGCGCTCGACGATGCCGTCGCGCTCCTCGACCAGCGTGGCCCGCTTGTCCTGCAGGTCCGCGAGGTCCTCGGCGACGGCGTCGTACTCGTCGATGGCGAGCATGTTCACCGGTTCGAGCGCCGTCATCTCCCCGTCGAGGCGGGCGATCTCGGACTCCACCTCGTCGTGGTCGGGGATGGACTCGGGGTCGTACTCGCCGACCTGCGCGGCGAGTTCGTCGACCTCCCACTCCAGTCGGTCGCGCTTGTCGGTCAGCGTCTCCAACCGGGAGGCGAGTTTCCCGACCGCCTCCTTGGCCTCGTCGCGGGCCTCCTTCGCCTCGCGCAGGTCGGCCTTCAGCGCCTCGCGTTCCTCTTTCAACTCGGCGAGTTCGTCCTCCAGCTCCGCGACCTGCTCGCGTTTCTCCTCGAGGACGGCCTCCTTCTCCTCGATTTCGTCCTCCAGTTCGACGATGCGCTCTTCGGCCTCGGCCTTGCGGTTCTGGGCGCTCTCGATGTCGTCGTGGAGGTCCTCGATGGCCTCCTCGGCGTACTGCTTCTCCAGTTGGAGTTCGTTGAGCGTGCCGTCGAGGTCGTCCATCTCCGCTTCGAGGTCCGCGATGTCGGCGCGAATCTCCTCGGCGCGTTCGGTGAGTTCGGCCACTTCCGAGTCGCGCAGGTCGGCCTCGCGGTCGGCGATGCGCTCCTCGATGGCCGCTATCTCCTCGTCCTTCGCGGCGATGTCGGCCTCGATGGCCTCCATGCGCTCGGTGACCTCCTCGCGTTCGTCCTCCAGTTCGTCGAGGCGGGCCTCCTTGCGTTCGACCTCCTCGTCGATGGACGCGATGCGGTCCTCGGTGGACTCCACGTCGCTCTCGACCTCTCGCACCTTGTCGGCGACGTTCGCCTGCCGGTCGCGGGCGTCGTCCAACCTCGATTCGACGTCACGCAGTTCCTCGCGAACCGACTGTCGTTTCTCCTCCAGTTCGTTGATGCGCGTCGCGACCCGTTCGAGTTGCCCCTCGCCGCCGGCGAACGAGTACCGGGACCCCGACCGGGACCCCCCGGTCATCGCCCCGCTCTTCTCGACGAGTTCGCCGTCCAGCGTCACCATCCGGAACGACCCCATCAGGTCGCGGGCGGTCTCGACGTCCTCGACGACCAGCGTGTCCCCGAGAACGTACGAGAAGATGCCCGCGTACTGCGGGTCGAAGTCCACGAGGTTGTACGCGAAGTCCACCACGCCCGACTCGTTCGGGAGCGAGGGTAGCGAGCGCTGACGCATCTTGTTCATCGGGAGGAACGTCGCCCGACCTGCGTTGCGCGACTTGAGGTACTCGATACCGCGCTGGCCGACTCCGTCGTCCTCCACGACGACGTTGGCGAGTCGGCCGCCCGCCGCGGTTTCACAGGCCGTCGCGTACTGGCTGGAGACGCCGCCCAGTTGCCCGACCGCGCCGTGGACGCCGTCGATGTCGCCGTTCAGGACGGTGGTGACCGCCCGCCCGAACGAGGAGTCCCCGCTCTGGCCGGCTTTCGCCTCCAGTTCGGCGTACTCCTGCTGGGCCGCGCTGACCTTGTCCTCTATCGCGTCCAGTTCGTCCTGCAGATCGTACTTCTCGCCTCGGAGGTCGTCGACGACCGACTCGATGGTCGTCTTGTTCTTCTCGACTTTCTCCAGTTCGGCTTCGAGGTCCGCGAGGTCGGCTTCGAGGTCCGGCACCTCGTCTTGCAGGTCCTCGATGTCCTCTCGGACCTCCCGTTGCTCGTTCGAGCGACGGCGCGCCTCGTCCAGCAGGCGGTCCTGCTCGCGCTGGAGTTCGTTCTTCTCGGATTTCGCGTCCTCCAGCTCCTCGCGCGCCTCGGCGAGGTCCTCCTTCAACTGCTCGTACTCGTCGTCGACGGCCTCGATGTCCGCCTCCACGTCGGCGAGTTCCTCGCGTCTCTCCTCGATGTCGGCCTTCAGCGAGGCCTTCTCGACCTTGACGTTGCGGACCTTCGCGTGCAGGTCGTCGACCTGTTCCTGTTTGCGGTCGACCTTCACGAACGCCTGCCGGCGCCTGTTCTCGGCGTCCTCCACCCGCTCGCGGGCGCTCTCGATGGCGTCCTCGAGGCGGGATATCTCGCCTTTGACCTCCTCCATCTCCCGTTTGACCCGGAGCTGTTCGTCCTCGCCGGTGCGCTCGATTTCGGCGTTGAGGTCCTCTAAGTCCTCCTCCTGCCGGAGGACGGCTCCCTGTCGTTCGTCTAAGGTGCGCTGGCGCTCTTCCAGTTTCGACTCGGTGCGCTCGACCTTCGACTCGGTCGCGTCGAGGGCGGCGCGCTTGTCCTCCAGTTCGGCGGCCTTGAGGTAGCCCTCGTACTCCTCGCGTTCCTCCTTCAGCGACTGGTACTCCAGTGCCGTCTCGCGTTCGTCTTTCAGTTGTTCGAGGCGGTCCTCTTTCTCCTCGATGCGGAGGTCGGCCTCGTCGACGCGTTCTTCCACGACTTCGAGTTCGTCCATCGCGTCGGCCTTGCGCGCGTCGAACTCCGCGACGCCCGCTATCTCGTCGATTATCTCGCGACGGGAGCCGGGCGTCATGTTGATTATCTCGGTGACGTCGCCCTGCATCACGACGTTGTACCCCTCCGGGGCGACACCCGCCTGCGCCAGCAGGTCCTGGATGTCCGAGAGGTTCACCGACCGGCCGTTCAGGTAGTAGTACGAGTAGTAGTTGTCCTCGGTCTGTTTGACGCGTCTCCGAATACTGATCTCGTCGACGTCGCCGACGTTGTCCGTGCCGGCCGCGTTCGTCACCTGCGACCGGGAGAGCGTCGCGTCGGAGTTGTCGAGGACCACCTCGACGGATGCCTCGCGTTCGCCCGCGAAGTCCGCCCCGTCGTCGTCGGGGTTGTAGATGAGGTCCGTCAGCTTCTCGGCGCGGATGCCGGAGGTTCGCGCCAGTCCCAGCGCGAACAGGACGGAGTCGATGATGTTGGACTTGCCCGAACCGTTCGGGCCGCTGATGGTCGTAAAGTCCTCGTAGAACGGAATGCGGGTCTTCCGGCCGAAACTCTTGAAGTCATCGAGGACGAGCTCTTTGATGTGCATGGGGTCGCTCGTGTGACGGCCCCCTTACGCGACGATGATCTCGTCGCTGCCGGAGTCCGTGCTCTCCTCACCCTTCTCCTGGGAGGATTTGTCCGCTTCGGATTCGGTCGCGGACGCGTCGGCGGAACGGGTGGTCTGCCCCTCGATGATGTCGTCGACGTCCGGTTCGACTGCCTCCTCCAACGCCCGCAGTCGTTCCTTACACTCGACCAGTTCGTCGGTCAGTCCCGTCACCGACGCCTCCAGTTGATTGACCCGTGCCTCGAGTTCCTCGACGCGGTTCCCGCTAGCCATGTGACATACCCACCGCTCCACGCGTATAAACCTGCGTCAGACAATGACATCGGGGCTGATAGATGAGCCGCCAGCGTGCGGTCCGACGCCCGGACGGGGACCGTCGAGGCCCCTCGACACCCCCCGCGGGTCGCCGCGAGGACAAGCGATTCACCCCGTCGGTCCCACCTCCGACCATGCAACGGACGGCCGATGCCCCGGGCGAGTCCACGTACGTCGAGACGGGGAACGTCACCCTGCACGCCCGCGTCGCCGGGCCCGAGGACGGTCCGCTCGTCCTCCTCCTCCACGGCTTCCCCGAGTTCTGGTACGGCTGGCGGCGGCAGATCCAACCGCTCGCCGAGGCGGGTTTCCGCGTCGTCGTCCCCGACCAGCGAGGGTACAACCTGAGCGACCGGCCCGACGGCAAGCGCGCCTACCGCGTCGCGGCCCTCGTCGACGACGCCCTCGGCCTCGTCGAGGCGACGGGCCGCGACAGCGCCAGCGTCGTCGGCCACGACTGGGGCGCGATGGTCGCGTGGTGTCTCGCACAGGACCACCCGGACCGGGTCGACCGCCTCGGAATCCTCAACGTCCCCCACCCGGGCGCGTTCGGCGAGACGCTCCGCGAGTCGTGGGCACAGCGGTTTCGGAGCACCTACGCCGGGTTCTTCCAGTTTCCCCGGGTCCCCGAGCGCGCCCTGCGTGCCGGCGACTTCCGCCTCATGACCGGGATGCTCCGCGGGTCCAGTCGCCCGGGAACGTTCACCGACCGTGACCTCGACCGCTACCAGACGGCGTGGGGCCGCGAGGGTGCGCTCACGGCGATGCTGAACTGGTATCGTGCCAACGGCCTCCGGAGCGGGCTGTTCTCGCGCACAGGGCGAGTCGAACCCGAGACGCTCGTCCTCTGGGGCGCGCGCGACGACGCCCTCGTCCGCGAGAACGCCGAGCGGAGCCTCGCGTACTGCGAGCGCGGTGAGCTGGAGGTGTTCGAGCGGGCAACCCACTGGCTCCAGCACGAGGAGGCGGCGGCGGTGAGCGACCGACTGGTCGAGTTCCTCGGCGAGGGGTAGCGGGTACGGCGACACGTACCCGACACCCTTTAGCGCCCCCGCCGGGACAGTCCAGTAATGACCGCGCAAGCGACGCAGACGCGCGACCACGCCGTCGTCATCGGGCTGGAGGTGCACGTCCAGCTCGAGACGGCCACGAAGCTCTTCTGTGGCTGTTCGACCGACACGGCCGACGACGCGCCGAACACCCACACCTGTCCGGTCTGTCTCGGCCTGCCCGGCGCCCTGCCCGTCGTCAACGAGGCGGCCGTCGAGGCCGCCGTGAAGGTCGGCAAGGCGCTGGACGCCGACATCCCCGAGGAGACCCGCTTTCACCGGAAGAACTACTACTACCCCGACCTGCCGAAGAACTTCCAGATAACGCAGTACGACGAGCCCATCTGTCAGGACGGCTCGCTGGAGATTCGTGTCGAGGGGAACCGGCGGACCATCGACATCGAACGCGCCCATTTGGAGGAGGACCCCGGATCGCTGAAACACGAGGGCGGGGCCATCGACCGCGCGGAGTACACGATGGTCGACTACAACCGCGCCGGGATGCCCCTGATGGAGATCGTCACCGAGCCCGACTTCCGGGGACCGGGCGAGGTGCGGGCGTTCCTCGCCAAACTGGAGGAAGTGCTGGAGTACCTCGGCGTGTTCGACGCCGAGCGCGACGGCTCGCTGCGCGTGGACGCGAACATCTCGCTGGTCCCCGCAGAGGAGGTGGGCGAGGACGGTTCCATCGGCGCGGACGCCCTCGCCGCGGCCAATCGTACAGAAGTAAAGAACATCTCCAGTCACAAGGGCGCGGAGAAGGCCCTCGCCTACGAGGTGACTCGCCAGCGCAACGCCGTCCAGCGCGGGCGCGAGATCGAACAGGAGACGCGCCACTGGGACGAGGGCCGCGGCGTCACCGTCTCGATGCGCTCGAAGGAAGAAGAGAAGGACTACCGCTACTTCCGGGAGGCCGATCTCCCGCCGCTCCGCGTCTCGGGCTGGAAGGAGGAGATACCCATCCCCGAACTCCCCGACGCCCGCCGGAAGCGATTCCGCGAGGAGTACGGCCTCTCGGCGGAGGAGGCGTCGAAGCTCACCTCAACGAAGCAGGTGGCGGACTTCTACGAGGACCTCACCGCGGAGTTCGACCCCGCACTCGCCGCGGCGTGGGTCGCCGACCGCCTGCTCGGGGAACTCAACTACCGCGACATGCCCCTCGACGCCGTCGACCGCGAGGCGTTCGTCCGGCTGCTCTCGCTGGTCGACGAGGACGAGATAACGGTCAAGAACGCCGAGGAGGTCGTCCTCCGGGCGATGCTCGACGAGGGCGCGGACCCGGACACCGTCGTCGAACGCGAGGGGCTGGGCAAGACGGGCGGCGACGAGGTGGTCGAGGCCGTCAGCGAGGCCATCGACGAGAACCCCGACGCCGTCGAGGACTACCACGCCGGCGAGGACGGCGCACTCAACTTCCTCGTCGGGCAGGTGATGGCCGCGACGGGGGGGAGCGCCGACCCCGGCGAGGTCAACCAGATACTTCGCGAGAAACTGGACGACTGACCAGCCGGCCATAGCCGGTTGGGACCGTCGAACGGGCGGTCGACTGGTGACCACGATTACACTGAAGCGCTGAATTCGGACGTCCCGCCCCCTCGAAAGGCAGTATTCACAGTATTTCAGGTTTATTTCTGGACACCAAGTAGTCACAGATAGACACTGACGTATGAAACTGTGTGGGGAGTATTACCGCAAATATTTGTACCGTGGGGGATTAGAGCGTTCCAATGTCAGGGCTGTTGCCTACTACCACGGACGTCAGCTCTGAGCAGGAGGGGGACCTCCAGGCGCTGTGGCTCGACAGCGACGACGCCGGGGAGCTCCTCTCCTCGCTCTCCTCCGAGACGGCCCGTTCGATTCTCACGTCCCTGCACGAGGAACCCGCGACGGCGTCGGAGGTGGCCGGCCGCGTGGACACCTCGCTGCAGAACGCCCGCCACCACCTCACGAACCTCACCGACGCCGGGTTGGTCCGCATCGCGGACACCCGCTACTCACAGAAGGGTCGCGAGATGAACGTCTACGCCCCCAGCGAGGAGCCGATGGTCGTCTTCGTCGGCAACGAGAAGGGCAAGAACTCCTTCTTCGACTCGCTGAAGGGGCTGGTCGCCGCGCTGGGCCTGCTCGGGTTCGTGAGCCTGCTGGTCCAGCGACTGGTCGTCACCGACGCCGTCGCCGCGGACGTCCTCCCCCGCATGGCCGACGGCGCGGGCGCGGCCGGCGGCGCACCGCTGGCCGCCCCGCCGGGGCTGGTGTTCTTCGCCGGCGGCCTCCTCGTCCTCGGGGTGGTCCTCGCCTGGCGGCGCTGGCAACGCGTCGGCGGGCCGGCGGTCTAGGCGATGGACTACCCGCGTCGAGTCCTCACGGTGGCGCTCGTCTGTGCCTTGCTCGTCGTCCCGCCCGTCCCCCTCTCGACGGACGGGGGCGATCACGCCGTGAGCGACGTGGACATCGTCGACGCCCTCCGCGAACGACTCGACCGCCAGCGCGCCGACCCGCCGACGGTCGACGCGCAGGTCAGGGTCGTCCTGAAACTGCAGAGCCACGACACCACCGTCCCGCGGGCCGAGGGGTTCGAGGTCGAACGAGTGTACACGGAACACGGCGAGCGACTCGTCGAGGGGTCCGTCTCGATGGCGCAGGTCCACCGCCTCTCGGAGGACCCGCGCATCCAGGGCGTCCGCATCTCGTCGGGCGACCGGACGGGTGACGGGCGGGTCGCGGCGGGCGTCGCCGTCGTCGGCGCGGACCGCCTCCACGCCGCGAACGTCACCGGCGAGAACGTCACCGTGGGAATCATCGACGCGGACTTCCGGATGAGCCACCCCGCCATCGCGAGCAGCGCGACCTACTACCGGCAGTTCGGCGACGTGGCCCCCGACGAGTGGCACCACGGCACCGCCGTGGCGAGCGTCGTCGCCGACACCGCCCCCGACGCCGACCTCCACCTCGCGGCCATCGGTTCGTCGACCACGCCCGAGGAGTACCGCGAGGCCGTCCAGTTCCTCCTCGACAACGGCGCGGACGTCGTCGTCGACGCGGGGAGCTACTACAGCCAGCCGGGCGACGGGTCGGGCGAACTCGCACAGGTGGCCGCCGAGGCGGCGACGGAGACGGTGTTCGTCACGAGCGCGGGTAACCACGGCCAGTCGTACTGGGCGGGCAACTACACCGGCGGGGAGTACGTCGACGTCACCGAGACGACGGAGGGGAACGTCCTCAACGGCGGCGAGGCGTTCAGCGGGCGCGTGCGGGTGACCGTGCGCTGGGAGGGGTGGCCCGAGACAGACTCGAACTACGACGTCTACCTGTTGCGCAACACCAGTGGGAAGGACATCGTCGTCGCGAAGGCGACGGGCCACGACGGGCGACCCGTCGAGTACCTCGACACGACGGTGCGCGAAGGCGAGTACTACGTCGCCGTCCGGGCCGTCGACGGGACGCCGGGTGAACGCATCGAGGTCTTCGCCAGCCACGACCTGACCCACCGGTCGACGGGCGGGTCGAGCGCTCCCGCGACTGCGGAGGGCGTCCTTGCCGTCGGAGCGAGCCAGAACGGGACCGTCGAGGCGTTCAGCGCCCGCGGGGGCGTCGACCTCGTCGCGCCGGACGACGTGGCCGCCGAGGGCGTGAGCGTCGACGGGGGGACCTCCTTTGCGGCCCCGTACGTCGCGGGCGTCGCCGCCCTCGTCGTCTCCGAGCACCCCGAGTACAGCCCCGATGACGTCCGCACGCGACTGCTCGCGACCGCAGTCGACGTGGGACCGACCGGCCTCGACGACGCCTCCGGCTACGGTCGCGTCAACGCCACAGGGGCCGTGTCGGGGCCTCTGCCCGCCGGGGGCGACCCGGCGCCGCCCGGTCCCGAGGAGGCGGGGTGAGCCGTCACGCCTCGGTCGGGTCGGCGCTCGTGGCCCGGCGCGTCTGCCCCTCGACGCGGTAGAGGAGGAGCGAGAGGACCAGCGCGATACCCTCGACTGCCTTCGCCGCCCCCTCGATGGGGTCGGCGTCGAGGTGCTGGAGGACACTCGTCAGCAGGCCGGTGTCGTGCGTGTGGCCGCCGGCGACGCCCGTGTTGTGGAACGTGAGCCACGCCAGTATCTGGGCGACCATCAGCGCCGCCGCGAGGAGGTAGAGCGGGCGGCGCGGGAGGACACCGAGTGCCGCCGCGGCCACGCCGAGGACGATGGCGAGTATCGAGAGCGTCATCAGCGTGGTGACGATTCGGGGCGGGAACACCCCGCTGGACAGCACCGCCTGCAGGCGGGGGACGACCACCGTGAGGTGGATGACGGCGTCGACGAGGAGGACCTGCAGGAACATGACGTGCAGACCGCGAACGATGTCGTCGTCCATGTCCCCACTCGCCGCCGGACGGACATAGGGTGTTTCATCCTCGCGCGGGCACGACGCGAGGGCGACCGGGCGGCGCGCGACCGCCCGCAGACGCGCGCAGTGGTGTGGTTTTCGCCGTCGAAAGGGTTAGGTTGTGGGTTGGCCTAGCGGGAGCCAATGAGCACACGAGGTGGCCGACCGTGGAACTGATAGTCACGGAGAAGGACAACGCCGCCCGGCGAATCGCCGAGATTCTGAGCGGCGGGTCCGCCGAGTCGGGCCGGCGCAACGGCGTCCCCGTCTACGAGTGGGGCGGTCGGCGCTGTATCGGCCTGTCGGGCCACGTCGTCGGCGTCGACTTCCCGCCGGAGTACGCCGACTGGCGCGACGTGGAACCGGTCGAACTCGTCGACGCGCAGGTCGTGAAGACCGAGACACAGGGCAACATCGTCGCGGCGTTGCGGTCGCTGGCCCGCGAGGCCGACAGCGCCGTCATCGCGACGGACTACGACCGCGAGGGCGAACTCATCGGGAAGGAGGCCTACGAACTCGTCCGGGGCGAGACGGACGTCCCCATCAATCGTGTGCGCTTCTCGTCCATCACGGACCGCGAGGTGACGACGGCCTTCGACAACCCGGAGGAACTGGACTTCGACCTCGCGGCGGCGGGCGAGGCCCGACAGATCATCGACCTGATGTGGGGGGCGGCGCTCACCCGGTTCCTCTCGCTGTCGGCGAAGCAACTGGGCGACGACTTCATCTCGGTGGGTCGGGTGCAGTCGCCGACGCTGAAGCTCATCGTCGACCGCGAACGCGAGATAGCGGCGTTCGACCCCGAGGACTACTGGGAACTGTTCGCGAACCTCGCCAAGGACGAGGAGGCGTTCGAGGCGCAGTACTTCTTCGAGGGCGAGGACGGCACCGAGAACGAACGGGTCTGGGACGAGGGGAGCGCGGACGCCGCCCACGAGCGGTTGCTGGAAGCCAGCGACGCCACCGTCGAGTCGGTCCGGCGGCGCACCCGCACGGACGACCCGCCCGCGCCGTTCAACACCACGCAGTACATCCGCGCGGCGAGCAGTCTCGGCTACTCCGCCCAGCGCGCCATGAGCATCGCCGAGGACCTCTACACGGCGGGCTACCTCACCTACCCGCGGACGGACAACACCGTCTACCCCGAGGACTTGGACGAACGCGAGTTGCTCGAACGGTTCGCC
This sequence comes from Halomarina litorea, assembly GCF_024227715.1. NCBI lineage: Archaea > Methanobacteriati > Methanobacteriota > Halobacteria > Halobacteriales > Natronomonadaceae > Halomarina > Halomarina litorea. Next base: position 785,741 of record NZ_CP100448.1, on the reverse strand, counting down.
ACCCACCCGCGGTTCGGGGAGGACGCCGAATCGCTGCTCGAACGCGAGGACATCACGCCGACCAGCGGCGACAAGGAGACGACCGACCACCCGCCCATCCATCCGACCGGGGAGTTTCCCGAGGACCTGAGCGACGACGAGTGGAAGGTGTACGACCTCGTCGTGCGCCGCTTTTTCGCCACCTGCGCGGAACCCGCGAAGTGGGCGCACCTGCGCGTGGTCGCCGAGGCCAACGGCTGTTCGCTGAAGGCCAACGGCAAGCGCCTCGTCGAACCGGGCTACCACGCCGTCTATCCGTACCTCTCGACCAGCGAGAACCACGTCCCCGAGGTGGAGGAAGGCGACTCGCTCGCGGTCAGCGACGTGCGACTGGAGGCCAAACAGACCCAGCCACCCCGCCGTCGGGGCCAGTCGCGCCTCATCGAGACGATGGAGTCGATGGGCATCGGGACGAAGGCCACCCGCCACGGCACCCTCCAGAAGCTGTACGACCGGGGGTACGTCGAGGGCGACCCGCCCCGGCCGACCAAGCTGGCGATGGGCGTCGTGGAGGCCGCAGAGCGCTTCGCGGACCTCATCGTCAGCGAGGAGATGACCGCGCAACTGGAACAGGACATGACGGCCATCGCCAACGGCGAGGCGACGCTGGACGACGTCACCGACGAGTCGCGGGACATCCTCCGGCGGGTGTTCGAGGCGCTCCACGAGTCCCGCGAGGAGGTCGGTCGGCACCTCCGCGAGTCGCTGAAGGCCGACAAGATACTCGGGCCGTGTCCCGAGAGCGGGCACGACCTGCTGGTGCGCCGGTCGCGCTGGGGGTCGTACTTCGTCGGCTGCGACGGCTACCCCGACTGCGAGTACACCCTCCCGCTCCCGAACCGCGGGGAGCCGATGGTGCTCGACGACGTCTGCGAGGACCACGACCTGCGCGAAGTGAAGATGCTCGCGGGCAAGGACACGTTCACCCACGGCTGTCCGCTCTGCCGGGCGGAGGAGGCCGACGACGCCGAGGACGAGGTGATAGGCACGTGCCCCGAGTGTGGTTCGGAGGAGGGCGGCGAACTCGCCATCAAGACCCTCCGGTCGGGGTCCCGGTTGGTGGGCTGTACGCGCTACCCCGACTGCGAGTACTCCCTGCCCCTGCCGCGCAACGGGGACATCGAGGTGCGCGACGAGCGCTGTGCGGAACACGACCTGCCGGAACTGGTCGTCCACAACGGCGACGAGCCGTGGGAACTGGGCTGTCCCATCTGCAACTACGCGGAGTACCGCGAGCGGCAGGCCGCGACGGCCATCGAGGATCTCGACGGTATCGGGGCGAAGACCGCCGAGAAGTTGGCGGCGGCGGGCATCGAGAGCCTCGACGACCTGCGGGAGGCCATCGCCGACGACGTGGCCGCGGAGGTGCAGGGCGTCAGCGCCGACCGTATCCGCGAGTGGCAGACGCAGGCGAAGGCGTAGCCCGACCCGACCTACCGCGAGAACAGTCCGCCGACCGCCCGCTTCAGTCGCTCCCGGTAGCCGCGCCCGAGTTGCCCGAAGAGTCCCCACCAGTCCATCGTGAGCCACGTCTCGTCGACGCGCCCGTCCAGATAGCGATGGAGGCCCTTCCCGTCCACCTCGACGCGGGCGCCGCTTGCGGGAAGCCCGAAGACGCGACCCGTGTGCGTGCCCGTGAACGTCCACCGGGCGTAGACGAACCGGTCGGCCGAGTCGAGTTCGTGGACGGTGAACTCGATGTCGGGGAACGCACGGAGGAACTGTCGGGCGACCAGCCGGTAGCCCCGTCGCCCGACGCTCCCGACGAGGGGGAACCCGTTGCCCCGGTAGTCCGTCCGGTAGATGTCGGCGATGGCCGTCGGGTTCCGGCCGTGCCACACTTCGTCGAAGTCGCGGCGACTCACCCGCTCCAGGTCGGGCCGTCGTGTCATCAGTTCAGCGCGACGCCCACGACGGGCAAAGTCGAGGGGACAACAGGTATAGCCCCCCACCACCGGCGGGCTACGAGTGTAGCCCTCGACGGAAATCGGGGGCGGTGGGGCCGGGAGACGGGGTTCCGAAGCCGTTTTGTCCGGGCGTCTGGAGGGGCACGTATGAACGCGTGGGCAGAGTGGGACCACATCGTGAAGGTCGACCCGGACAAGACGCTCTTCGAGGACGAGACGTTCGCGGACGTCTGTGCGACCGGGACCGACGCCATCGAGGTCGGGGGGACCCTCGGGATGACCGAGGAGAAGATGGCCGAGTACGTCGAGGGGTGCATCGAGGGGGCGCGCGAACACGACGTCGCGGTGTACATCGAACCGAGTAGCGCGGGCGTCGTCGTCCACCCCGACGGCCTCGACGGCTACCTCGTCCCCATCGTCTTCAACGCAGGCGACATCGCCTGGGTGACGGGCGCACACAAGGAGTGGGTCCGCATCGACCGGAACATCGACTGGGACATCACGCACACGGAGGCGTACATCGTCATGAACGACGAGGCGTCGGTCGCCTCCTACACCGACGCGGACTGCGACCTCTCGCCGGAGGACGTGGCGGCCTACGCCGAGGTGGCGGAGCAGATGTTCGGACAGGACATCGTCTACGTCGAGTACTCCGGGACGCTCGGCGACCCCGACGTCGTCCGGGCGGCCCACGACGCCCTCGACGACGCCACCCTGTTCTACGGCGGCGGCGTCCACGACTACGACTCGGCCTACCAGATGGGCCAGCACAGCGACGTCGTCGTCGTCGGTGACCTCGTCCACGACGAGGGCTGCGAGGCCGTCCGCGCCACCGTCGAGGGCGCGAAGGACGCCCGGAGCTGAGGACCACCACGCGGGCACGAAGAGGGCGGACGCGACCGGCACGCGTCGCTTCGGTGGAACAAACGGTTATGCTCTCGGAAACGTGACGGACTAGCATGAGAGTCATCGCCGCGTATCGGGCGACGTCGCCCGACCTGATGCTGGCCGAGTCGCTCGCGGCGACGGACGTGAACCTCGCCGTCGACGGGGGACGCGGCGCGTCCGGGGACCGGTCGCTCCGGTTCTGGGCGACGGGAGGCGACCTCGACGGGTTCGAGACGGCGATGGCGGACGACCGGTCGGTCTCCGGTGTGGAACCCCTGTACCGGAACGGTACTGCACGCCTCTACCGGGGGAAGGTCGGCGACGAGGCGGCGGAACTGACCCCGACCGGGACGGGCGAGGGAACGGCGCTGGCCGCCCGGTTCGCCGACGGGTGGTGGCACGCCGAGACCCGGTTCCCGACCGCCGACGCCCTCGACGCGTTCTACGACCACCTCGTCGAGCGTGGCGTGACGGTGGACGTACAGTCGGTGTACGACGCCCGCGAACGCCCCGACGAGCGACGGCCGGCGGAGCCGAAACTGACGAAACGCCAGCGCGAGACGCTCGAACTGGCGTACGCGGAGGGGTTCTTCGAGATTCCGAGACACGTCACGATGGGCGACCTCGCGACCGCGTTCGACGTGAGCGAACAGGCCATCAGCCAGCGACTCCGCCGGGCGTACGCTCGACTGGTGGAGGCGGCGGTGGTCGACTAAATCGACCCATTTTAGACGACGCACCGAACAGACGACGTATGGACGACCGAACCTACACAGCGGACGCCGAAGCGGGCGACCACGTCACGGTCGCCGGCTGGGCGCACGAGATCCGCGACCTGGGCGGCATCGCCTTCCTCATCGTCCGGGACCGGACCGGGAAGATTCAGGTCAAGTTCGCGAAAGACGAGATGGACGACGACCTCGTCGAGACGGGCACGAAGGTCTCGCGCGAGTCCGTCGTGCAGGTGACCGGGCAGGTCGAAGAGGAGGAACGCGCCCCCACGGGCGTCGAAATCGTCCCCGAGTCCGTCGAGGTCATCGCCCCCGCGGACCCCGAACTCCCCCTCGACCCCTCGGGCAAGGTGGACGCCGAACTCCCGACCCGACTGGACAACCGCACCCTCGACCTGCGGCGCGACGAGGCCAAGGCAATCTTCGAGATTCGCGCCGAGGTCCAGCATGCCGTCCGCGAGTTCTTCCGCTCCATCGACTGCACGGAGATCAACACGCCGAAGATCGTGGCGACGGGCACCGAGGGCGGCACGGAGCTGTTCCCCATCACGTACTTCGGCGAGGAGGCGTTCATGAACCAGTCGCCACAGCTGTTCAAGCAGCTGATGGTCGGCTCCGGGCTGGAGCGGGTCTTCGAGATCGGCCCCATCTTCCGCGCCGAGGAGCACAACACGCCCCGTCACCTCAACGAGGCCACCTCCATCGACTTCGAGAGCGCCTTCATCGACCACCAGGGCGCGATGGACGTCTGTGAGGGTGCCGTCAAGGCCGCCTACGAGGCCGTCGGCGAGAACTGCCAGCGCCAGCTCGAACTGCTCGACCTCGCCGAGGAGTTCGAGGTGCCCGACGAGGCGTTCCCCCGCCTCTCGTACGACGAGGCCATCGAGCGCGTCAACGCGACGGGCGAACTGGAAACCCAGCTCGTCTGGGGCGACGACCTCTCGACCGAAGCAGAGCGCGCGCTGGGCGACGACGTCGGCGGCCACTACTTCATCACCGACTGGCCGAGCGAGGTCAAGCCGTTCTACATCAAGGACCACGACGACGACGAGGACCTCTCGACTGGCTTCGACATGATGCACCCGGACATGGAACTCGTCTCGGGCGGCCAGCGTGAGCACCGCTTCGACCAGCTCGTCGCCGGGTTCGAACAGCAGGGACTCGACCCCGACGCCTTCGAGTACTACACGAAGATGTTCCGTTACGGCATGCCGCCCCACGCCGGGTTCGGTCTCGGTGCCGAGCGCCTCATCATGACGATGCTCGGGCTGGGGAACATCCGCGAGGCTGTGCTGTTCCCACGCGACCGCCAGCGGCTCTCGCCGTAGGGCGAGGCCGCTGTTCGAGCGTGGGAACCGGGAGCAGCCCTGCTGCGACCGAGTTCCCGCGAGACCGGCAGCGCCTGTCGCCGTAAGGCGACGGCGCGACTGTCGAGCAGAAACGGCGAGCGACCGCAGGGAGCGAGCCAGTTCCCGGGGGATAGGACTCCCTCGCCCTATGGGCTCAGTCGCTGTCTGTCCCTCGGGAACGAGGAGTGGAGCGAAGCGGAACGACTCAGTTCCCGAGAGACCGGCAGCACCGATCCTTCTATCGACCGTCCGCCGCGCCGTCGATGAGCGAATCGGCCACCTCGCGCAGTTCGCCGGTCGTGTGCAGTCCGTGACCGTCCAGCCGTCGTACCAGGTCCTTCGCTTCCTTCGGGTCCATTCCCTCCTCGACGGCGCGCGTCACGACGCCGATGGTGCCCGTCACCGTCGCGTCGAGGCCGCGAGTGACGGTTCTGACGCGCCGGTCGTCAGAGACGACAGCAACGGGGACGTCCTCCTCGACTGCTGTGGCTACGCGACCGACGATCTGTGCATCTCCCGAGGGTTCCTCGTCACCGAGTATCTTGCAGCCACGTTCGACTGCGGCCGTCGGTTGGAGTATACGAACCTCCCCGCTCTCGTAGCGGGGACGAGTAAACCGGTCGAGAGCCGACCGCGCGGGTTCAGTCGTGACTTCCTCGTACACCAGATGTGGAATCTCGATCTCCCCGTCGAAGTTCGTCAGCAGGTCGAGTTCGCCGACGGCCCCGAGTGCGATGAGCGTCGTCGCGTCGAGGAGAACCCTCACAGGTCGCGGGCAGCCGCGGCGTCGTCAGCGAGGTCCTCGGGCGTCAGCTGGGTCGTCAGGTTCCGCTCGCGGGCGACTTCGAGCCACTCGCCGAGACTCATCCCGGCGAGACGGGCCGCCTCGTTGACCGACACGTCCCCGGACTGGTATCGCTCGACGGCGGCCCGAACCCTGAGTTCGCGCAGACCCTCGTCCAGCGCTCGCCGGATGACGCTACTCCGGTCCATACCGAGGAGTTCGGCGACGTCGTCCAGCGCGTCGGCCTCCTCATCGGGGATTCGGGCACTGATGGACGGCATGTATACACAGTACTACAGCGTAATCGTACTTGAGCCTACGGACGAGGTCCGAACCCCACCCAAACGGACGGGTGTATGGACGACCAGTCGAGCATCGTCGTCCGATACTACCTGTTCATGGTGACGTCGACGCTCGGCTTCCTCATCCCCGTCTGGGTGGTCCTGCTCGACCAGGCGCGGGGGTTCAGCTACACGCAGATAACGGTCCTCGACACCGCCTTCTTCGTCACCATCCTGCTCACCGAATCCTCAACGGGCTACGTCGGGGACCGCATCGGGCGGCGCAACGCGCTGGCGGTCAGTTCGGTCGCCGTCGGCCATCGCGTTCGGTCTCGTGGAGTCCTACGGCGCGGTCCTCGTCGTCTACGTGGCGTGGGGCGTCGCCCAGACGTTCCGGACGGGCAACGACAGCGCGTGGCTCTACGACACACTGGTACGGTTCGGGCGGCCCGAGACGTTCGTTCTTCGAGCGCGCTGACGACGGGAGCGTCGTTCCCGCGGACGACGGACGCGAACTGTAAGATTCAAGGCCCGAAGCGCCCCAGTCGGGGCAGATGCCCGCACGCGCGTTCGTCCCCGGCCACGTCACCGGCCTGTTCAGCGTCCACCCCGACGACGACCCGCGGGTCGCCGGGTCGCGCGGCGCGGGCCTCGCCCTCTCGGACGGCGTCACCGTCACCGTCGAGGAGGGAGAGGAGACGACAGTCACCCTGAACGGCCAGCACGCCCCGATGGACGCCGTCGAGGGCGTCCTCTCCCGCCTCGATACGACTGCCCGCGTCACCTGCGAGACGCCGCTCCCCGTGAGCGCCGGCTTCGGCGTCTCCGGGGCGTGCGCGCTCGGGACCGCCCTCGCATCGGACTCGCTGTCGCCGGGACACACGGAGAACGAACTCGTCGCCCTCGCTCACGCCGCCGAAGTGGAGGCGGGAACCGGCCTCGGGGACGTGGTCGGACAGGCCCGCGGCGGAATGCCGATTCGCCTCGAACCGGGCGCGCCGCCCCACGGGCGGATGGACGGTCTCGCGGCCCGCCCCGAGGTGGAGTACCTCACCTACGGCGGTCTCGACACCGCAGAGGTCATCGGCGGCGACACCGAGACGCTCTCGCGGGCCGGCGAGCGGGCGATGGAGGCACTGCTCGACTCCCCGACGCTCGCCACGTTCATGGATGCCTCGCGGACGTTCGCGCGCGAGGCCGGCCTGCCGACCGACCGCGTCGAACGCACCATCGAGGATGTACAGGAGGAAGGCGGCGAGGCGGCGATGGCGATGCTCGGCCAGACCGTCTTCGCCCTCGACTCGGGGCTCTCCGACGCGGGCTACGACGCCCGGTCGTGTCGCGTCACGGAGGGCGCGTCGGTGGTCGAGTACGCCCCCGGATCGGGACGGACGCTCGGGCGGGACCGATAGCCCGACCACACCGTGTGTGTCACCCGGACCCACCGCACTTTTACTCGCTAGGGCGAAACCCCGGGCATGACCGACGACCCGCAGGTTCCAGTCGCCCCGGAGGACGAGACGGAGATTCCCGAGTCGCACCCGCGGTACGTCTCGCTCCTGACGCGCCACCGCATCGAGCGAGGCGTCGAGAAGGACATCACCAGCCTGCAGGGCCTCATCGCTGAGGGTCGCGGCGAGGCGTTCGACTACCTGCTCGGCGAGGAGACCACCGAGAGCGCCGACGCCGCCGCCCGCGCCGCCGCCGCGCACCTCCTCCTCGCGCGCCACCCCGTGCTCTCGGTCAACGGGAACGTCGCGGCCCTCTGCCCCGGCGAACTCGTCGAACTCGCCGAGGTGGTGGACGCCGACCTCGAAGTCAACCTGTTCAACCACACGGAAGCGCGCATCGAGGCCATCGCCGAGCACCTCCGGGAACACGGCGCGACCGACGTGAAGGGCCTCACCGCGGACGCCCGCATCCCCGGACTCGACCACGCGCGGGCGAAGGTGGACGCCGACGGCATCTACGACGCCGACGTGGTGGTCGTCCCCCTCGAGGACGGCGACCGGGCGGAGGCACTCGGTGAGATGGGCAAGACGGAAATCGTCGTCGACCTCAACCCGCTCTCTCGCTCCCCGCAGATGGCGGCGGTGCCCATCGTGGACAACGTTCTTCGGGCCATCCCGAACATCACGCGCCACGCACGCGAACTCCGGGAGGCGACCCGCGAGGAACTGGAAGCCGTCGTAGAAGAGTTCGACCGGGAGGCCGCACTGGAAGAGGCGGAGCGACGAATTCGGGAGGGCGGGCGCGAGAAGTAGTTCCGACTACCGCCACGGGAGGATGCGGGGCGAGACGTCGGGGCGGCCCTCCCCGTTCCCGTCGTCTTCGGCGTCCTCGAACGGGTCGGCCGGCAGGGCCGAGTCCGAGAGCGTGTCGGCGACGCGGTGGAGGAGGCGGTAGTGGCGTTCGCGCCGTTCCCGGCGGTGGGCGGCCTCGACGTCGTAGGGGAGGCCGTCGGGGAAGAGCCCGCTCTCGTAGGCACCCAGCCACGTCCGAGCGAGGCGGACGCCCCGTTCGGCGTCGTACGCGCGGGCGGCGTAGTGCGCGTAGGGGTGGCGCACCCACGAGAGTTCCCAGTGGGCGTAGACGTCGACGTGTCCCTCGTCGGTGGCGTGGAGGACGACGTGAAGTTGCCAGTCCGCGAGGAGGGACCTGCGCCACACCCACGACCCCTCGGAGGTGTTGCCGTCCACGCGAACCTTCAACGCCGCGACGGGGTTGCGCGAGAAACCGATGTCCCGCAGGGCGGCTTCGAGTTCTTCCTCAGAGCAGTGGGCCGTCAGCGCGTACTCGCCCTCGGTGGTCGGCGAGACGGCGTAGCCGCCGAAGGTGCCCTCGAAGAGGTAGTGCAGTCGCGGTAGCACGCGCCGTCGGACGGCGTTGACGAAGTCCTCCCTGAACCCCATGTGCCCGGCGGTTCGTCTCCCGCCCTATCAACACCACCGGTACACGGGCGCTCCGTCCGCCGACGGAGGTGTCGCGGGACCGGGTCAGAGCCCTCGCTCCAGCCGGTCTAACCCCTCCTCCAGTCGGTCCATGCTGTTGGCGAAACTCAACCTGAGGCGTCCCTCGCCGGCCGCGCCGAACCCCTCACCGGGCGCGAGGACGACGCCCGTTTCCTTCAGCAATCGCTTCGCCAGCGGGAGGCTCTTCTCGTCGGTGTCGGGTTCGAGGAACGCGTAGAACGCTCCCTCGGGGCGGGGGGCCCGTACGCCCGACATGTCGTCCAGTCGGTCGGCGACGTAGTCCCGACGCTCGCGGAAGGCGTCGTGCATCGCCGCGACGGGGTCCTGTGGCCCGGTGAGGGCGGCGAGCGCGGCGTGCTGGGCGACGCTGCCCGTGCAGGCCGTCGTGGACTCGCGTATCTTCGTCGCCTCGTCCACGATTTCCGAGGGGCCGGCGAGCCACCCCACCCGCCACCCGGTCATTGCGTGGGACTTCGAACAGGACCCGACGGTGAGGACGTGGTCCGGGTGGCCGCAGAGCGCGGCGATACCGGTCGGGTCGCGGTCGTAGGTGAGCGCGGCGTACACCTCGTCTGCGACGACGTAGGCGTCGTGGTCCGCGGCCGCCTCCACGACGGCCCGAATCGCGTCGGGGTCGAACACCCGACCCGTCGGGTTCGAGGGGGTACAGAGGACGACGGCGTCGGTGTCGTCGCTCATGGCCTCGACGACGCGGTCCGCGTCGAGGTCGAAGGGGTAGTCGAGGGGCACCTCCACGGGCCGGGCGTCGGCGAGGCGGGCCTGCGTGAGATGGTTGGGCCACCCCGGCGTCGGGACGACGCACTCGCTTCCGGGCGAGAGCGTACAGAGCGCCGCGAGGTGGAGCGCCTCCATCCCGCCCGTCGTGACGACCACCTCGTCGGGCGTGTGCCGGACGCCGTACTCGCGGTCGAGCGTCTCGCAGATGGCCGCGCGGAGTTCGGGCAGGCCCGCGTTCGAGGTGTAGTGGGTCTCGCCGCGTTCGACGGCCGCGACGGCGGCCGCCGTGACGTGGTCGGGGGTGTCGAAGTCCGGTTCGCCGACTTCGAGGCGGACGAGGTCGGCGTCCGTCGCCTGCGCGAGGTCGAACATCACCCGGATGCGCGACCGGGTACACGCCCGTACTCTGTCGGTGGGTTCCATGGGAGACCTGTGGTGGGGCGCTCCAAACGTGTTCCCCACTCCCAAGGCTGATTACTACCGAGGATTATCACTAGATGGTATGACTCAGTACCAGCAATTCAGCGAGGCGAGCGAGGCGGACGTGACCAGAGCCATCGGACAGGAGTGGACCGACGAGTTCCTCGAGTTCACCGAGTCCGACGTCATCGTCCTCGGGGGCGGCCCCTCGGGGCTGATGGCGGCGAAGGAACTCTCCGAGCGGGGGGTGAAGACGATGGTCGTCGAGAAGAACAACTACCTCGGCGGCGGGTTCTGGCTCGGCGGGTTCCTGATGAACAAGGTGACCGTTCGGTCGCCCGCCGAGACGGTCCTCGACGAACTCGACGTGGACTACGACTCGGCGAGGGACACGGAGGGTCTCTCGGTCGCCAACGGCCCGGAGGCGTGTTCCGGTCTCATCAAGGCCGCCTGCGACGCGGGCGCGAAGATGCAGAACATGACCGAGTTCACCGACATCGTCGTCCGCGAGGACCACCGCGTCGGCGGCGTCGTGATGAACTGGACGCCGGTCCACGCCCTCCCCCGCGAGATTACCTGTGTGGACCCCATCGCCGTCGAGTCCGACGTCGTCATCGACGCGACGGGCCACGACGCGATGGCCGTCTCGAAACTCGACGAACGCGGCGTCCTCGACGCGCCGGGCGTGGGGGAGGCCCGCGAGCGGGGGCAGGTGATGGACGCGACGGACGAGGACGCCTACGGCGCACCCGGCCACGACTCGCCGGGCCACGACTCCATGTGGGTCGGCGAGAGCGAGGACGCCGTCGTCGAACACACCGGCGTCGTCCACGACGGTCTGGTCGTCGCCGGGATGGCCGTCGCCACCACCTTCGGCCTGCCCCGGATGGGTCCCACCTTCGGCGCGATGCTCCTCTCGGGGAAGGTGGCCGCACAGGCCGCCATCGACGAACTCGGCGTCGACGCCGACCCGGTGCAGGTGACGCCCGCGCCCGCCGACGACTGAGCGGGGAGGCGAAGCCGTCGCTCGTCAGGTAGCGAACGGAAGGGGAACGGGAACGCCCTACTCCGCTTCGGCGAACAGGTCGTCGACGGCCGCCTGCGCGGCGAGGGCGGCGTCGTCGGCCACCTGTTCGGCGTCCTCGGCGTGGTCCGGGGCGTTCACGTAGACGTCCACGTCGAGGACGCCGTCCTCGAACGTGACCGTGACGTCGAAGTCACGGAGTTCGGATTGCTTGTACCGCGAGAGGACGACGCCCTCCGCGGCGTCGCTCGCGGCCTGTACGACCTCCTCGTCGGTCGGGGAGGACACGTCTCAGTCGCCGCCGGGACCGCCCATGCCGGGGCCGCCGGGACCCTGCGGACCGCCCGCGCCGCCGCCCTGCAGCATCTGCTGGAGTTCCTGCTGGAGCGACTCGAACTGCTCCTGCACGCGCTCTTCTTGCTTGTCGAGCGTCTCGACGCGAATCTCGAGGCTCTCGACCTTCTCTTCGAGTTCCTCGGTCGCCGTCGCGTACTCGGTCTGGACGAGGAGTTCGCCGACCTCCTGGTACATCGTGGTGTCCTCGTCGATGTCCTCGAGCTGGTCGAGGGCCGCACGGGACTCCGAGAGCGTCGTCTCGGCCTGCTGTTTCTGCATGGCGACCTGCTGTGCGGTCTCCTGGAGGTCCTGTAGCTCCTCGATCTTCTCCTGTGCCTCGGGCGGCAGATTACCCTGCATGGGCGGACCGACGGGAGCGAGCGTGAAAAAGGCCCGTATTTCGAGAGAGCGACCCACGCCCGTCGAAGCGACCGAAACCCCGCGAGAGCGAGCCACAGCGCCCAGTCGGGCGTCGCGGTCAGTCGTCGTCCCCGGCCGAGAGCGCCACGTCCGCCCCCTCCTCCCCGCGGACGCCGAGCGTCCGCTGGTTCACCAGTTCCTGCGCCCTGCGAAGTCGTTCGGAGGCCGCCTGATGGGAGATGCCGAGGGCGTCGGCGAGGTCGCCGAGGTTCGTCTCGCGCGGCACCGAGAAGTAGCCCCGCTCGGTCGCCATCCGGAGCAGTTCGAACTGCTTGTCGGTCAATCCGCCGGCCGGGGCCTCCGAGAGCATCGTGTCTTCGGTGAACACGCGGTGGACCGTGTAGTCGAGACCCGAATCGTCACAGAACGTCCGGAACTCGTCGAGGGCCGCCTGGTCGGGGAAGGCGATGTCGAACTCCCAGCCGTCGGTCGTCGCCGTCGCCCGCTTGATGACGCTCCCCGTCTCGACCAGCCCCCGGTAGATGCTCCGCTCGCCCGCTTCCTCGCTGAGCCAGAACTGGTAGAGGTGACGGTTCCCCGTCGAGGCGAGCCGGGAGAACTCGCTCACGGACGGGTCGGCGGCGGCCGCCTCCTCGAACGCCTCCGAGGATTCACCCTCCAGCCACCCCAGTACCGTCTCTCGGCCGTCACCTGTCAGGTCCGTCTGTTCCCAGTGCAGTGTCGCCTCGGGCGTGCCCGAGAGCGCCGCGAGCAGGATGCCGTGTCTGATTCGGACCTCGACGATGATCATGGGAGTAGCCTCGGTTACGAGTGACCTCGTGAATCCTGTCGCTTTGCTATATCAGGTTCTTCAAGTCCACTAGTCCGGTGATACCACTGCCCGAATCATGTGGTACCACGGCTCACGGAAGTCGATTCGAGAGTTTCGTGAGACGGGGCCCCGACACGGTCGGACCTGCGGTCCGCGAGCAACCGGACGACGTGCGGTGACAGCGCGAGACTACGGTTCACTGGCAGCGGAGCATCGCTCCGCTACCTCCACCAGCGAGCACCACGTGTTCAGGCCGGCCCGGAGGGCGACGAGGTCGTCGGCCACCACGTCGACGCGGAGGACCGACCCGTCACGCGAGACGGTGGCGATGGTCCGGTCGCCCTCGATTTCGCCGACCTCCTGACGGACGCTCCGCTCGACGCGGCTGGCGAAGTCGGCGTCGTTGTACGCGAACTCGAGGAGAACGCCGTGCGGTGCGCCGGGCGCGTCTGGCACGTCGGCTACTCGACGGGTACTTCCTTGACGTCGCGGCTGCGCTCCTTGAGGAGCACACGGTGGCCGCAGTACGGACAGCGGACGCCGCCGTACTCGTCGAGTTCGACGTCGCGCTTACAGCGGGAGCACTTGTAACTCATAGTGGTGTGTGGGGTGGGGGACGCTTACGTTACTCGTCGTCGCCGTCTTCGTCGAGGGCGGCGCGGATGGAACGACGGACGGTACGGCCACCGGGCGTCTCGGGGCGGTAGGCACCGCCGGCGAACTTCTCGCCGGTCTCGGTGTCGACCCAGATGCCCGTCCCGAGGCGCTTGACCTTGTTGCCGTCCTTCTTCGCGTTGTTCGTGTCGTCCTCGATCTCGGCGACGCGGCGGCGAGCGACGCGGCCGTAGCGAGCGCCGAAGCGACCCGCGCTCCCCACGGTTCCTTGCTTCTTGGCCATGGTATCGTCCTCTACCGCCAACGGAGGTATAAATCCGTTGAGTCCGGTGCGCCGTCCGAGTCAGTTCTGGAGATCCTCCTCGCGCAGGGCGTCGTTCAGGTCCGCCCGGATGCGCTCGCCCGTCTCGCGGTCGTGGGCCGTCGTGACGACCCGGTTCTCCTGCACGCTCGACCCGTCGCGGATGAGCATGCGGACGTTCCCGTTGGCGTCGGCGCGGGTCGCCTTCGCCCGGACCCCGGAGCGGGACCCCGACCCGCCCGCCTCGATGGGGCCGGGGATGAGCTTCTTCACGTGCGGGTGACTCGCGACGGTCTGGACCGCCCGCTGACCGTCGCGTTCGCCGATGAGCGTCGAGTGCGACCCGCCGAGTTTCTTCGCGGGCGGTTCGTCGACGACCTCCAGCGAGGGTTCGCCGCGGCGTTCGAGCACCGTCTCGACGGGGTCCTCGCCCTCGACGCGGTAGAAGGGGTAGTGCGCCTGCACGCGGACCGCCCGGAGGACCGCCCGGTCGCCCGTCGCGTACACCTCCTCGGGCCGCTTTCGATGGATTTCGTCGGCGACGAGGCCCGCGAAGTTCCGCAGTTCGACGGGTTCGGTCTCCCCGTCGGACTCGGGCGTGGTCGTCACCTCGCGGCGGGCCACGACCGACTCGTCGAGGAGGGCGGTGACGGCTGCCCGCTCCCGCGAGAGGTCGAGAACCACGGTGTCGGCGTTGGTGGTCCGGCAGACCAGACAGAAGTCGCCCGGTCGTTCGAGCGCGCTCGCACACTGCCGACACTCCATACCGGGAGGAGGGAACTCGCGTGGATAAGCGGTGCGTTACGGCTCCCGACGGGAACGCTACAGGTCCACCGGGTCCGCCTTCAGGAACTCGCGCATGAGGACCGTCGCGTACGACCCCGCCGGGAGGGCGAACCCGAACGTGAGCGTGTCGTCCTCGTCGTCCTCGCCCGCCTCGACGGTCAGGTCGGTCCGGACCTGTATCGCCCGGCGCGTCCCCGTCGAGTCGAACTCCCCCGTCCGCTCGAAGTCGCCGGGCGCGAGGCCCGCCTCGTCGAGCACCGCGCGTTCGATGTCGCCCTGTTCGCCGTCGGCGAGTTCCGTCTCCGTGCCCACCAGCGGCGCGGTGACGAACGCTCGCCCGCGCTCGCAGTGTCTCGTCACCGTGTCGACCCGACCCTCGTCGACTCGCTGGAGGCGGTCGGTGTCCGGGTCGCCGTGTTCGTCGGTGAAACAGACCACGTCGCCGGCGACGGGGCGGCCGAACGGGAGGCCCCGCGCCAGTCGTTCCGAGAGCATCCGGTTGTAGAGGGACGACTGGGCGGCGTTGACGAACAGACGCTGGACGTTCGTCGGGACGGCGCGGAGCGCCTCGTGGAAGTCCTCCTGACTCTCCGCCCCGTTCTCGACGAGGCGGTGGACCATCGAGCGCTCGTAGCCCAACTGGGTCGGCAGGCGGTCGAGCGCCGCCTTCCAGTCGCGCGTCTCCTCGACGAACGCGCGCGCCTCGCGGGTCGCCTCGGGTTCGCGTTCGTCGGGACTGCCGACGTAGGCCATCACGGCCCCCTCGTAGTCGTCTCGGACGATAGCCAGTCCGACCTCGTGGGTGACGGGCCGCATCGCGCCGAAGCGCTGCTGGCCGAAGAAGTTGGGGACGCAGACGGTGGTCCCCTCGCCCCCGTCGCCGTCGGACTTGCCCGCGCCCCCGCCACAGAACTCGCGCAACTGGTCGGTCACGAGGGAGGCGTTCCCGGGTGCCTCGACGTCCCGGACGGTGAGTTCGAAGTGGTTGCCCCGCAGGTCGCCGAAGAGGACGGGACGGCCCGCCCGCCCGAGCACCTCGACGTCCGCGCCGCGAACGTCGGGGAGGTCCTCGCCCTCGACGCCCCGCACCGAGAACAACTGCGTCGTGATGGCGTGTTTGTCCTTCGTCCCGGCCCACGAGACGCGTTCGCGGCTGATGCCGAGTCGGTCGGCGAGGGCGGAGGCGAAGTCGTTCGTGTCCCAGTTGCGGAGCGTCGCCCGGAAGACGAGGTCCGGGTACGACCCCGGGTCGGCGTCGGTCGGCTGGACGGAGACGGCCTCGCGCTCTCGCACCCGGAAGTCCTCGGGGCGACTGCGGAGGCGGCCGCCGACGCCGTCGGCGTCGCTCACGTAGTGGTCGATACCGACGGCCCGTTCGAAGGGGTGGGCCGGTCGCATCACTCGTCCCCCGCGTCCGTCGTCTCGCCCGTCGTGCCCACGCGCATGGCCACCCTACACGGCCGTCCCGTAAGGACCTGCGGATACGGGACCCCGTCGAACGCTGCCGACTTCGACGGGCCTTTCGAGGGGCCCCGCGAACGACGGTCGATGACAGACCTCTTCAGCCCCCTCACGCTCCGGGGGACCGAGGTGCCGAACCGCGTGATGGTCTCACCGATGTGCCAGTACTCCTGTGCTGGTGACGGCGTCGCCACCGACTGGCACCAGGTCCACCTCGGGTCGCGGGCCGTCGGCGGCGCTGGTATCGTCATGACCGAGGCGGCGGCCGTCGAACCGCGGGGACGCATCTCGCCGCAGGACCTCGGCATCTGGCACCGCGAACACGCCGACGCCCTCGCCCCCGTCGCGCAGTTCATCCGGGGGCAGGGGTCGGTGCCGGCCATCCAACTCGCCCACGCCGGGCGGAAGGCCTCCACCGCGCCGCCCGCCGACGGCGGCCACCCCGTCCACGACGAGAGCGAGGGCGGGTGGACGCCCCGCGGCCCCACCGACACGCCGTTCCCCCGCGACGAGCCACTGGAGACCGAAGCGCTCGACCGGGAGGACATCGAGGAGGTAATCGACGCCTTCGCGCGCAGCGCCCAGTTGTCGCTCGATGCGGGCTTCGAAGTCGCGGAGGTCCACGCCGCCCACGGCTACCTCCTCCACGAGTTCTGCTCGCCGGTGACCAACACCCGCGAGGACGACTACGGCGGCGACTTCGAGGGGCGCACCCGTCTGGTCAGGGAAGTCACCGGGGCCGTACGGGAGGTGTGGCCCGACGACAAGCCCGTGTTCGTGCGCGTCTCCGCGACGGACTGGCTCCCCGACCGGGAGTCGTGGACCGTCGAGGACACCGTCCGACTGGCCGGCGACCTCGCCGACGTCGGCGCGGACCTCGTCGACGTGAGCGCGGGCGGCATCCACCCCGACCAGCAGGTGCCCGACCCCGATCCCCACTATCAGGTGCCCTACGCCGAGGCGGTCCGCGAGGAACACGGCGAGGACATCCGGGTGGGTGCGGTCGGCAAGATTACCACCGCCGAGGGGGCGAACGACGTAGTGAGCGATGGCCACGCCGACCTCGCCATCCTCGGGCGCGAACACCTGCGCGACCCGTACTTCACGCTCCACGCCGCCGACGAATTCGACCGGATGGACGACGTGGACGTCCCCGTCCAGTACCACCGGGCGTTCTGAGTCGGCGGTTCCGACGGGGAGTCAGAACAGCGAGAGGTCGCCCGTCACCCGGTCGACGAGGTTGTCGCGGGCGGGGCCGACCGCGAGTGCCGTCACCGTCCCGGGGTCCAACTGGGTGTGGCCCGCGTCCCGGATGACCGCGTGCGGGAGGCCCTCGCGCCGGGCCTGCTCTGCCAGTTCGAACAGATCGTTCTCGCTTTTCACCTTCAGGACGACCTTCTTCTGTCCGCCCGCCTTCCACTCCCGCTGGGCGTCCGGACCGGCGTTCTCGTACGCCTTCAGCGACGCGTGGGCGACCTGCGCGGCGAGTTTGCCGGTGCCCATCCCGATGTCCGTCCGGGCGGCGATGGCCTGTTTCATACCACGACTCGGCAAACGAGGGTGAAAGCGCTGGCGGACGGAGACGGGCAGGGGAAAGTACTTGTCGGCAGGTGAGAACGTCCGGGCATGGTCCTCGGCCCCCTCCTCCGACCGGACCGGTACTTCGAGCGCCACGCACCCGGCCTCTCGCTGGCACGGGCGGGCGCCGTCGCCCTCCTCGTCGCCCTCGCCGTCACGGCCAGTATCGGCGTTCTGGGCTACGCGCTGGCCGAACAGGCCGCGGAGACGACTGTCACCGTCGACAACGAGAACCGGCCGCCCGACTGGGTCTGCGACGACCGGAGCGACGACCCCGAGTCACCGCGCTACGACGGGTGTGACGAACCGGCGACCCGCGAGGTGGCGGCGAGTTCACTCGTCTGGAACGCCGTCTCCGGGCAACTCCCCGTCGCGTTCGGCGGGTCGCTCGCGGGGTGGCTCGTCGGCGCCGTCGGGATGCACGGCCTGACCGCCCTCGCGGGCGGCGAGGGGTCGTTCGGCGACTCGCTGGCCGTCGCCGGGTGGGCGCAGGCCGCGACCCTGCCCCAACTGGTCGTCGTGACAGGGGTGTTCCTGACGTTCGCGGGTGGGTTCGACCCCACCGCGAGCGAGGCGGCCCTCCGCTCGCAGGTTGCGACGTTCCGGAGCGACCTCCGGAGTCCCGTCGTCGTCCTCGGGGCGACGGTCACGACGGTCTGGCAGGGCTACGTCTACTACCACGGGATGCGCCACGCGCGGAACGTGACCCGCGACGCCGCCCTCCTGATCGCGCTCGTCAGCGGCGCCGCCGTTCTCGTCACCCAGTTGTCCTGAACCGACGAGGAGACGAAGGTTTAGGGTCCCGTCGCCGCCTCTCCACAGTATGATACTGTCGGACGCGGACATCCTGCGGCGTCTGGAGGTGGGCGACCTCGTCGTCGAACCGCTGGACGACATTGACCTGCAGGTGCAACCCGCGAGCGTGGACGTCCGTCTCGGCCGCGAGTTCCTCGAGTTCCAGCGCGCGAACATCCCCTGTATCCACCCGAACCGCGAGACGGAGGTGGAAGACTACGTCACCGAGACGACCATCGAGGACGGCGACGAGTTCATCCTCCACCCCGGCGACTTCGTCCTCGGGACGACCCACGAGCGGGTCGAAGTACCGTCGGACCTCGTCGCACAGGTCGAGGGACGCTCGTCGCTCGGTCGACTCGCCGTCGTGGTGCACGCGACTGCGGGCTTCATCGACCCCGGTTTCCGCGGACACGTCACACTCGAACTCTCCAACCTCGGGACCGCCCCCGTCGCACTCTCGCCGGGGATGCGTATCTCGCAACTCGTCTTCACGGAACTCACCACCCCCGCAGAGCGCCCCTACGGGAGCGGTCGCGGGTCGAAGTATCAGGACCAGCGCGGGCCGCAGGCCTCGCGCATCCGTGGTGACGTAGAGTTCGGAGGCGACCAGTGAGGTTCATCGAGGAGGTGGTCGTCGACGAGTTCCTCCCGACGTTCCGGTCGATGCTCGCGGAGGACCTCAGAGCGCGCGGCCTCACGCAGAACGAGGTGGCGGAACTGCTCGGCATCTCCCAGAGCGCCGTCTCGAAGTACGCCCACGGCGACGTGGAACGGCGAGAGGAGGTCCTGCAGGACGAACGCGTCATCGACCTCGTCGCGCGACTGGGCGAGGGTCTCGCGTCCGGCGAGATGAGCCGAGTGCAGGCGCTCGTCGAGGCGGAGGTGCTCGTCCGGCAACTCGAACGCGGCGACCTGCTGGCGACGATGCACGAACGGGCAATGCCCGGCCTCGCGGAGTACGACGGGGACTTCTCGGTCCACGACGCGGACAGCGGCGTCCGGGCCGCCGAACGTGCGCTGGCGTCCGTCCGTCGCGGCCTGCGCATCCTCGAGAACGCGAGCGGGTTCGCCGCGCTCATCCCCGCCGTCGGGTCGAACCTCGTGGAGTGCCTGCCCGACGCGGCGGGGATCGACGACGTGGCGGGCGTCCCCGGGCGAATCCTCGACGTGAAGGGGCGAGCCACCGTCCCCGGCGCGCCCGAGTTCGGGGTGAGCGAGCACGTCGCCCGCGTCCTCCTCGCGGCACGCGCCGGCGGGAGCGACGCCCGCGCCGCCGTGAACGTCCGGTACGACGAGACGGTCATCGCCGGTCTGACGGAGCAGGGACTCACTGCCGTCGCGTTCGACCCCGAGGACGAGGTGGACGCGAGCGTGCGGGCGGCGGTCGAGTCGAACCCGTCGGCCGACGTGCTCTACCAGACCGGCGGGTTCGGCATCGAACCGGTCGTGTACGTCCTTGCGGACGACGCCGCGAGCGCGGCCGAAGTCGTCCGAGGGTTGTTGTGAGCGACCCCATCCAGTCGTTCTACGGCCGGTACGCCGACCTCTACGACGCCATCGCCACCGCGCCGGGCGTGGCGCGCTGGCGCCGGACGGCGGCCGACGCGCTGGACCTCTCGCCGGGCGACACGGTGGTGGAGATGGGCTGTGGGACCGGAGCGAACCTCCCGTTCCTGCGCGAACGCGTCGGTTCGCGGGGGACCGTCCTCGGCGTGGACCTGACCCGCCCGCTCCTCGAACGGGCACAGGAGCGCGTCGACCGGGCCGGGTGGGAGAACGTGGCCGTCGTGCAGGCCGACGCGACGCGGCCGCCGGTCGCCTGCGCCGACGCCGTCCTCGGGTCGTTCGTCGTCGGGATGCTCCCCGACCCCGCCGAGGCGGTGCGCGACTGGTGTGCGCTGGCGGACGGCCGGGTCGCGCTGCTCGACGGGACGAGCAGCGACCACCCGGTCGGGGCGCTCGCGAACCCGCTGTTCGGGGCGTTCGTCGGCGGCGGTGCGCCGGCCGATGGACTCTCGGCGTCCGTCCGGCAGGCCCTGCAGACCCGGGCGGCCCGCGAGGGACTCGACGAGCGCGTCGGGACGGCGCGGGCGACCCTCGCCTCTGAGTGCGTGGACCGCCGCTACGACGAGCACGCGCTGGGGTTCGTCAGCGTTGTCAGCGGGCGGCCCCGGTAGTCCGGGAACGTCATCGGACAACGTTTTGTGCCGTCTCCCCGACCGTCCGGTATGCGCCGCCTCCTCCCCGCCCTCGTCGCGCTGCTGGTCCTCACCGCAGGGTGCAGCGGGCTCCTCCCCGGCGGGTCCGACGGCCCGCCGACGAACGGAACGGCGACCGGGACCGGGACGCCGACGGACGGTAGCGAACTGCGAGCCGACACGCTCGCCGCGATGGACGCCGTCGAGACGTACCGCGTCGAGGCGAACGTCAGCACCCGCTACTCCGGGACGCTCGACCAGACCGTCTCGGGCACCTCCGAGGGGCGGTTCGACCGCACCGCTCGCGTGGCGTACCTCAACCAGACGCAGTCGGCGCTCGGCCAGTCGTACGTCGTCGAGACGTACTACGTGAACGACACCGTCTACCAGCGAAGCGAGAGCTACGTGCTCCAGTACGACTCCGAGTGGATCCGCCTCCCGGCCGCCGAGAACGCCAGCGAGCAGTGGTCGCGCTTCGACACGCTCACCCGCCAGCGGGCGCTGCTGAACGCCTCGAACGTGACCCTCGACGGGACCCGGACCGTCAACGGGACCGAGGTGTACGTCCTTCGAGCGCAGGTCGACCGGTCGCGTCTCGACGAACTCGGCTTCACCGCCGGGCCCATCGAGCAGGGCGGCCTGAACGTGACGAGCCTCAACGCGACGTTCTACGTCAGCACGGAGACGAACCGGCCCGTCCGGTCGGTGACGAACCTGACCGGCCGGACGACGGTGCAGGCGGGCGACAACCGGCGGACCGTCCGTATCCAGCAGCGAATCGACCTCGACTTCGGCGGCTACGGCACGCCGGTGACGGTGACGCTCCCCGAGGAGGCGGCGACCGCCGTCCCCCTCGGGACGGGCGCGTCGAACGCGTCCGGGAACGCGACGAGGCTCGCCTGACGGGGCGCGCCGCTGGGACAGCGTCACGGACGTGAACGAGTTCCGGGACGCGATCGCCCACGCCGGCGAGACTGGATGGGGTTGGAGCGGTGCGCGTCGGGACCGTCGACGGCGCGTGAGAATCGGGCCGGCGCGTGGGGCGAACAGGCGACGGGACCGCACGGGACGCGCTGTCGCGCTACCGCCGTGTGGATTGCTCCACGGCGCACCCCGCGGCGTTACTCAGGACACGGCCGTGAGTGGTCCCGTCGTCGTACGTGAACCCTCGCCCGCGTCGGGGTCAGAAGAACTTGAACAGGTCGTCGCGCTTCGCAGCGTGGAGGTGTTCGCGGACCGCCTCTTCCAGAGCGTCGACGTTCCCGCGTTTGGCGGCGATGGGCGCGATGGTGTCCTGCCACTGCTTCCACGGCGGGAGGAGTCCGAGACGGTCACAGATCTCGTTCAGACGCTCGTCCTCGTCGTCGACTTTGTCCATCTTGTTGACGGCGACGACCGCGGGGATGCCGAGGTCCTCCAGCAGGTAGAACAGCTCCACGTCGTGGGGTATCTCATCCTCGTTCGTGTGGCGGTCGATGATGTCGACGGCGCTCTTGCCGTCCACGACGAGGACGCCCACGAGGATGTTGTCGGCGTACTCCTCCAGGTAGCGCACGATGTCGGTCTTGATGGCCTCGCGGTGCTCGGCGGGGACGCCCTCCATGAACCCGAAGCCGGGCAGGTCGGTCAGCACGAAGCTCTCCGGCGCCCAGTCGTAGTGGTTCGGCTGTCGGGTCACGCCGGGTTTCTTGCCCGTGTTGAACGTGTGGCCCGTCAGTTGGCGCATCAACGTCGACTTCCCGACGTTCGAGCGCCCGAGGAGCACCACCTCCGCGTCGCGGTCCGGACGAGAGTCGAACATACCCCGGCTACCCCGCGCCGGCGGATAAGCGCCGCGTTCTCACCGGTCGGGGGACCGACCGGAATCCCGGACCGTCCGCGGAACCGTGGTCACGTGGTTATCTCCTCACGAGTCTTCATCGGTGTTCAGTATGAGCATCAACACTCGTGCGGTTCTCTACGGCGTCGGTGCAGCCATCGTCGTCGGTATCGTCAGCGGGATGACCGTGCCGTTCAGCGACGCGACGCTCCCCTCCCTCGGGTTTGGCCTGACCGGACTCGTCGCGGGCCTCGTCGCCGGCTACGTCGCGGGCGGCACCGTCGGCAACGGGGCGCTCAACGGCGGCGTCGCCACCTCGCTCGGTGTCATCCTCGTAGTGGCCCTCCTGTCGGTGCTGGGCACCCTCGTCGGCGGCGTCCTCGGCCTCGGCGTCCTGCTGGTCGGCGCCCTGTTCGTCGTCCTCGCGGCCATCCCGGGCGTCATCGGCGGCGCACTCGGCGCGTGGGCGAAGGGGCGCCGTGTCGTCTCGCCCGCCGGCCGACCCGCGGGCCGATAACCCCGCCGGACCCGGCCGCTGAACACCGAACTTTTCTCTCGACCGTCCGACCAGAACCCATGAACAAACAGGCCGTCCGCGAGCGCATCTGGGACGCGCTGGATGCGGAGGGCATCGCCCGCTTCCCCTTCCCGCCTCACGGCCGCATCCCGAACTTCGAGGGTGCGAGCGAGGCCGCCGACCGACTGGCCGGACTCCCCGAGTGGGAGGACGCGGCGGCAATCAAGGCCAACCCGGACGCACCGCAACTCCCCGCCCGGCGACGGGCGCTCCGGGAGGGCAAGACCGTCTACATGGCCGTACCCAGACTCAGGGACGCCGACTGCTTCGTCGAACTCGATCCGGACGAACTGGACGACACCGACGCGGCGGCGACGGTCAGCGGGATGGACGAGGCGGGCGTCCGCGTCGGCCCCGACGAGATGCCACACGTGGACCTCGTCCTCTCGGGGAGCGTCGCCGTCACCGAGGACGGGGCGCGCATCGGGAAGGGCGAGGGCTACTCGGACCTCGAGTTCGCCGTCCTGACCGACCTCGACCTGGTGGACGACTCGACGCCGGTGGTCACGACGGTCCACGAGCGACAGGTCGTCGACGACGCCGTCGAGGTGGGGAGCCACGACGTGCCGATGGACGTCGTCGTGACCCCCGAGCGCGTGATTCGGACGGGCGCGACGGGCCGTCCCGCAGGCATCGACTGGGACCTGCTCTCGGAGGAACGCATCGCCGAGATTCCGGTCCTCGACCGACTGCGGGAGTGACCGGTGAGGGATCGGGACCCACCTCGCGTCGGAGCCGCCTCTTCGGGGCCGTGGCGTAGCCACACCGACCGAAGCGAACGCGATGCCGCGATGCAGGGCACTACAGCGACGTCTGGGGGACGGACGTCGGAGGCGGACGACGGCGTCGGCGACCCGCAGCTATTTTTCCCGGCGCGGAGTTGAGGCACCGTGCGACTCGTACAGGTCGGTATCCCGGAGGGGAAACGCGGCGTCGTTCAAGAGGTCCTCGACGACGCCGGTATCGACTACGTGGTCAGCGACGAGACGAGCAAACGCGAGTACGAGGCGACCGTCGCCTTCCCCGTCCCGACGAGCGCCGTCGAGGACGTCCTCGACGACCTGCGGGACGTCGGCGTCGGCGAGAACGCCTACACGGTTGTCACGGAGGCCGAGACGGTCGTCTCCGAGCGCTTTCAGGACCTCGTTGACGAGTACGCCGAGGAGACGAGCGAGGAGCGCATCGCCCGCGAAGAACTCAGAGCCAAGGCCGAGGGGTTCTCCGATTCCTTCTGGACGTACGTGACGATGACCCTCGTCAGCGCCATCGTCGGCACCGCCGGCCTGTTGCTCGACTCCCCGGCGACGGTGGTCGGGTCGATGGTCATCGCCCCGCTCATCGGCCCCGCGCTGTCGGCCGCGGTGGGCACGGTCATCGACGACCAGGAGCTATTCGTCCGCGGGGTCCAACTGCAGGCGCTCGGGGTCGCGTTGACCGTCGTCGCCGCCACCCTGTTCTCGGTGTTCGTGCGGACCGTCGGCGTGGTGCCGCCGACGCTCGACCCGACGACGCTCGGCGAGGTCAGCGAGCGACTCGCGCCGGACGTGCTCTCGCTCGCCGTCGCGCTGGGAGCGGGGGTCGCCGGCATCGTGAGCCTCACCGCGGGCGTCTCGACGGCGCTCGTCGGCGTGATGATCGCCGTCGCGCTCATCCCGCCGGCGGCGACGGTCGGCATCGCTCTCGCCTGGGGGCTGCCGGGCGCGGCGGTCGGCGCGGCGGTTCTCACGCTCGTCAACCTGCTGTCGATCAACCTCGCCGCGCTGGTGGTGCTGTGGTACCTCGGCTACCGACCCGAGCCGTTCTTCCGCTGGCGAGAGGCCCGAAGCGCGACCCTCAAGCGCCTCGCGGTGCTGGTCGTCGCCGTCGCCGTCCTCTCGCTGTTCCTCGGGGCCGTCACCTACAGCAGCTACACGACGGCGACCACCGAACAGAACATCAGAGGGGCCGTCGAGGACACCCTCGAGGGCCGCGAGGACGCGACGCTCATCGAGGTGAGCATCGAGCGGACGAACGAGTACATGCTGTTCAGCGAGCCGAGCCGCGTCGTCGTCACCGTCGGCTCGCCGCCGGGGACGTCCCCCGAGGATGTCGCCCGGTTGCTCGACGAGCGGATAGACGAGGCCGTCGGCAGCGACGTGGCGGTTCAGGTCCGGTACGTCGAGGTCCGGACCGTGTCGTCGCACGCCGACCCCGGCCGGTCGTCCGCCGGGGCGGGGTTGTCGGGACCGATGGAACCGGTCGTCGCCCGGCCCGTACGCGGGGGGTGACGTCCCTCGCGGAGGATAGCGAGACGACGGTGGAGGCGGGCGACGTCCAGCCGGACAGCGTCAAACCGCCGTTTGAGGCTCCGAGAGGTTCATTCCGTTACCGAGCCACTGTATCTCATGGACCCCGAACACCGACACCGCCGCCGACTGACCCGAGCGCTCGCGCCCCTCCTCGTGGGCGCACTGGTCGTCCTCGCCGGGTGTCTCGGCGCGGCACAGCCGACCACGACCCCGCCACAGCAGGAGGCGACGGTCAGCGTGACCGCGACCGGGAGCGCCGTCGGCACCCCCGACCAGGCGCTCGTCCACCTCTCGGTCGTCGGGCAGGCGGCGACGGCCGACGAGGCCCGCAACGCCGCCGCCGCGGACGCCGAACGGATGCGGAGCGCGCTCCGTGACGCCGGCATCGCCGACGACCGGGTGCGCACCACCGGCTTCGTCCTCCACCCCGAGTACGACTACCGGCAGGAGGGCCGCGAACTTCTCGGGTACCGCGCCGTCCACACCTACCAGATAGAACTGGACGACGTGACCCGCGCCGGCGAAGTCGTCGACACCGCCGTCGAGAACGGCGCGGACACCGTCGACTCGGTGCAGTTCACCCTCTCGGACGAGCGCCGACAGGAGGTGCGCGGTGAGGCTCTCGCGCGCGCCGTGGAGAACGGCCGCGCCGACGCCGAGACCATCGCGACGGCCGGCGACGTGACCCTCGGCGGCCTCGTCTCCGCCAGCACCGGCGACGTGAGCTACGGCCCGATGCCCTACTACGCCGAGAGTGCCGCCCGCGACGACGCGGGGACCGTCCTCGAACCCGGCGACGTGACGATCACCGCGACGGTGACCGCCGTCTACGAACTCGCCTGATCGGCCTGGGGCGGGCGTCGGGACGCTCAAATCCCCGTTTGATACTGGACCGTACTTTTCACCGAGGTGGAACGACATCGATTGTCATGCGATTACAACGACAGTTCGTCGCGGCCATCGCGGTCGCGGCGCTCCTGGTCCTCGCTGGCTGTACGGGAAGCGCCGTTTCGGGGGCAGACGCCCCCACCGGCGACCGAACGGTACAGGTCGCCGCCGACGGAAGCGTCGAGGTCGCCCCCGACCGCGCGACGGTCCGCGTGAGCGTTGTCGAGGAGGGCGACGCCGTCGGGGACGTCCGCGAGCGACTGGCCGCCAACAGTACGGAGGTGCGCGAGGCGCTCGAATCGGCCGGACACGACGTCACCAGCGCTCGCTACGATATCGACCGCAACTACCGGAGCGAACGCGACCCGACGGCCGCCGAGTTCGTCGGTCGCCACTCGTTCGTGGTCCGCGTCGACGACCCGGACGCGGCGGGTGACGCCATCGTCACCGCCGTCGAGAGTGGTGCCGCGCGCGTCGAGCAGGTCACGTTCGGCGTCAGCGAGGAGACCCGTCGGTCCCTCCGCAACGACGCGCTGACCGAGGCGATGACCAACGCCGAGACGAAAGCCGAGACGGTCGCCACGAGCGGCGACCTCAGCATCACCGGCGTCAGTTCCGTCTCGACCGTCTCGCTGAGCGCCGACCCCGTCGTCCGCGAGCGAGTCGCCTACGCGTCGGCGGACTCGGCGGGCGGCGCGCCGACGCGACTCGACGCCGGAACGGTGACCGTCACCGCGAACGTCGTCGTGACCTACAACGCTACGGCGGCCTGAACGAACCGAGGTGACGGTCACCGGACCGCACCGTTCCTCCCCGCTCGCCTTTCGAGGTTCTCGGGCTCTTCGAGCCCTCCGAACCTCGCTACCCCTCGTACGGCAGTTCTATCTCCCAGTCGACCGCTTCCACCGCCAGATCGACCAGTTCGTCGACCCCCTCGCCCGTCTCGACGCTCAGGTAGTGGTCGGCGTCGAGGTCACGCGAGCGGTCGGCCTTCGTACACACCGTCAGGACGGGGATGTCGGTGAAGCGCTCTTTCAGTTCGTCCCGGAGGTGGAGTTGCGTCTCGACGGGGTAGCCACACTCGGCGCTCGCGTCCACGAACACGAGGATGCAGTCAGCGAGGTGTTCGAGGGCGCTGACGGCCTGCTGTTCGATGCCGTTTCGCTCCTCGGCGGGCCGGTCGAGCAGCCCCGGCGTGTCGATGAGCTGGTGGCGGATGCGGTTGCGCTCGACGTGCCCGACGCGAATCTGCCGCGTCGTGAACGGGTAGGAGGCGATCTCGTTGCGCGCGTTCGTCACCGCGTTGACGAACGTGGACTTGCCGACGTTGGGGTAGCCCGCGATGACGACGGCCGGTTCGTCGGGGCGGATGTCGGGCAGTTGGCGGAGGGTGTCGCGCGCCTCCCCGAGTGCGAGCAGGTCGTCCCCGACCTCCTCGGCGACCGATGCGAGGCGGGCGAACGCCTGCTTTCGGTGCTTGCGCGCGAGGTCGACGTCCACGTTGCGGAGTTTCGGCTGGTACTCGTCGCGGATGTGACCGGCCTGCCGGCCCGCCCACATGACCTCCGAGAGGTGCTTGCGGAGGCCGTCGACGCCGCCGGGGCAGTCGCCGTGGGCCGGGACGACGGCGTCGGCCAGTTCGTAGTAGAACGGGTCGACGGTGTCGAAGTCGGGCCACGACGTGGTCACGTTCTGGAGATTGTCGGAGATGACGTTGGCCGCCGTCTGGAGCATCGACTGCTGGGCCTCGAGTCCCGTCTTGGCCCGCCCCGCCCGCGCCGCACGCGAGAACGCCTGGTCGATGAGTTCCTCCGACCGCGGTACCGTCTGGAGGTTCTCGAATGTCATACCACTCGTACCGTGCCAGCGGTGAAAAGCCCGTTCCTTGGGGTCCAGCGCGGCGGTACCGATTTGTCGACCGGGAACGTATCACACGTATGACCAACTGGCGGGCCGTCGTCCTCGGCTTTCTCGTCGCGTTCACCCTCGGACTGCTCGGTATCACCGTCCCCCTCGTCGGACAGGTCGGCGCGGGCCTCGTCGGCGGGTTCGTCGCCGGCTACCTCGGGAGTCGCTCGCTGTTCGGCGGCGCGTGGCACGGCCTGCTCGCGGGGGCGCTGGGCGGCGTCGTCTTCGCCGTCCTCCTCGTCCTCGCGGGGTCGATATTCGGCGGTCTGACCGGCTCCGTCGAGGCCGTCGTCGGGAGCGCGGGCCTCGCCGTCGTCGTCCTCGCCGTCGCCGCGCTCCTCGCCCTCCCCAGCGCCGTCGGCGGGGCGGTCGGCGGCCTCGTGCGCTGACCCGCACCCCCGCACCCTCCCGCGCGTTCGACAGTCACGCCCGGCGGCAGGGTTTTGGCGTCGAGTCGGCTACGTGACCCATGGTCAACTGGCGTGCGGTCCTCGTCGGCTTCGCGGTGGAACTGGTCCTCGGCTCCATCGGCATCCTCCTCCCGGGCGTCGGCCAACTCGGTGCGGCGGTCGTCGGCGGGTTCGTCGCGGGCATCATCGCGAAGGGGAGCATCGGCAACGGCGCGTGGCACGGCCTGCTCGCGGGGGCCATCGGCGGCGTCGCCGTCGTCCTCGTCATCGGCCTCCTCGCGACGACGGCCCTCGGCGTCGGCGGCGGCCCCGGCGGCGCCGCCTTCGGTCTCGGCCTGACGGCCTTCCTCGTCGTCGTCTGGTTCCTCATGTCACTGCCGAGTGCGGTCGGCGGCGCGCTCGGCGCGGCACTGGCCTGAGCGGGGTGAACCGGCGGGGACCGCCCCCGCTCGTACTGTTTTGTGGCTGGCGCGCGTAGGCCCGTCATGGCCGAACTCGACGCGGACACGCTCCTCCCGAACGACCACGTCAAACAGCTCGCCCTGGACGGCGACATCACGCAGATTCACCGCGGCAACCCCTACGCCGAGGTCGGCGACACCTTCGCCGTGGACGGGACCACCTTCGAGGTGACCGACGTGACCCACCGCACGCTCGGCGACCTCACCGACGAGGACGCGCGAGCGGAGGGCTCGGAGGACCTCGACGCGTACAGGAAGCGCCTCGAACACGCCCACAGCGACGGGTTCGAGTGGGACGACGACGCGGACGTGGTCCGCCACCGGTTCGAGCGGGTCGAGTAGGACGCGGGAACTCAGCGCCGGTCGGCGAGTTCCGCGAGCAGGTCGTCGAGGTCCATCCCCTTCATCGACAGCAGGACCAGCAGGTGGTAGACGAGGTCCGCGGACTCGTGGGCCAGTTCCGCGTGGTCGTCGTCCTTCGCGGCGAGGAGCACCTCCGTCGCCTCCTCTCCCAGTTTCTCCAGCACCGCGTTCTCGCCTTTCTCGTGGGTGAACAGCGAGGCGGTGTACGACCCCTCCGGGAGCGTCTCCTTTCGGTCCTCGATGACGGCGAACAGGTCGGCGAGGACCGACGGGTCGACCGCGTCGGCCCCGTCGTTCGCGCCGCCCGCTCGCTCCTCACTCATAGAACCCCTCCGACTCGCCCATGGCGACGGTCTGGACCACGTCGCGGATGTCGTCGAGTTCGGCGAAGCGCTCCGGAGCCTCCCGTCCGGCCTCGAACACCGCTTCGGCGACCGTGATGGGACAGTCCGTCCGGGCCGCGAGCGCCAGCGCGTCGCTCGGGCGGGCGTCGACGACGGTGTCCTGCCGGGGCGTGTTGAGGTGTATCTCGCCGATGTAGGTGCCGTCGTCGATGCTGGCGACGTGGACGCGGTCGACGCGGCCGCCCAGTTCCTCGATGACGTCGAGCAACAGGTCGTGGGTGAGCGGGCGACCGAGGTCCGTCGCGTCGACGCCGCGGGCGATACTGGTGGCCTCCTCGAAGCCGATGAAGATGGGAAGGATGTCCTCCTCGTCGTCGACGGCGAGGACGACGATGGGGGTGGGCCCGTTGGGCGTCCCCGCCACCCGGACCGCGTCGATAGTTGCGTCCATACCCCTCACAGGGTGGCTCCACGGAAAACGTCTAGCGATTCCTCAGCGAGCGGGCGGGTGTCGCGGGGCGCGGCCGACCCCGGTTCAGGCGAGCGCGCGCTCGAAGAACGCCAGCCGGTGGATGCGGTCGTCGTCCGTCAGTTCGGGGTGGAAGGAGGTGGCGACGACCGACCCCTGCCGGACGGCGACGGGCCGCCCCTCCCACTCGGCGAGGACCTCGACCCCGTCGCCCACCTCGTCGATGAGGGGCGCGCGGATGAACACCGCCGGGAACGGGTCGTCGAGGCCCGTGACGTCCAGCGGTGCCTCGAAACTGTCCACCTGCCGCCCGAAGGCGTTGCGGTCGACGCTCACGTCCAGCAAGTCGAGGACGCGCACCCGGTCGTCTTTGGCGTCGCGGCTGACGACGATGAGACCCGCACACGTCGCGAGCAGAGGTTTGCCGGCGGCGACGTGGTCGCGAATCTCCTCGTCGATGCCCTGACCGTGGAGGAGTCGCGAGATGGTCGTCGACTCCCCGCCGGGCAGGAGGAGGACGTCGCATTCGGGGACGACCCCCGCCGTCCTGACCTCCCGCACCTCGACACCGCCTCGCGGGTCGCCGTGCTCCCCGCTCCGCTTCGAGGCACTGTGTGCCTCGCCTGCCCCGTTGGCCTCGGCGGCCGCCTCGATGGCCGCGACGTGCTCCGAGACGTCGCCCTGGACCGCGACGACGCCGGCCGTGATGGTCATATCCAAGATAGGGCGATAGCCGAGAAAAACCCCGCGACCTGCCGGTACGCGCCCGTACCACCCCGCGATATCCCGGGGCGAACTCGCACGGACGTGTCAGGTCGGGTTACGGCCCGATTTCCCGGAGACGGGCCGTGCAACCGTTACCCCGCACCCGGGCGCGTGGGTCGACGACGCGCACACTCGACCGGCCCCCGCCACCCCCGGAGGCGGACCTGACAGGTTTCCTCACGGAACGCTGCAGATTAACTAAACCCGCTCGTGGCGCACGCTCAGCCATGGTACACACAGTCCATACGAGCAGTGTCTTCCTCCTCCAGGTCGGAGACGTGAGCACCTACCTCAACCAGTTGCTCACCAGCGTCGTGGCGTTCCTGCCCAACCTCATCGGCGCGATACTCGTCCTCCTCGTGGGCTGGGTCGTCGGCCGTATCGTGGGGCGGGCGATTCGAGAGGTGGCCGACCGGGCGGAAGTCGACCGCGCGGTCCTGAAGACCCCGCTGGGGAGAATCATGGGCGGGACGGAGAAAGCCGTCTCAAGCGCGTTCGGCGCGATAGCGCGCTACTTCGTCTACGCACTGGCGCTCGTCGCCGCGGCTGACGTCCTCGCCATAGACCTGCTCTCGGAGTGGGTGTCGACGGCGATGGCGTACCTGCCCTCGTTCGTCGCGGGCCTGCTGGTCATCGTCCTCGGGTTCGTCGTCGCCGACTTCATCGGTGACACTATCGCTCGCACGCGCGAGGCGACGAACTCCCGCGCGACGAAGTACTTCGCCTCGGGCACCAAGCTGTTCCTCTACTTCATGGCCGTCGTCATCGGTCTGGACACGATGGGTATCGACACGGCCATCCTCTACGTGTTCGCCCAGGCCGCCGCCTACGGTGCGGGTGCTGCCCTCGCAATCGGTGTCGGCGTCGCCCTCGGGTGGGGTGGCAAGGACTACGTCGCGAACAACATCTCGCGCTGGATGGGCCGGGCCGGGTCGGTGGCCGGGACCTCCGACCCGCGCGGCCCGACGATGGGCCCCGGCACCACCGACGGCGGTGTCGACGCCACGGAGGACGCCGACAGCGACCCGGAGTTCGAACGGCGCTTCGGTTCGGGGCCGCGGGGGCACTAAACAGACGGGACTGACAGTCCCGGTCCGCGAGTCGGCGTTCGCGGGCCGGTAGCCCGTCGAGTAA
This sequence comes from Halomarina litorea, assembly GCF_024227715.1. Lineage (NCBI taxonomy): Archaea > Methanobacteriati > Methanobacteriota > Halobacteria > Halobacteriales > Natronomonadaceae > Halomarina > Halomarina litorea. Next base: position 753,917 of record NZ_CP100448.1, on the reverse strand, counting down.
TCGGGTGGTGAGAGAGAAGTGCAGCGTCGGTTATCGGGTTTTTCGGCGCGTCAGAAGGCGGCGTTCAGCACCTGAATCAGCAGGCCGAACAGCACGCCGAAGGCGACGACGGTCTTGGGGCTGATTTTGGGCGCGTTGTGGTCCTCGGAGTCGAAGTACCGGACGAGACCGGCACTCGACATCAGGCCGCCGGAGTTCTGTCCTTTGCTCATGCGCCCGACTCGGAAGCGGGCACTCCTAAGCGTTTCGTCTATCTCCCACGGACGGCGGGACGGCGACGCGAGGGGCGGGTTCGGCGCCACACCTGCACACAGTGGAAACCCTTATTCCGAACCGACGGTAAGCGTCGGGGTACCGATGACAGTTACGCTCAAGGACTTCTACGCAGACTGGTGTGGCCCGTGCAAGACTCAGGACCCCATCCTCGACGAACTCAAGGACGACTGGGGCGACCGCTTCGAGGTGGAGAAGGTGAACGTCGACGAGGAACAGGACGTCGCCAACGAGTACCAGGTCCGCTCCCTGCCGACGCTCATCATCGAGAACGACGACGGCGTCGTCGAGCGGTTCGTCGGTGTCACCCAGCGCGAGGACATCGAGACGGCCCTCGAATCCGCCGGCGCGTAAGACGGCACCCGGCCACGCATCTTCCCGTTTTCGCGGCAGTGAGGCACAGACACCGGTAGCCAAGCGTCCGCGCGAGTGAAACGAGCGCGGTTCTCCGGTTCCGAGCGCGAAGCGCGAGGAGCCGGTCCTTTTAGTCCAGGTTTTTCGAGGAGTGGGTCGCGGAGCGACCCCGACGAAGAAAAACGTGGGCTAGTGGAACTTCACGCCCAGATCGTGCATCCCCTCGTTGTTCATGGCAACGTTGATGAGCAGTGGCGTCAGCGCCTCCACCTCGCTGGCGTTGGCGAGGCCGCCGACGTCGAGGGCGCGGAGGCCGTCGATCTCCTCGGCGAGCATCGAGACGATGTCCTTCGCGTCGGGGTCGTCGCCGAAGACGAGGGTGTCCCAGTCGACGTCGGCGTCGAGGTTGGCGAGGCGGCCAGCAGCGAGGTTGTGGAACGCGCCGACGACGGAGACGTCGTCGGGTGCGGCCTCGGCGGCGAGGGCGGCGACGCTCCCCGCGCCGGGGGCGTTGTAGTGGAAGCCGTCGTCGTCGCGTTTCATGCCGACGGCGGGCGTGACGAGGACGTTCCCCTCGTCGAGGCTCTCCGCGACGGCCTCGACGGTGTCGACGAGGTGGTAGGCCGGGACGGCGAGGACGACGACATCCGCGCGGTCGGCGGCCATCTCGTTGGCGAAGCCCTTGACCGTCGCCTCGACGCCGCGGCTGTCGAGTTCCGTCTCGTACTCCTCGGCCTTCTCACGGGCGCGGTCGGGGTCGCGCGACCCGACGAGCACCTCGTGGTCGGTATGGTACGCCCACCGGAGCGCGAGTGCCTCGCCGATGTCGCCGGTCCCGCCGCAGAGTGCGATTCGCATACCCCGTCGTCGGAAGCGGCCGGATTAAGGGTTGTGTGACCGGCAGGTTACTCCTCGGGGCGCAGTCGTGGAAGCCGCTCGTACCCGCCGAAGTACGCGACCCACGACGCGAACGCCACCCCCACAGCGGCGGCGACGGTGTTCTCACCCCACGGGAGGACGAGTCCCACGGCCCGATTGACGACGACCACCGCGAGGAAGAGCGCGGCGAAGAACACCAGCAGGCGGTTGAACGGTACCTCTTCCGACGACTGCACCCCGAGCGTTCGCCACCCGTCGCGGTAGATCAGCCAGTAGGCGACGACGGGGGCCGAACAGGAGTCCCGGCGCGAGAAACAGGAGTCGCGAGAACGGGTCGGGCGGCGAGAGGAGACTCGACAGCCACGCGCGAGGACGACCAGTCCGGAGAGCGTCTAAGTGAAGCGACGGCGGGTCGGCCGCCCGCGGTTCATCCGAGGCGGTCGGGTAGGTCGTCGACCGTCTCCACGACGGCGTCCGCACCCGCGTCCGCGAACTTGCGGCGACCCTCCTCGCCGGAGAGCCCGCCGGTCAGCACGCCGACGCCGTAGTAGGTCCGCTCGGGGTCGGCCTCGCCCGCGTTGACCGCACAGCGCACGTCGTCCAGCGTGTCGCCCGCGAAGGCGAGGCGGGTCGCGCCGAGGCGCTCGGCGAGTTCGACCAGCGCGTCGGGGTCCGGCTTCCCCGGCAGGTCGCTGTCCATCGTGAAGCGGTGGTCCTCGGGCACCTCCAGTCCGACGCGTTCGAGGGCGATGGCGGCCTCGGCGGCCGGCCGCCCCGTGACGATGCCGACGCGGTAGCGCTCGGTCAACGTGGCGAGGGTCGCCCGGTCGACGAGCACCGTCTCGTCCTCGATGAACCCCGGTTCGTCGAGGGTGGGTTCGCCGCCCTCCAGTTCCCGGTAGCGCTCGCTCCCGAGGTACAGTTGCTGGAACGTGTCGGTGAGACGCTCGGGGTCCCACGCGGCGAGGACGCGTTCGCGCTCGTCCGGGTCGAGGGCGTCCGCGACGACGGCGTGTGCGCCGTCGAGGCCGCCGCCGCTGGCCGAGACGGCGTCGGTGAACGACTGGACGTCCCTGTCGAGGCCCTCGCGGCGGGCGAGGAGGAACAGTGCCGCGGCGTGGGTGAGGTCCCAGTCGTCGTTGAAGCCGCCGGCCTCCTTGAACGCCTGCACGCCGTCGGCGTCGATGGTCTCGCCGTAGACGCGGTCGAGGGACTCCACGACCGCCCGCCGGTAGGAGTGCTCGACGTTCACGAGGACGCCGTCGATGTCGAGGACGACGGCGTCGACGGCGAGTGTCGCGTCCGCACCGGACTCGGCGTCCGGACCGTCGGTCACGAGCGACCCCCCACTCGGTCGCCGGGTGCCGGTCGTGCGGTGAACAGCGTCTCGCCGGGGAGCGTCTCCGGGTCGGCGCGGACCGCCGCCGGGTCGCCGCCCAGTGTGGTGAACAGGAAGGCGGCGTCGTGGCGGCGGGCGAGCGCCCACGTCGGGCCGTGGAGGTCGGGCGGGAGGTTGAGCGCGTAGAGGGCGTCCGCGTCGGCGTACACCGAGTCGTCGGGGGCGGTCACGTCGTCGCGGACGAACCGGACCCCATCGGGAACCGGCCGGTCGTGGACGTCCGTGGCGGTCACCTCGGCCCCGCCGGCCGCGAGGGCGCGTGCGACGTCCGGGCGGTTGCCCACGCCCACCTCGACGAGTCGGTCGTGCCGGGCGAGGCGGGAGACGAGGGCCTCGCGGGTCGCCGGATTCACGTCGGTATCGCCGTCGGCCACCTACTTCTATCACTCGGATGGTGCCGACCCTGCCGACCCGCTCGAACGTGTCGTCCCCGAGGCGAGCCAATCGGCCCCGGGAGGGCAGTTACGACGGGAGACTTATACCGAGTCGCGCCATACCAGTCTTCATGCACGTTGACATCGTGCCGGTCGGCGACGTCCCTGCCGTCGTCAAGCGGGAAGCCTCGGCCGGATTACGCGCGGTCTACGACTGCGATGTCACTATCCACGCCACGGAGCCGATTCCCGATGGCGCGTACGACAGTAGCCGCGACCAGTACCGCGCCGAGGAGTTCATCGAACTCGCGAGTCGCATCGGCGACGGGAGCAAGAACATCGCCATCACGCCCAACGACCTCTTCTACCGCCGCCGAAACTACGTCTTCGGCCTCGCCTACCTCGACGGCAACGGGTCGGTCATCTCCACCTATCGCCTCCAGACCTCCTCCGACGGCGGCATCGCCTCGAAGCCCGCGAGCGAGGTGTTCGCCGACCGCGTGCGCAAGGAAGTCGTCCACGAGATCGGCCACACGCTCGGCCTGGAACACTGCGACAACAAGCGCTGCGTGATGAACTTCTCGCCGACCGTCCGCGAGGTCGACGTCAAAGAGCAGAACCTCTGTGGCTCCTGTTCGCGGCTCGTCCATTAGTCCCCCACCTTTTGCTGCGCTCGCGTTCGGACGACACGCCTCGCTATCGCTCGGCGGTCGTCCGTGGCTCGCTGGCAAAATCTGGACCAAAAACGCTCCTCCCTCACTTCGCCGCGCTCCGCGCGGCTCCGTTCGGTCGTCGGCCCGCTCGTTCGACGCTTCGCGTCTCACTCGCGGGAGGACTGCTGGCACGACAGCACCGCACCGTACAGCACAGCGCCGCGACTGCTCGCTGTCGCTCGGGTGTCGGTATCCTCGGAAAAATTCCGCTCGCACGTCGGGGGAGTTCAGAGCCGGGGCCGCAGGACGACGTACGCCGCCGCGAGGACGACGCCGTAGACGAGGTGGCCGACCAGACTCGCCATCCCGACGTTGGGGAACGGCGGGGCCATCGGGAAGCCGACCGCCTGCAACCAGACGGGCATGAGGAGCCACGCCAGCGCGATGGTCGTCACGACGCCGTAGACCGCCCCGAGTCCGAGCATCGCCAGGGTGCTGTCGGCGTACCGGCGGAGGCCCGTCGCGGAGACGAGGGCCGCGAAGGAGACGCCGAGGACCGCCCCGTGGAACAGGTGGATGACCCACCCGAGCGTCAGCGAGGGGCCGAGGGTGTACAGCGCGGGTATCGCCCCCGCGATGACGCCCTCCATGCCCATCACCATCTGCAGCGCACCGAAGGCGATGGTCCCGACGAGGCCGGCGATGCCCCCGACGAGCAGTCCGTTCTCGGCCGTTTCACGCGTCGTCGCCGTCGTGGTTTCCGTCGACATGGTTCCACGGAACCGCGGACCGGAAAAGTAGCTGCTCCGGTCGTGTGTCGCGTTCGCACGAAACCGATGGAAGGAACCCGATAGCTTCGTCCGTAGTACGGGCGGTCACGTCGGGACGTCGAGTTCGACGGGTTCGAGGCCCGTCTCCGAACAGAAGCGGTCGAGTTCCTCGGTACGGGGGGCGATTTCGTCGGGCCGGTGGGAGTCCGTCCCGAGCGTGAAGCCCACGTCGTACTCGCGGAAGGCCTCGAAGAAGGCGGGTGCGGGGTGGAACTCGCCGTACTCCGAGAGGACGCGCCCGGCGTTGACCTCGGGGACGGTTCGCGAGTCGGCGAACGCCCGCGCGACCCGGTCGTAGTGGTCCTCGGTGGCCAGCCCCCGGAGGTGTTCGTTTCGTTCGAGCAGGTCGGGGTGGGCCGCGACGGCGAACAGTTCGGACTCGACCATCCCTGCCAGCGTTTCGTAGTAATCGTCGACCACCGCCCGCCGGTCGTCGGGCGAGAGGTCGCGGAACGGCCCGTTGGTCTGGACGTTCCGGTCGTCGAGGGAGTGGACGCTCCCGATGGCGTAGTCGAAGCCCGCCTCGTCGAGGAAGTCCGCGATACGGTCCTCCTCGCCCGCGACGTAGTCCATCTCGACGGCGTCGTACACCCGGAGGTCGAAGCGGTCGCGGACCGCCTCGATACCCGCCCGCCTGCGGTCGTAGGTCGCATCGAGGGTGAACCCGAAGAGGAACTTCTCGCGCTGTTGTGCCTCGCGGGCCGAGACGTTGCAGTGGTCCGCGAAGCCCACGCCGTCCAGTCCGGCGTCCTCGGCGGCCGAGAGCATCCAGTAGAGGAACGACCCGTCCGAGTAGTTGGAGTGGACGTGGTAGTCGTACATAGCGGGGGTGTGCTCCGGCGTGGGAAAAATCGTGTGCCCAGTTGGAGCACTCGCTGTGCCGCCCAGCGTCTACTCCTCGCGGGTCGCTATCGCTCCCCGCTCGGTTTCCGCGGTTCTCGGGCTCTCGAATCCTCCGAACCGCGCTACTCGCGGGTCGCTATCGCTCCCCGCTCGTACTTCGGAGGTTCTCGCGTCATCCGGACGCTCTGAACCTCCCTACTCCTCGTCGTCGCTGTCCGGCGCGTAGTAGTACTCGCCCGCGTTCTTCTGCTCGCGGTCGAGTTGCGACCCGGGCTTGTTGATGCGCGGGCGACTCGTCCGCTGGTCGCGCCGGAAGGTGATGTCGAGGTTCGCGAGGAACCGGTTCATCCCCTCGCGCATCCCGACGGGGGGCGACGTCTCGCCGCGCACAGCGGGTTCGCCGTCGAACACCATCAGGCGGTCCGACAGCAGGTCGATCATGTAGATGTCGTGGTCGATGACCATCGCCGTCGCGTCGTGGTTCTCCGTGTAGCGACGGATGGCGCGGGTGGCGAGCACCCGCTGTTCGACGTCCAGATGTGCGGAGGGTTCGTCGAGCAGGTAGAGGTCGGCGTCCTTCGAGAGACAGGCCGCGATGGCGACGCGCTGGCGCTCCCCGCCCGAGAGGTCGGTGAGGTTCTGCTCCATGATGCGCTCTAGCTGGAGCGGCTGGGCGATTTCGGTCTCCCAGTACGAGGAGCCGAACTGGTCGGTGATCGATGCCAAAAAGGCGTCGACGCGCATCGGCTGGTCGATGTCGACGTACTGGGGCTTGTAGGCGATGTCGAGGTTCGTGTCGAGGTCGCCCTCCGTCGCTTCGAGCTTTCCGGTGAGCAGTTTGGCGAACGTCGACTTCCCGATACCGTTCGGCCCGACGATGCCGAGCACCTCGTTCTTGCGAATCTCGCCGGCTTCGACCTCGAGGGTGAACTCCCCCTCGCCGTAGGAGTGGACGAGGTCCGGGTACTCGACGAGCGTCTCGCCGCGACTGGCCGTCCGCGGGGCGTGGCGCTCGAACTCGATGGCCTCCGGGCGGATGCGCATGTTCTGGGCCTCGAGGTAGCCCGAGAGGTACTGGTTGATGCCCTGCCGCGTGGATTTCGGGGGCGTGATGACGCCGTACGCCCCGGGTTCACCGTACGCGAGGTGGACCGAGTCGGCGAGCAGGTCGAGGACCGCGAGGTCGTGTTCGACGACGAGCATCGAGCGGTCGCCCTCCTCGGCGAGTTCGCGGACGAGGCGCGCGGCGGTCACCCGCTGGCCGATGTCGAGGTACGGCGTCACCTCGTCGAGGAAGTAGAAGTCGGCGTCGCGGGCCAGCGTCGCGGCGAGTGCGACCCGCTGGAGTTCCCCGCCGGAGAGTGTGTCGATGGGCTGGTCGACGACCGGCCCGATGGAGAGTCGCTCGACCAACTCCTCCATCACGCCGCGTTCGTCGGTGGATTCGAGCAACTGGCGGGTGTTGCCGTCGAACCGGCTCGGTATCTTATCGACGTACTGGGGTTTGCGCGCCACCGTGACGTCGCCGGCCTGCACGTCCTCGAGGAAGTTCTGGAGTTCGGTGCCGCGGTACTCGTCGATGACGGCCTCCCAGTCGGGGGTCGCCGTGTAGTCGCCGAGGTTCGGCGTGATCTCGTCGGCGAGGATGCGGACGGCGGTGGTCTTCCCGATACCGTTCGGACCGAGGATGCCCGTCACCTGCCCCTCCTGCGGGGCGGGCAGGCCGTAGAGGGCGAAGGCGTTCTCGCCGTAGCGGTGGACGGGCGACTCGTCGAGTTCCTGCGGGAGGTTGATGATCTCGATGGCGTCGAAGGGACACTTGACGACGCAGATGCCACAGGACTCGCCGAGGCAGATGTCCTCGCTGATGCGGATCTGGTCGGGGTCGCCGTCCACGGCGTCTTCGCCACGCTGGGTGATGCACTCCTTGCCCGTCCGGTTGGGCGGGCAGAAGTTGGCGCACTCGTAGTTACAGCGGTCGGGCGAACACCTGTCGAGGTCGACGACGGCGATGCTGTCTTCTGCCATCAGAGGGAGACGTTGGCGGTGTAGAGGATGGTCAGCGAGACGAACCACAGGGCGAAGGTCATGAAGGCGACGTAGGCGTAGTCCTTCCCGGAGAACTCCCGCTTGATGCCCGTCGCCTGCAGGACGGGTATCTGGATCAGGATGGCCGCCGCGAGGACGAATACCCCCGAGGAGTCCGTCGGTCCGCTCGCGAGGACGAACGACCCGAACGAGGCGGCGATACCGAGGAGGGCGGACACTGCGGTGACGGTGATCCCCCGCAGATGGGCACGTCGGCTGTCGACCGTGTCGGTAGCCATACGCCCGAGTCGGCCGTGCGGCCGCAAAAGCCGTTCGGTCCGATTCGCGGACGTGTCCGGCTTCCGACCGCCGGGTCAAGGTTTAAGCGACGTGGGTGAGTGATTAAATACACCAATGAGCGACTCAACCGCCGAGGGGATCGCGGACCTCCCGCCGAGCGCGAAGCTCGTCTACAAGGTGCTCGAGTACAACGGGCCCCTCACCCAGAAGGGCATCGTCGAGGAGTCGATGCTCTCGGCGCGCACGGTCCGCTACGCGCTCGAACGCCTCGAGGCGATAGCGGTCGTGGACGAGGACGTCTACTTCGCGGACGCCCGCCAGAACCTCTACGAGATCGTCGACGGGCCGTCCGTGGACACGGAGTCCGACGCGGAGGAGGCGACGCCCGCCGTCGGCGACGACTGAACGATACCGACCGAGACTGCGGTTTCCTGCGTTTATCACCCGACGAGCGACGGCTCCAGGGTCAGTCGGCGCTCGCCGCCGGTCGACCCGTCACGAGCAGGCGGTCGACCGCGTCCACGATGGCGACGACGCTCGCCCGCGTGATGTCGGCGTCGCTGGCCGTCGCGCTCACCGCGCTGTCGCCGCGCGAGAGTTCCACCTCGACGGAGACGACGGCGTCCGTCCCGCCCGTGACGGCGTCGACGTGGTACGAATCGAGCGTGACGGCGGCCACGTCGCCCAGCGCGGCCCGCACCGCCTGCATCGCGGCGTCGACCGGGCCGCTCCCGGTGCCGGAGGCGACGCGCACCCCGCCGTCGAGTGCCAGTCGGACGCTCGCGGTGGGCGTGGCGTTCCCGCTCGTCGCCGTCAGGTCGAGCAGTCGGAGGCGGCGCTCGCGGCCCTGTCCGCGCACGTCCTCGGCGATTGCGAGCAGGTCGGTGTCGGTGACGCGTTTCCCCCGGTCGCCCAGTTCCTTCACGCGCTCGACGACCGTCCCGAGTGCCTCGTCGGTGAGGTGCAGGCCGTGTTCGGCGAGGGCCGCCTCGACGCCCGCCCGGCCCGCGTGCTTCCCGAGGACGAGCCTGCGGTCCCGGCCCACCGTCTCGGGCGGGTAGGGTTCGTACATCCGGTCGTCCTTCAGCGTGCCGTCGGTGTGGATGCCCGACTCGTGGGCGAAGGCGTTCTCGCCCACGACGGCCTTGTTCGGCGCGAGGGGGACGCCCGTCGCCTCGGCGACGCGTCGGGCGAGCGCGTACAGTTGGGTCGAGTCGACCGTCTCGACGCCGTAGCCGTGCTGGAGGGCGATGGCGACCTCCTCCAGAGCGACGTTGCCCGCACGCTCGCCGATGCCGTTGACGGTGGCGTGGACGAGGTCCGCACCCGCCGCGACGCTGACGAGGGCGTTCGTGACGGCGAGGCCGAGGTCGTCGTGCGTGTGGGTGCTCGTCGGGCCGAGGTCCGCGAGTCGCGAAACCACCTCGTAGGTGTGGTCGGGCGTCGCGTGCCCGACGGTGTCGCAGTAGCACACCCGGTCGGCGCCGGCGTCGAGTGCCGCGCCCATCAGGCGTTCGAGGAAGTCCACGTCGGCCCGCGAGCCGTCCTCGCCGAGCACCTCCACCCAGAGGCCGTGGTCGCGGGCGTACTCGACGAGTTCGACCGTGTCCGCGACGACGTCTTCGCGGGTGGTGCCCACCTTCGTCTCGACGTGGCGGTCGCTCGCCGGGACGACGAGGTTGACGCCGTCGACGCCGCAGTCGAGGGCGAGGTCCACGTCGTTCCGGACGCCGCGACAGAAACTCGTCACCGTCGCGTCGAGGTCCAGGTCGGTGACCCGCGAGATGGTCTCGCGCTCGCCGGGACCCGTACAGGCGCTCCCTGCCTCGACGTAGGCGACGCCCGCCCGGTCGAGCAGTCGGGCGACGTCCGCCTTCTCCTCGGGCGAGAGCGAGACACCCGGCGCTTGCTCGCCGTCGCGGAGCGTCGTGTCGAGGAACTGCACGTCGGGGGGCGAGGCGTCGGGGAACGGTGCGTCAGAAGCGGCGCGCGACGCTCGGTCGCCGAGCAGTGCGGCGAACGGTGAGGGGGCGTCGCTGGGTCGAGTAGTGGAGTGGCTAGAACCGTCGAATTTCCCGGCCAGCCGCCTCGCGGCGACTTGACCTATCCTCCATGTTGTCTGCCATGGTACCCGAACGCAGGGACGGCGGAGGGATATACGCGGCGGGTCGCGGCAGTATTGACCGCCCGAGGCCCCGTCACCCCTCGACGGTCACCCGGTCGCCCGCCTCGACGCCGTCGAGTGCGCCCGCCGGGAGTTCGACGACGGTGTCGCCCACGCCGGCGCCGTGGCCCGTCCACGCCCGCATGGTCGTCACCCGCTGGACGACGCCGTCACAGAGCCAGACGGCGTCGATGTCGAAGGGGACACAGAGCATGTGCAGCGACCGGCGCTTCTGGCTCCCGAAGCGGAAGACCAGCGCGTAGTCGTCGGGGATGGACCGACGGAACATGAGGCCGAGACCCTGCGAGAGGAGGCTGTCGGCGGTGTCGACGTTCGTGGCGAGCACCCGCCCCGACTCGTGGACGACGCGCATGGACGAGGCTCCCGACGGGCCGGAAAAAGCGGTTCGGGTACGCCTGTACCCGTCCCGACGCGAGCAAGCACGAAGGTTCAACTCCGACAGGCCCGACCCGCCCGTATGGAGAAGACGCCGGAGGGGACGTCCGTCGGCGTGGACGACCCCTACGACTACGTCGAGCGGTGTGACCACGTCACCGACGACGGACGGTGCCGGTACGCGATTGAGCGCGCCGACCCCGACTCGCGGTTCGCCCGCTCCCTCCGGGACCGCGACTACGCCTGCCCGGTTGTGTCCCGGTCTGGACCAGACTGGGAGTGGGCGGACTGCCCCCACTTCCGGTGTCGCAACCGCTCGCGGGAGTGCGTCCGCTGTGGGCTGGAGGAGGTCAGAATGGGCCACTCGGGGGAGCGACCCCTCCTCGAAGAGCACCACCTCTCCTATCGGGTGAGCGAGGGCGAGAGACTGACCCACGAGATAACCGTCTACCTCTGTCGGTGGTGTCACGCGAAGGTCCACGACTCGTGGGCGCGCGTCGACGACGACGCCGCACCCGACCCCGAGGCCATCGCCGCCCGGGAGGAACGGCGCTCGCGCGAGGGCGAGGAACTGGGCTTCGAGTCGGCGGCCGACCGCTACGGCGAGTAGGGGGAGGGGTCGTCGGCTTACACTCGCAAGTGGCCCGCCCCGTCGCCCGTTATCGGCGTGAAGGCGCCCTTCGACACGCGCGAGGCGAACGACACGGAAACGTGGACCGGGGAGAACGAGCGCTTCGACCTTCGGGAACTGTGAGGCTCAGTCGTCGCCGCCCTCGGCGGCGTCGGCCGTCTCGAACTGCGGGGTGGGCTGTTCGACGCTCGGACCGGAGTCGCGCCGGGAGCGGGACACCTCCTCGACGAGACTGGCGATGCGGGAGCCGACCGACCCCTCGCTGACGACGGCCGTCTCCTCCTGAACGGTCGGGAGGGGTTCGCCGACGGTGCTGAGGAGGACGGACTGCCCGTCGACCAGCAGGGTGCGGCCGACGCTCACCTCGTCGTCGGAGCCACGCCCCGAGACGAACACCTGCGCGCCCGGCGTTCGCGCCTCGACGTCCTCTCGCTGGGCCTCGGAGACGGCGTCGACGAACGTCGTGACGCCCTGGTCGAGCGCCTGACGGATCCACCCGAGCGAGAGGTCGGTGACCGCGTCGTTCTCGGAGAGCATGACGAACACCTCGTGCTGGGCGCTCTCGACGAGGTCGGAGCCGCGTTCGGAGACGTTCTCCTTGCCCGAGATGGTCCAGAACTCGTTGTCGCCCTGCTGGGGCGAGACCTGTATCTTCGAGAGGTTGTCGCTGGCCGTATCGAGGTGGTCGTCGAACTCGTTTTTCAGCGTCTGGATTGCCGTGTCGACCGGGACGCCGCGGTACCGCCGGGGGTTCGACTCCCGGACGTCGACGAGGCCACGATCCCGGAGCTTCTCCAGCGAGTCGTACACGCGCGAACGAGGAACGCCAGCGACCTTGCTGATCTCCTTCGCGGTCCCCTCCGAAAGCTGTGCAAGCGCGACGAAACACTTCGCCTCGTACTCTCGGAGCCCCAGCGATTCGAGGGAGTCGACGGCTCGTGTCCGGTGTTCGTTCGTGGGCATTGAGTGGTAGTGAGTCCTTCCTGCAGGAGTGGCTCGTAGCACTATGCGACGAATTGCTCTGACAACTCGGGTTACGAAGCTACACGGATAAGCATGCATCCTGCATACGCCTGCAGAATGGCTGTCAGCGCCGAATCCAGTCGTTTCGTCGGTGACCCGAGGTCCCCCGGGTGTGTGGGGCCGTCTCGAACCGGTCGCGGGACGTTCCACGGGGTTTTTATCGCGTACCTACCGTACTGTCCGGCAATGACTCGTATCGTCGTGGTGGACAACCACGGGCAGTTCACCCACCTCGAGGGGCGGGCGCTCCGCGACATCGGCGTCGAGACCGATATCGTGGACAACGAGACGCCGCCCGAGGAGGTCGACGCCGACGGCATCGTCCTCTCCGGAGGGCCCGACATGGACCGTGCCGGGCGGTCCGCGGAGTATCTGGACCTCGGCGTCCCCGTCCTCGGCATCTGTCTCGGGATGCAACTGATGGCGGACGCACTGGGCGGCGAGGTCGGCAGCGGCGACTACGGCGGCTACGCCGACGTGACCGTCGAGATTCTGGACGAGGCGGACCCGCTCGTGGGGTCGCTCGCCCCCGAGACGCGCGTCTGGGCGAGCCACGCCGACGAGGTGAAGCAGGTCCCCGACGGGTTCACGGTGACCGCCCGTTCTGACGTCTGTGGCGTCGAGGCGATGAGCGACCCCGACCGCGACCTCTACGGGGTCCAGTGGCACCCCGAGGTGGCCCACACGGAGCGGGGTGAGGAGGTCTTCGAGAACTTCCGCGCACGCTGTGAGTAGGCCGGCATGACGGCGACACAGGGCGACCTCGCCAGCCTGTCGCGGTACATCTTCCGCGCGCCCAGCTGGTACGCCAGCGTCGCCTTCTCGCTCGTCATCGCCGCCCTCGCGGGCGTCGCCGCCTTCGAGTCCCGGTTCGCGCTGGAGGACGCCTGGCAGGGGGTCTTCTTCATCGGCATCCCCACCGTCGCCGCGAGCGTCCTCACCCCGTGGGTCGACCGGCGACTCGGCGGACAGTTGACGCCGAACCGCGCCTCGCTGCTGGCGCTGTTCTGCGAACTCGTCGTCGTCGCCGTCATGACCGTCGTGGGGGTCATCGCGGTGCTCTCGACGCGACTGGGCCAGCAGTTCGTCTTCGACGCCCTCCTGTTCGCGCTGGCGAGCGTCTTCGCCATCCGTCTGCTCGTGGTGATGGCCGTCTCGCGGAAGTCACTGCTCGCGGCGTCGGTCCCCGCCAGCATCCAGACGCTCGTGGGTGCCGCCCTCCTGTTCGTCTACAGCGGGACGATGCGCTTTCTGGAGGTCGGCGGCCCCCTCACCCGTTCGTACCTCTCGCGGCCCGAACGCGCGCCCGCCGAACTCTCGGTCATCGCCCCCGGCGACTTCGTCCTGCTGGCGGGCATCTGCGTGCTGTACGCGCTTGCCGTCTGGCTCTTCGTCGTCACCATCGACCGGCCGTGGAACCGCAGTCTCGGCGTGAGCGTCCTCGACTTCTTCCGCGGGTTCATCGGCCACGTCGCCGAAGGGACCCGCGAACTGGAGGACTTCTTCGAGCAACTGGGCGAGGAGGCCGTCGTCCCCGTCACCGTCCTCTCCTTCCGGCGGGAGGACGGCGAGGAGAAGGCCCGGTTCGTCCTCCCGATGATCCACCCCGGGCCGATGGGCGAAATCGGCGGCGGGAACCTCCCCGAACGGGTCGCCGCCTCCACCGACGGACTGGGCTTCCCGCCCCACGCCACCGCCGGCCACGACTTCAACCTCGTCACCGAACGGGAGGTCGACACCATCATCGAGACGGCGGCGCGCGCCCACGACCGCATCGAGTACGCCCCGACCGCCTCGCGGAGCGTCAGGACGAGCGACGGCGAGGCCACCCTGCTGGGACAGGCGTTCGGCGACGGGGCGCTCCTCGTCTCGAGTTTCGCCCCGAACTTCGCCGACGACGTCTCCTACGCCGTCGGCCTCTCGGCGGCCGCCGAGGCGCGGACCGCCGGCCTCCGCGACGTCCTCCTCGTCGACGCCCACAACAGCAACAACGGCCTGGCGGGCGACGACCTCGGGCACGTCACGCCCGGGAGCGTCCGGTCGTTCTCGATGATTCAGGCCGCGGGCGAGGCGGGCGGGACGCTGGCGGCGGGGGAACGCGAACCCCTCCGTCTCGGCGTCGCGTGGGAGCGGACCGAGTGGACGCCCCGAGAGGGAATCGGTCCCCTCGGCGTGCGCGTCGCCGTCGTCGAGGTCGGCGACCAGCGCACCGGCTACGTCCTCGTGGACGGCAACAACATGGAACCGGGCCTGCGCGACGCCCTCCTCGAGTCCATCGCGGACCGGGTCGACGAGGCGGAGGTGATGACGACGGACACGCACATCGTCAACACCGTCGAGGCGGACAACCAGGTGGGAAGTGCCATCGACGACGGCGAACTCCGTGCCCTCATCGTCGACCTCGTGGACGCCGCACTCGCGGACCTCGAACCCGTCGAGGCGGGCATGGCCACCGAACGGGCGTCGGTGACGGTGTTCGGCAACGACCGCACCGAGACCCTCGCCAGCCACGCCAATGCGATGATAGCCATGGGCGGGGCGCTCGCTGCCGCGTTCATCCTCGGCGTCACCGCTGTCACCGTCCTCCTCTTCTTCCTCGCCTGAGCGGTCGCCGCCCCGGCCGACTCCCGCATCGGGTTCGGCCCGCACTCGGCCCGTCGATTCCGACCGTTCGACCGCGACACGTTGGACGGTCGTCACGAACCGTTCACTATTCCTGCAGGAAGTCGCGGGTCGTGTGGGGGAGCAGTAGGTTTATCACTGTGGTGTGCCATGTCATACCTGTATGGCGACGAACGGCGACATGTTCGACGAGTTCCTGTCACAGCGCGGTCACCGGACCGAAGCGCCAAGCTGGGAGCAGGAGTATAACAAGAAGCAGTGTCCCGAGTGTAGTGGCCTGCACGACATGTCGGCCACACAGTGCAGCGTGTGTGGATGGGCACCGTAGCCCACCTGTCCGTCCGGTAGCGCCCGTTTTCGGCCAGTTCCCGTCCCAGAAGCCACGTCACTTATACGGTCGGACCCCTTGCGTCCCTCAATGACGGACACGCAGGTCACCCGGCTCTTCGGCGGTCCCGGGTGTGGGAAGACCACGGCGCTGCTGGACCGCGTCGACGCGCTTCTCGAGGAGGGCATCGACATCGAGGACATCCTCGTCGTCTCGTACACCAGAGCGGCCGCCGCGGAGATTCGCGAGCGGCTCGCCGAGCGGCTCGACCGGAGCCCCCGGTCGCTGCGCTCGAACGTCTGTACGATGCACGCGAAGGCCTACGAACTGCTCAACCTCTCGCGTGGCGACGTCGTCGGCGAGAAGGACAAGAAGGAGTTCTGCGAGGACTTCGGCCTGGAGTTCGAAGACGAGTACGAGGCCTCCCGCCGCCGGTCCTCCCGATCGACGACGATGGGCAACAAGATCATCGCGACGAGCCAGTGGCTCCAGCGGACCCGCCGCGACGTGGCCGACTGGTACGACGTCCCCTTCCAGTGGAACGTCGAGGAGGTCCGCCTCCCGCCGGACATCGACCCGAACGCCCAGACGGGCAACAAGTACACCCCGACGTGGTCCTCGGACGACGACCGACTGGACGTCCCCGAGGCCATCCGGGCGTGGCGCAAGTACAAGGGCGACAACGGCCTCGTCGGCTTCGCCGACATGCTCGAACGCGTCAAACAGCGCTCGCTGCTCCCCCGCGTCGACTACCTCGTCATCGACGAGTTTCAGGACATCACGACCCTCCAGTACGACGTCTACGAGGAGTGGAAGGCCCACATGGACCGCGTCCTCATCGCGGGCGACGACGACCAGGTCGTCTACGCGTGGCAGGGCGCGGACCCGAGCCTCCTGCTCAACGAGGTGGGCGAGGACGTCATCCTCGACACCTCCTACCGACTCCCCTCGCGCATCCTCAACGTCGTCAACCGCGAGATAGCCCACGTCACCGAGCGACAGGAGAAGGACTTCCTGCCCCGGACGGAGGGCGGGCGCGTCGAGGCGGTGCGCGACCCCTCGATGTACGACCTCGTGCGCAACATCCGGGCGACCATCGAGCAGGACGAGGACGGCGACGTGATGGTGCTGTTCCGGGCGCGCTACCAGATGTTCCAGTTCATGGACGAGTTCATCGACTACGGCATCCCCTTCCAGGCGCTCACCGACCAGCGGATGTGGACCGACCGTCTGACCGACTACATCCGGGCCGTCGAACTGCTGGAGGACGAGGAACCCGTCAACGGCCTGCAGGCCCGCCGTCTCGCCGAGATGCTCGACTCCGCCGCCTTCGGCACGAGCGAGCGCGACGACCTGTTCGACGCCATCGACGAACTACAGGACGAGGAGGGTGTCGAGGACCTGACCGACATGGAGGTCGATCCCGCGTTCGTCAAGGAATACGCCCCCTTCACGCCCGACTCGGCGAGCGCCGCCGACATGGTCCGCAAAGTGACGAACTACCAGAAACGCTCCATCAAGGCGTACTTCACGGGCGACTACCAGCACGTCGACCGCTCGCAGGTCCGCGTCGGCACCATCCACTCCGCGAAGGGCCGCGAGGCCGACCACGTGTTCGTGGCGACCGACCTCACCGAGAAGGTGGTCGAGCAGATGGCCGCCACCCTCACCGCCGACCCCGGGGCCGAGGACCCCGAAGACACCACCGTCCGCGTCGGCGACGAGGACGTGGAGTTCACGAAGCACACCGACCCCATCCCGTGCCTCACGGACAACGAACGGCGGGTGTTCTACGTCGGGATGTCCCGCGCCAGAGAGCGTCTCGTCCTCATGGAGAACCTCGTCGACGGCGCGCCTACCCTGCCCATCGACGTCCTCCTGCACAACCGCCCGACGGGGCGGTCGCTCGACGACGTCATGCGCGAGGCCCAGGAACCGCTGGCCGCCCAGTAGTTCCAGAACTACTCCGACCGCTTCGACTCCTCGGGCTTCTCCTCGCCGACGACCGTGCCGGTCACCTTCTCCGCGAGCATGGCGGGGATGTCCTGTGGCGTCGTCAGGAACTCCTGGAGGAGGACCATCGCCACCGCGAGACCGAGGAACACCCCGCCCATCAGGTAGCGTTCGGAGACGAGAAACTGGACGCCGAGGAAGCCGAGTGGAACGGCGAACACGAGCGTTCCCAGCAGCCCGAGCGTCCCGAGGATGCCGCGTGCCATACCTCCCGTATCGCGGGTCGGGCAAAAAGCGTCCCGCTCTCCGGAACCGGGGGGTTTTGTGTCCCACACTGCCTACCCGGACCATGTTCACCGGCATCGTCGAGACGACGGGCGAGGTGGTCGGCGTCGAACAGTCCCCGGAGGGCAGACGCATCCGGGTCGCCGCCGACTTCGCGCCCGAACTCGCCCACGGCGAGTCCATCAGCGTCAGTGGAGCGTGTCTGACCGTAGAGGGAGTGGGTCCTTCGGACCCACAGCAAACCGGCACCGCCGGAGAGGCAGACGACGAGGCGTTCGACCTGTTCCTCTCGGAGGAGACCCTCCGCCGGACGTACCTCGACGAACTCGTCGAGGGCGACCACGTCAACCTCGAACGCGCGATGCCCGCCGACGGGCGCTTCGACGGTCACGTCGTGCAGGGGCACGTCGACGGCACCGGCGAGGTGGTGAGTATCGAGCAACTAGGAGACGACTGGACCTTCGCCTTCTCGTTGCCCGCCGAACTCCGGCGCTACGTCGTCGAGAAGGGTTCCATCACCGTCGACGGCATCTCGCTGACCGTCGCCGACCTCTCCGACGACGCGTTCGCCGTCGCAATCATCCCCGCGACCTACGAGTTGACGACGCTCTCGGAGAAGTCGGTGGGCGACCCGGTCCACCTGGAGGTGGATGTGGTGGCGAAGTACGTCGAACGACTGCTCGCGGCGGAAGGCGAGTCGGACCCGCAGGCGCGCTACGCGGAGCGACTGGCGTCGCGGTAGTCAGCCGTCGAACTCCGTCGAGTCCACGCCGACCGTCCCGCCCGAGCGCTCGGTCTCGCTCTGGACCGCCCGGTAGGTCCGGCCGTAGCGCTTGAGCTTCCGGTAGAGGATGTAGCCGAAGAACCCCTGGTAGACGACGACGAACGCGAAAAACGCGACGAGGGAACCGACGCCGAGAATCGCGCCCGCGACGCTCGGGACGAAGCTGACGAGCGTGTTGTACGTCGCGTGGATGAGGGCCGCGATGAGGATGCCCTTCGCGACGATGGGGCCGGCGTTCTCCCGGTTGAACTTGGCGAGTCCGAGGTAGTAGCCCGCGAACGCCGAGTAGATGACGTGGCCGGGGCCGGCGAGCGCCCGGAAGGCGGTGATGGAGCCGTCGGACGAACTCAACTGCTGGACGAGGAGGTCCGCCCCCGTCGCCCCCATCTGCGTGTTCTGGACGATGTAGAGGGCGTTTTCGATGGTCGCGAACCCGAGGCCGGCGATGGCCCCGTAGACGGCACCGTCGATGACGGCGTCGAAACTCGACGACCCGTAGGCGTACAGGCGGACGGCGAGCAGTTTCACCGCCTCCTCGACGGGGCCGACCACGAGGAAGAAGAAGAGGACGAACCCGGGGAGGCCGAGCGTCTGGACGAAACTCAGCGTAGTGTTGACGATGCCGGCGAACGTCGCGAAGAAGACGCTCAGAAAGAACGTGAGGACGATGGGGACGAACGGTTCCTTACTCGTCACGTCCGCCGAGTAGATGTACCACGCCAGCCCGAGAGCCGGCACCGCCGAGAGGAGCGTCAGTACGCCGACGACCGGGTCGTTCGTCCCGATGAGGAAGACGACGCCGAGGACGAACGCGAGGCTGAGAAGGATGATGACCCCCCGACCGACGGCGACCGCGCCCCGGTACAGTTTCACCGCTATCCGATCGAGACGACTCCTCGGCTCCCACGTCGCGATGTCGTAGAGGTCGCGCGAGCGGTCGGCGCGCGCCTCCACGGGGTCGCGTTGTCCCATACGGGCACGAACGGGCGAGGGGCCCCTAACTCTACGCCCTCCGGACTGCTCCGCGCGCCGTCCCGGGTCGGGACCGGCGGCCGACCGACCCGCACCTTTTTCGCCCCGTCGCCGCCCCGTGTACCATGGCACCGACCTACACGGAGATGACGGCCGCCGGCATCGCCCGGCGCGTCAGGGACGGCGAGTGCTCGCCCGTCGAAGTGGTCGAGGCGCACTTAGCGCGCATCCGCGAGCGGGGGGACCGGACCAACGCCTTCGTCACCGTCACCGACGAACTGGCCCGCGAGTCGGCGATGGAGGCGGCCACGGCCGTCGAGGCGGGCGACCCCCTCGGTCCCCTCCACGGCGTCCCCGTCGCCGTCAAGGACCTCGACGACGTGGCGGGCGTGCGGACCACCTCGGGGTCGCTCCTGTTCGAAGACCGGGTCGCCGAGACGGACTCGCCGTTCGTCGCCCGCCTCCGAGAGGCGGGGGCCATCGTCGTCGGGAAGACGAACACGCCGGAGTTCGGCCTCGGGACGACGACGGAGAACCGCGTCGCCGGGACGACGGGCACGCCCTTCGACCCCGACCGGACCGCCGGCGGGTCCTCGGGCGGGGCGGCGGCCGCCCTCGCAGACTCGCTCGTCCCCCTCGCACCCGGGTCGGACGCGGGCGGGTCCATCCGCATCCCCGCGAGTTGCTGTGGCGTCTACGGCCTCAAGCCCACCTACGGCGTCGTCCCGAACGTCGGGCGGCCCAACGCTTTCGCCAGTCACACCCCGTTCTCGCACAAGGGACCGCTGGCCCGCACGGTGGAGGACGCCGCCCGCTCGCTGGACGTGATGGCCGGCCTCCACCCCGAGGACCCCCACTCGGTCCCCGTCGATACGGACTACGCCGCCGCCGTGGACCGACCCGTCGACGACCTTCGGGTCGCCTACAGCCCCGATATGGGCGTCTTCCCGGTCGAACCCGAGGTACGGGAGGTCTGTGACGAAGCCGTCCGCGCCCTCGAACGTTCGGGGGCGACGGTGGAGGCGGTCGACCCGGACCTCGGCCACGACCACTCCGAGATACTCGAGGCCTACTACACGATGGCGAGGGTGC
This sequence comes from Halomarina litorea, assembly GCF_024227715.1. Classification (NCBI taxonomy): domain Archaea; kingdom Methanobacteriati; phylum Methanobacteriota; class Halobacteria; order Halobacteriales; family Natronomonadaceae; genus Halomarina; species Halomarina litorea. Next base: position 733,734 of record NZ_CP100448.1, on the reverse strand, counting down.
GCTGGCAGGGAGTGTTCGACGCCCTCGAAGCGGAGGGGTTCGACCCGCGCGGCGCCGACCGCGACCGACTGCGCCCCTACCTCGTGGACCTCGTGCTGGACGCCGAGACGCCGACCGCGCGGGCGTCCACCCGTGCTGACGTCGTCCGCTCGCGGGTGTTCGACGGCCTGCAGGAGTGCTTCGCGGAGTACGACCTGCTGGCCACGGCGACGATGGGCGTCCTCCCGTTCCCCCACGGCGAGGAACCGGGGACGGTCGACGGCGTGGACGTGGACCCGTACCGCGGCTGGGTGCTCACGCAACCGTACAACCTCTCGGGCCACCCCGCGGCGTCGGTCCCGGCGGGCCTCGTCGACGGCCTGCCCGTCGGCCTCCAGCTGGCCGGCGGGCGCTTCGACGACGACCTCGTCCTCGCGGGTAGCGCCGCCATCGAGCGCCGTCGTCCGTGGCGCGAGGACTACCCGGCCTGACTCGCCGAGGGTCGGCCATCACCGGGGAGGCCGCCGTACCGTGGCCTTTTCGCCGGCCCCCCGCCAAACGCGGCCATGCACTTCGACCAGCGGACGCAGGCGGCCCTCCGCGAGGTGGGCCTCTCCAAGGAGCAGCTCCGAGAAGCCGACGACCTCGTAAAAGAGCGGACGCGGGCCGACGCGGACGCCCTCGTCGAGTTCTTCGCCGACCGCGGGACGGTCTACTCGGACATGGACCGCGCCCACGGCGCTGGCGGCCCGCAGGAGCACACGGTCGACCACCTCGACTGCTACACCCACGCCGCCGACATCCGGGGGTACCTCAAGTTCGACTCGTGGGGCGTGCCAATCGAGGGGGGCCGTCCCCTCGAGGACGGCACCGTCGAACTCACCCTCGGCCCGACTATCGACGGTCGGGTTCGCTTCGCGGCCGACCCCGACGACCTATGAACGTCAGCGTCCGGGGCATCTACACCACGGCGCTCACCCACCTCCTGTACGAGGGCGACGACCACGCCGTCGTGCAGGCGTCCGAACCCATCCGCGAGCGCTTCGACGAGTCGTTCCCGGTCGAACCCGCCGACGTGCACGTGGCGACGACCCGCGACCGACAGGGCGTGGGCGTCGAGGGCGAGGCCGACGGCGTCTCGGCGGTCGCCGACCGACTGCGCGGACTGGGCGTCGACACGCTGGCGTGGGACGACCCGGCCCCCACGGGGAGCGTCTTCGACGCCGTCGTCACCGGGACCCGAGGTCCCGGCGCGGTCCTCGACCTCGGCGACGTGGAGGGCTACCTCCCGTTCGACCGCGTAGACGATTACCTGGAGGAGGGCGACGCCGTGCGCGTACAGGTGCGGTCGGCGGCCGCCCCGTGGGACGACGACGACCCCCTCTGTGACCCGACCATCGAGGTGGGCAACGGCCTCGCCCGTCTCGTGCGCGGCGGGAGCACCGGCGACACGAGCCTCGACCTCGCGAGCGTCCTCCCGACGGACCCCCGTGAGGGGTGGGCGGTGCGGTGGAACGACCGAGCGGACGACGCGAGCCTCGACGCCCTCGCGACGACGCTCGACGACCTGAACGACCGGGCCGAGCGCGTAGAGGAGTCGCTCCCCGACGAGGTCGAGGCCCCCCAGCGTCTCACCGAGGACCGGGCGACGACGTGGGTCTGGTTCGGCCGCGAATCACGGTTCGCGCTGGACGAGGCCCGCCGGGCAGTCACGACGACGATGACCGGCCACCACCGCTGTAAGGCCGCGACCCGCGAGGCCAGCGCCGCCGTCGACTTCGCGGAGGCGGTCTGTGGCGGGACGAGCGCCGACACGGACTTCCCGTTCGCCGCGCTCACCCGGCAGTTCGGTCCGCGCGAGGGCGACCGGGTCGCCCTCGGTCACGGGAAACCGGACGGCAGGCTCATCGTCCTCGGGAGGGGCGAGGTGGTCGAGTACGACCCCGACGGCGGCATCACCGTCGAACGAAAGATGACGCCCGGGGGGACCTACGACGCCCTCGGCGTCGAACGGCGAGCGGGCGACGTGGCCACCACGAAGTTGAAGGAGGGACGCTGGTGGTACCCGACGGTCTACCGGGGGAGCGACGGCGAGCGACGGGGGACGTACGTGAACGTCTGTACGCCGGTCGAACTGTTCCCGGAGGTGGCGCGCTACGTCGACCTGCACGTCGACGTGGTGCGACACGCCGACGGGACGGTCGAACGCGTCGACGACGACGAACTGGACGAGGCCGTCGCCGCCGGCGAGGTGCCCGAAGCGCTGGCCGAGAAGGCGAGGAACGTGGCGAGCGCCGTCGAGAACGCCCTCGGCGGGTAGTCCCGATTACTCGCGGCGGAGGGCGCGCCACGCGCCCAGTCCGAGGCCGGCGAGGCCGGCGGCGACGCCGAACCCCGGCCCGTCGCTCGAGGAGGTGTCCTCCGTGGTGTTGCCGGCGGGGGCGGTGGTGGCCGTCCCGTTCGTCGTCGGCGCGGACGTCGTCCCGGACCCGTTCGACCCGTTCGTGTCGTTCCCCGTGGTCCCGTTCGGGGCGGGCGTGTCGGTGGGCGTCGACGTCTGTGTCCGCGTCGAGCGCTCGTCGGCGGGCGCGTCGGGGAAGGTGAACAGCGCGGCCGTCTTGCCGCGGTAGTCCGTCGAACTGGCGACGAAGAACTCGCCGGGGGTGACGCTCGCCGCACCCCAGAAACTCGCCGCGTCCCGGTCGGCCCACCCCCGCAGGAGGGCCGGTGCGGACGGGTCGGAGATATCGAACACCTGCACGCCGCCCTGGTACCACGAGGCGTAGACTCTATCCTCGGCGACGTCGAGGTTGTGCGAGGTGGTCCAGACGCCGCCCTGCCGGTTGTCGTTCTCCGCGGGCGGGGGCGTGATGGTCGACAGTCTCTCGGCGTTCTCCGGGTCCGATACGTCGTAGAGGTCGATACCGCTCGGCCCGCCGCTCCCGTCGCCGTCGCGGTAGTCCCACGACTCCATGCCGATGGCGAGGAGCGAGGCGTCCTCGTTCACCGTGACGTAGTGGTCGTTGCCCGGCGGTTCGAGGACGTTCAGGCGGTTGCGACTCGCGAGTTCCTCGGGGGAGGGGCCGCGGACCTTGGCGATCCGGGAGATGTCCGTCGGGTCGCTCACGTCGACCATCCACGTCCCGGCGTCCCAGTAGGGCAGGTAGGCGACGCCGTCCTGCACGTACACGTCGTGGAGCGACCGGAAGCCGGGGTAGACGTCTAGCCACGCCTCGTCCTCGTCGGCGGGCGACCACCGGCCCAGTTCCTCGCCCGCCGCCACGTCGACGGCGACCAGCGGGTTGCCCCGCCCGTCGTTGCCGGTGAGGTACGCCGTCGTACCGTCGAGGTAGGCGTTGTGGATGGCGAAGTCCGTCTCGTAGACGGTTCGTTCGGTCGGGTCGGCGGGGTCGCTCACGTCGTAGAGTACCGCGCCGCGGAAGGCGTCCTGTACGCCGTTGGCGGGGCCGACGACGAGGAGGTTCTCGCCGCTCACCTTCACGTCGTATATCATCCGGAGCGGGCCGTCCTCGCGGTCCGCGAGGAGGTCACGCCGGTCGGCGAGGAGGGCGGGCGAGGCGGGGTCGCTCACGTCGACGGTGGCGAAGCCGCTGGTCGTCGCGAGGTAGGCGGTGTCTCCCTCGACGACGACTTCCTTGGTGCCGTCCACCTTGACCCGTCCGAGGGGGCCGTAGTCGTTCGACTGCTGTGCGGTCGCGATGCCCGAGAGGGCGGGGAGGGCGAACGCCCCGCCGGCGGACGCGAGGACGTGCCGTCGGGAGACGCCAGCACGGGGGTCGTGCATACACGCCTCTGGATGTCACTCGCCGTATCGTTTGTGGTCCCGTGGCGCGGGGAACCTCCCCGCGCTCAAGGGGCGCGCCGCCCGCCGCCGGTGATGGCGCTGGCGAGCGCGCCGAGGACGACCACGTCGTCGCCGAGGGTGGTGAGTTCCACGTCGGGGACGTTCACCATCGTGACGCGGTCGGGAAGCGACTCGACGATGGGGTCGAGTATCTGCTCGGGGTTGTTGAGCGCCACGGCCCCGCCGAGGTAGACGACGAGGGGGGCGTAGGCGTGAGCGACGTTGGCGATGGCGACGGTGTTCCACTCCCCGACTCGCTCGACGACGCGTTCCGCGAGGGGGTCGCCCGCGCTCGCCGCGTCGAACACGGCCGGCGCGCCGAAGTCGGGCGCCTCGAGGTCGAGGTCCGTCTCGTAGTCGCCCGTCTCGTGGATGTAGCGGGCGTAGTTCGGGATGTTGTTGCCCGAGCAGTACGCCTCCCAGTGGCCCGCGCCGCCACACCCGCAGGTCAGCCGACCGTCGGGGTCGACGGTCATGTGGCCCACCTCGCCGGCGTTGCCGTCCCACCCCTGCAGGAGGTGGCCGTCGACGGCGACGCCCGCGCCGACGCCCGAGGACATCGTGACGTACACCATGTCGTCGGGGTTGCGGTCGCTGAAGAAGCGCTGGCCGAGACAGCCGGCGTTGGTGTCGTTGTGCAGGTACACCCGGTCGGACTCGACGAGGTTCCCGACGGGGCCGGTCAGGGGGATGCGACCGACCGCGTCCGGGAGGTTGGCGGGACCGTCGACGGTTCCCTCCGTCAGGTCGAGCGGGCCGATGGAGCCGATACCGGCGGCGGTCACGCGGTGCGGGGAGACGTCGGCGGCCTCGCAGGCCTCGCGCAGGACCGCGAGGACCGCCTCGGTGACGGCGATGCCGGTCGGTCCCTGCGGGGTCGACTGGCTCGCCTGCCCGAGGATGGTGCCGTCCCCGTCCCCGACGACCGCCCGGACGTTCGTCGCGCCGAGGTCGACGCCCGCGTAGTAGGGCATTGTCAGACGAAGCGTCCCCCGCACACTTAAGTATCAACACATTACCTCGGGTTCGCGTAAATCCTTACAGGGAGCGACGACATCGCTATCCCCTGCCGTGCGTTATCGTGCACCATGAGTGACACGGACCTGGACCTCTCGGCGGCCGAACGGGAGGCCCTCCACCGCGCCGAACTGAGCGTGGAGTGGCTCCGGCGCGCCCACGGCCACCTCGTCTCGTTCCACCACAACACCGGCCACGCGATGGACCACCTCGCCGCCGCCGAGGAACTGTTCCGCGAGGCGGGCCACGAGGGGCTGGCGGACGCCCTCCGCGACGACCTGCTCCCGCGCGGGGTCGTCGCCGAGCGATCCGAGGGCGGCGAGCACTGGAGCTACGACGTACTGGAGGACTTCGAGGCGGGCTTCCTCCCGAGCGTGGTCGAGTTCGAGGCGACGGCGCGCGACCGACTCGCCGACGGCAGGCGACACATCACCGAACGCGAACAGGAACGCGAGTGGAGGCGGCGGGCGCGCCGCTGACCCCGAGGGCTAAGCACGTCGGGCGCGACGACCAGCCATGCTCGAACCCGACCTCGACGGGCGCGTCGCACTCGTCACCGGGAGCGCGAAGGGCGTCGGTCGCGAACTCCTGCGTTCGCTCGCCGACCACGGCGCGAGCGTCGCCGTCCACTACAACACGAGCGACGGGGCCGCAGACGACGTGGCCGAGACGGTCCGCGAGGACGGTGGGACGGCGATGACCGTCGGGGCGGACGTCACCGACCCCGAGGACGTCGACGGGATGTTCGACACCGTCGAGGCCGAACTCGGGGACGTCGACGTCCTCGTCAACAACGTCGGGAACTTCGCGCCCGCCCACTGGACCGACATCGACTGGGAGACGTGGCAGAACGTCATGCGGACGAACTTCGACGCCACCTGCATCTGTTCGAAGCGGGCGCTCGACCCCATGCGCGAGTCGGAGTGGGGCCGCATCGTCAACGTCGGCTACGCCTCCGCCGAGAAGGGCCTCGTCTCGCCGAAGAACTTCCCCTACTTCGTCGCCAAGACGGGCGTGTTGATGTTCACGCGGATGCTGGCCGCCGACACGCAGGACGACGGCATCACGGTCAACGCCGTCTCGCCGTACGTCGTCGAGAACTCCGAGGAGTTCCCCGAGGACCTGCCCCGGGGCCGCCCCGCGCGGTTCGAGGACCTCCAGCAGGCGATGCTCTTCTTCGTCGACGAGGACAGCGACTACGTCAGCGGCGAGAACGTCGAAGTCGACGGCGGGTGGCTCCCCGAGAAGGTGTAGCCTCCGAGTGCCGGACGGGGCCACAGCCATACCGATTCCGTTCGCCGCGCGACACGACGCGAAAGCGGCAAGCGGCTCGGTACGTTATGTAACTTTGTTCACACATGGTGGTCATCACCGACATCGCCGTCCCGGCGGACCAGTTCGCGCTCGGGACCCTCTTCGAGACGTACCCGGACATCAGGGTCGAACTCGAGCGAATCGTCCCGCTTCAGACGGGAGTGATTCCCCTGTTCTGGGTGGAAGGTGGCGATCGCGCGGCCATCGAGGAGACGCTCGGTACCGACACACTCGTCGAGGAGGTGACCTGCCTCACCCGGACCGACGGCCGATACCTCTTCGAGATTCGCTGGTCCCCGGACATCGACTCGCTCGTCCGACCGCTGATCACGTCGCGCGCCGACGTCCTCCGGGCGGCGGGCGGAGCCGACGAGTGGGAGTTCCGCCTCCAGTTCGCCGACCGGGACGACCTCGGGATCTTTCGCGACCAGTGCGTCGAGCACGACGTGCAGATCGAACTGCGCCGCATCTACAACCCGAGCGTCCCTCGCGACGAGACGACCGTCACCGACGAGCAGTACGACATCATCTCGACGGCCCACGCGAACGGATACTGGGACATCCCGCGGGGTATCACCCTCGGTGACCTGGCGGCACTGGTCGGCATCAGCGACAACGCCGCGTCCCAGCGCCTGCGGCGCGGTATCACCTCCATCGTCGACGAGTTCCTCGCCAGCAACGAGAACGGGCCGAAGTGAGCCGGTAGTGTCGAGAGTCGGGTTCTTCCGTGTACGGGAGAGAGTATCCCACATGGTGCTCAATGGCTCCGGCGAGGGTCGTACCGACGAGTCCCGGGACGACCTCGGCGACATCGGGAACCTCCTGGGTCGCAAGTGGTACCTCCCCGTCATCGACCAGATACAAGAGAGCGGTTCGATGGGCTTCAACGAACTCAAGCGGGAACTGGCCGACATCTCCAGTAAGGTCCTCTCGGAGACGCTCAAACAACTGGAGGAGCGGGCGCTGGTCGAACGGGAGATGGTCAGCGACAAGCCGTTCCGGGTCGAGTACTCGCTGACGGAGCGGGGGGACTCGTTGGAGGGCGTCATCGGCGTGATACACGACTGGTACGCCGACGGGAGAGCGATAGCCGTCTGCGACGGGTGCGGCGACACCCTCGTCGACGACCGGACCTGCTCGTACTGCTCCGACTCGTACTGTCCGGCCCACAGGCTGCCCGAGAGCCACGACTGTCCCGGTATCGAGTGACGGACGAAGCGTCTCGTCGCCCTCGCCCCGGTCGGTCACGCCATGTGGCCCCCACCGGAGACCCCTATCCCCGCACCAGCGAGATGACGTCCCGCCCGCCGAAGGCGGCGGCGACCACGCCACACACCGGGAGCGGCGCCCAGAACGTCGCCACCCGGTAGAGGATGACCGCCGCGGAGGCCAGCGGGAGCGCCATCCCCGCGAGCGACACCAGCAGACCGACGAGCGCCGCCTCGACGCCAGCGGTGCCTCCCGGCGAGGGGACGAGCGTCCCGACGCTCGCCAGCGGGAGGACGCCGAGGAGGAGGGGGAAGGCGACGGGCGAGCCGACCGCATCGAGGGCCACCCACAGACAGGTCGCGGTCAGCACCTGCCCGCAGGCGGCGAACCCGACCGCGAGGGCGACGCGGCGCGGCGCGCGGGCGATCTCCTCGACCGCGACGAACAGGCCGTCGACGCGGGCCGCGACGGCCTCGCGGGTCGGCGGGTCCACGCGGGGGTGGACGGGAGCGACGACCCGGGCGAGGGGAGTGAGGACGGCCGCGAGGAGGACGGCGACCCGGCGGCGGCGACGCCACCCCGCGACGACGAGCGCGCCGAGACCCACGACGAGGGGTGCGCTCGCAGCCACGCGGGCGGTCGTCGACCCCCCCAGTCCGCCACCGCCGAGGGCGACGATTCCGAGAGCGACGCCGGTCGCGCTCGTGAGAGTACTGACGGTGACGACGGCGGTGAGCGCGCGTTCGAGTTCGAGGTCGGTCGCCGAGGCGACGAGGAGGCCGCTGACCGGCGCGCCGGCGGCCTGCCCGAACGGCGCGACGTTCGCGACGAACTTGGTGGCCAGCGAGAGGCCCACGGAGCGGACGGGGCCGACGCCCGCGCCGAGCGTCACGAGCACGACGTGCAGCGAGAGCCCCCAGCAGGCCAGCGCGACGAACGCGAGGGCGAGCAGTCCCGCGAGCGTCCGCCCGTCGACGCCGTCCGGGAGCGAGTGGGTGCCCGAGAAGAGGGCGGCGGCGAGGGCGACGACGACCCCTCCCACGACGGCGGTCGTGACGAGACGGCGGACCCCCCGCCACTCCCGTCCGTCGACCGACCCGTCGTGCGTGGGTGTGTTCATGGTTCCCGTATCCCTCGACCGACCTAAGTTATCGTGTGAATACCTATCGAAAGGGCCGTTATTCACTGTCTGGAGACACTCACCGGCCCGTGTTCGCGAACTCCACCAGCGCCGGGACCCGCTTTCGGACGAGCGTGTAGCCCGCGCCGAGGGCGACGAGCGCGAGACATCCCGCCCCGACGGACCCGCCGAACGCGAGGAGCGGGGGGACCGCGAAGACCGCAGTGAGGAGGAGGTCCTCGGGGGACCCGTCGTACCGGACGAGTCGCCGGGCGGTGAGCCACCGACGACAGAGGTGACAGTACACCGCCCGGTCCGTCGTCCGTTCCCACGGCCTGAGTTCCCGTCCGCCCTCCAGTACGTCCGACAGCGAGTGCACCGCCGCCGCGAGGAGGAAGCAGGCGGCGGCGGCCGTCGCCGGACCGGGCGCGAGGACGGCGATGGCGACTGCCGGCAGGGCGACGACCCACCCCAACGCGGGGAAGTGCAGCGTCTTCCGGTGGGTGCCGACGACGGTGTCGACGTCGGGGGCGGTGCCGCCCACGCCGCCCGCGAGGGCGAGAAGCGAGGCGGATTCGGGAGCGAGGGGGACGAACGCCGCCGCGAGCGTCACGCCGACCAGGGCGTGGGTGGTGGCCATCATGGCCGGCGCTCGCCGGGCCGCCGGGCGCGGCGGGTCGTCACTCGGCCTCCCCGGCGTCGCCGTACTCCGCGTCGAGACCAGCGCCGATGGCGGCCCCCATCGCGACGCCGATGGCGACGCCGACCCCCATCCAGAGGCCGAGGTCGTCGGTGGCGACGCCGACGGCCGCACCGATGGCCAGACCGAGCGCGATGCCGAGACCCATCCCCGCGCCCATCGCGCTTCCCGCGTCCGTCTCGCCCCGCCCGTCCCCGCGTTCTCCGGGCGGGGCGGCGGGGTCGTCGGCACCGATTGTCATGTCCCGGATAGCGCGTGCGGGAATATCAGCGTCCCGGCGAGGGGGACCCGTTCAGTCCTCTTCGAGGGCGTCGATGGTGATGGCGGCGGCGACGATGGCCTCGCGGGGGGCGTCGCCGGTGTCGCCGACGTGCACGTCGAAGATGTCGCGCAGCGAGAGACGCTCGCTGATGGACCCGATGTGCTCGCCGTCCGGGCCGGTGATGGAGTACGAGTGGGGCAGGATGCTCACGATATCGGAGAACGACTTCAGGGCCATCACGACGGCGCTCTCGGACTCGATGCGCGCGAGCATCCGCCCGTCGGGGTCGCGGATGTTGTAGACGTGCTTGAACAGGGTGTACTCCTTCTCGATGACGGCGAACGGCTCGCCCGACTCCTCGTCGACGAGTTCGTAGTTGCCCGCCACGTCGAGGATGTTCCGCGCCTTGATGCGGAAGACCACGTCGCCCTGCGGGTTCGTGAAGGGGAACTCCTCCTTGATCTTGAAGCGCTTCTTCTTGCCCTTCAGGACGGGGTTCCCGTCGCCGTCGGTCACCGCGTACTTGCTCCGGACGAGGCTCTGTTTGATGACGTAGTCGTCGGCCGAGAGGTCGAGGCCACCGATGACGTCCTGGGTTCCGCTCATAGGGGGCAGTTGTCACGTCACCACTAATAAACCTCGCCCCGCGAACCGGCCCGAGAGCCGAACCGCTCGTCGCCCTCGACAGGGCTTCTGAAGCTCCAAAACGGCGTTGCTGGCGTCGGCAAGTCGGAGAGGAACCGACAGGAATGTAGGCCGTCGCCCCCTGGCCCACACGATGAAGGAGTACATCGAGGTCCGAGGGGCCGAAGAACACAACCTCAAGGACATCGACGTGACGATACCCCGCGAGGAGTTCACCGTCGTCACCGGCCTCTCCGGGTCGGGGAAGTCCTCGCTCGCGTTCGAGACGGTGTACGCCGAGGGCCAACGGCGCTACATCGAGTCCCTCAGCGCCTACGCCCGCAACTTCCTCGGCCAGATGGACAAGCCGCAGGTCGAGTCCGTCGACGGTCTCTCCCCCGCCATCTCCATCGACCAGAAGAACGCCGCCAACAACCCCCGTTCGACCGTCGGGACGGTCACGGAACTCCACGACTACCTCCGTCTCCTCTACGCCCGCGTCGGCACACCCCACTGCCCCGAGTGCGGCCGCGAGGTGGGCGAACAGAGCGCCCAGAACATGGTCCGGCGCCTCCTCGAACTCCCCGAGGGGACGAAGGCGAAACTCGCCGCGCCCGTCGTCCGCGACCAGAAGGGCGCGTTCGCGGACCACTTCGACGAACTCCTCGCCGACGGCTACGCCCGCGTCGAGGTCGACGGCGAGGAGTACGACCTCGCGACGGGGAAACCCGACCTCGACGAGAACTACTTCCACACCATCGACGTCATCGTAGACCGGGTGAAGGTGAGCGAGGAGGCACGCTCCCGCATCACCGACAGCGTCGAGACGGCCCTCGAAGAGGCAGAGGGGACGCTGAAGGTCATCCTGCCGGACCCGCCAGAGGACGTGAACCTCGGGTCTCGGACCCGCTCGACCGGCGATTTGGCGGGAGAGGACGACGACCGACTCGTCGTCACCTTCTCCGAGGAACTGGCCTGCACGCACTGTGGCATCGACCTCCCCGAGATAGAGACGCGGTCGTTCTCGTTCAACTCCCCGCACGGGGCCTGTCCCGCCTGCGAGGGTATCGGCGAGACGAAGGAGGTGGACGAGGACCTCGTCGTGCGCGACGCCTCCAAACCGCTGAAGGAGGTGTTCGAGCCGTGGAGCTACTCCCGGTCGTACTACCGCACGCGCCTCGACGCCGTCGCGAAGCACTTCGGCGTCTCGCTGTCGACGCCGTTCGAGGAACTCGACGAGTCGGTCCGGCAGGCGTTCCTCTACGGCACCAGCGAGAAGGTGACCTTCGAGCGGAGCACGAAGAACGGCGTCCGGCGCAAGGAGAAGCGCTTCGAGGGCGTCATCCCCAACCTCGACCGCCGGTACGTCGAGACGGAGAGCAAGGGCACGCGCGAACACATCGAGGACTACATGGCGACGACGACGTGTCCCGCCTGCGACGGCACGCGTCTGAAACCCGAGTCCCGGGCAGTCCTCGTCGAGGGCACCGCCATCACCGAGGTCAACCGCATGAGCATCGGCGACGCCCTCGAACACTTCGAGGGGATGGAGGAGGGGATGTCCGAGCGCGACCGGACCATCGCCGAGGAGATTTTCAAGGAGATTCGCGCGCGCCTCGGATTCATGGAGGAGGTCGGTCTCGAATACCTCACGCTCGACCGCGAGGCCTCTACCCTCTCGGGCGGGGAGTCCCAGCGCATCCGCCTCGCCACGCAGGTCGGGTCGGGCCTCGTCGGGGTGCTGTACGTCCTCGACGAACCCTCAATCGGCCTCCACCAGCGAGACAACGACCGCCTGCTCGACACCCTCTGTGGCCTGCGCGACCTCGGGAACACGCTGGTCGTCGTCGAACACGACGAGGAGACGATGTGGCGGGCGGACAACGTCATCGACATGGGTCCCGGCCCCGGCAAGCGCGGGGGCGAGGTCGTCGTGAACGGCGACGTGGAGGACGTGATGGCCTGCGAGGCGTCCATCACCGGCGACTACCTCGCCGGGCGGAAGGCCATCCCCGTCCCGGACGGGCGGCGCGACCCGACGGGCCACCTCACCGTCCGGGGGGCACGCCAGCACAACCTCCGTGACCTCGACGTGGACATCCCGCTCGGCAACTTCACGGCCATCACGGGCGTCTCCGGGTCCGGGAAGTCCACCCTGCTCCACGAGATTCTGTACAAGGGCCTCGTCAAGCGCATGAACGGGACGGACGTCTACCCCGGCGACCACGACGACATCGAGGGCACCGACCAGATAGAGACGGTGCGCCTCATCGACCAGTCGCCCATCGGCCGGACCCCGCGGTCGAACCCGGCGACGTACACCGGCGTCTTCGACCACATCCGCGAACTGTTCGCCCAGACCAAACTGTCGAAACGGCGCGGCTACGAGAAGGGCCGCTTCTCGTTCAACGTCAAGGGCGGGCGCTGTGAGGCCTGCGGGGGGCAGGGCACCGTCAAGATCGAGATGAACTTCCTCTCGGACGTGTACGTCCCCTGCGAGGAGTGCGACGGGGCGCGCTACAACGACGAGACCCTCGACGTGACCTACAAGGGCGCGACCATCTCGGACGTCCTCGACATGAGCGTCGAGGAGGCCTACGACTTCTTCGAGGCCAACTCCCAGATAGAGCGCCGCCTCCAGTTGCTGAAGGACGTCGGGCTGGACTACATGCGCCTCGGCCAGCCCTCGACGACCCTCTCGGGTGGGGAGGCCCAGCGCATCAAACTCGCCGAGGAACTCGGCAAGAAGGACACCGGCGAGACGCTCTACCTGCTGGACGAACCGACGACGGGACTGCACAGCGCCGACGAACGCCGACTCATCGACGTGCTCCAGCGGTTGACCGACCGCGGGAACACCATCGTCGTGGTCGAACACGAACTGGACCTCGTGAAGAATGCCGACCACGTCGTCGACCTCGGCCCCGAGGGCGGCGAGAACGGCGGCGACCTCGTGGCCGCGGGCACTCCCGAGGAGGTGGCGACGGTCGAGGCGTCACACACGGGACGCTATCTGCGTGACCTCCTGCCGGACGTGGACCTCGACGGCCCGCGGGCGGACGAGAAGCGCGTGAAGGCCGCCGCGGGCGACGACTAGTCGGGACCCCCGGCGACGAACCGTTTTGCCTCCGCGAGGAGTAGACGAGGTATGCAGGTCGCTGTCCTCACCGAACCCGGCACTCTCGAACTCGAAGAGCGGGAGCGACCCGACCCCGCGCCCGGCGAGGTCCTCGTCCGCGTCGGCGAGGTGGGCATCTGCGGGTCGGACCTCCACTACTACGACCACGGGCGCATCGGCGACTACGTCGTCGAGTCGCCCCTGATTCTCGGCCACGAGGCCGCCGGCGAGGTGGTCGGCGCGGGCGACGGCGTGACCGCCCTCCAGTCGGGCGACCGGGTCGCAATCGAACCGGGCGTCCCCTGCAGGGAGTGCGAGTGGTGCAAGCGCGGCGAGTACCACCTCTGTCCCGACGTGCGCTTCATGGCGACGCCGCCCCACGACGGCGCACTCGCGGAGTACGTCGCGTGGCCCGCCGACCTCTGTCACCCCCTCCCGCGGAACGTGAGCACGCGCGCGGGAGCGCTCTGTGAACCCCTCTCCGTGGGTATCCACGTCTGTCGCCGCGGCGACGTGGGCGTGGGCGACACCGTCCTGATAACCGGCGCGGGGCCCATCGGCCTGCTGACGATGGACGCGGCGCGGGCGGCGGGCGCGACGGAGGTACTCGTCGCGGACGTGGTCCCGGCGAAACTCGACCGCGCACGAGAACGGGGAGCCGACGCGGTCGTCGACGCGACGGGTGACCTCGCGGGCGCCGTCGACGACTACACCAGCGGTCGGGGCGTGGACGTGGTCGTCGAAGCCTCCGGCGCGCGCCCGGCCATCGAGGCGGCCCCCGCCTGCGCCCGGCGGGGCGGCGTCGTCGTGCAGGTGGGCCTCGCGGCGCAGGCCGAAGCGGAGTACGACGTGCTCTCGCTGGTGGACGACGAACTCGACGTGCGGGGGTCCTTCCGCTACAGCAACACCTACCCGGCGGCGGTGTCCCTGCTGGCCGACGGGCGCGTCGACGTGGCGGGTATCGTGGACTTCACCGCTCCCCTCGCGGACGTGGGCGAGGCGTTCGAGCGGGCACGCGACCCCGCGGTCGTCAAGGGGTGTCTCACGCTGTGAGCGCGACGGGCGAAACGGTCATCCCCTCGGGGGCGAACACGTCCACCATGCACGCGAACGACGTCCGGGGTGAGCGCTGAGTGGCGCGCTACGAAGTCGAACGGACGGTGAAGACGGTCGTGACGGTCAGCGACTCGACGGAGGGGACCGCACGGAGTAGCGCGCGGCGGAAACTGCGCGAACGACTGCGCGGGACCGAACCGGACGGCGGGTCGTTCGCCGTCGACCACGCGGCCGTCTACGAGCAACCCGCGGGTCCCTTCGAGCCGTACCGGATGGTGGTGACGCTGACCCTCGCGGTCGGCGTCGCGGGCGACGACGAGGCGAGCGCCCGCGAGGAGGGCGTCGAGGCCATCGAGTCGTGGCTGGCCGCGAGCGACCTCGATGGCTACGAGTACGAGAGCGACCCCGCCGTCGCGAGCGCCTGAGCGGTGGAGAGCGGTCGGTTCTTTGGCGACCGACGCCGACCGACGGGTATGACGCGCATCTACGCCGCCCTCCGCGACGCACTCGTCGTCCTCGAGGGGACCGACGAGGAGTGGACGCTCCGTGAGCGGTTCGCCGACCACGACCTGGAGTGCGTCGCCGCCTCGCCCGACGTCCCCGACCGGGTGTTCTGTGGCACGTTCGACGCCGGCCTCCGCCGGAGCACCGACGGCGGCGAGACGTGGGACCGCGTGGGCGGTGACGTCGTCGGCGAGTCCGTCACCGCCGTCACCGTCAGCCCGCACGACCCGGACGAGGTGTGGGTCGGGACCGAACCCTCCCGGGTCTATCACTCGACGGACGCCGGCGAGACGTGGGCGGAGCGACCGGGGCTGACCGACCTCCCTTCCAGCGAGGAGTGGTACTTCCCGCCCCGTCCGGAGACTCACCACGTCCGCTGGATCTCGCAGTCGCCACACGACCCCGACCGCCTCGCGGTGAGCATCGAGGCGGGGGCCCTCGTCACCAGCGACGACGGCGGGGAGACGTGGACCGACCGCGTCCCCACGGCACGTCGGGACAACCACACCCTCGCCACGCACCCCGACGCCCCGGGGCGACTGTACGCCGCCGCGGGCGACGGCTACGCCGAGACGACCGACGGCGGCGAGACGTGGGACCACTCGCAGGCCGGCCTCGACCACCGCTACTGCTGGAGCGTCGCCGTCGACCCCGGCGACCCGGACACCGTCGTCGTCTCGAGTGCCTCCAGCGCGTGGACGGCCCACACCCCCTCGGAGGCCGAGTCCTACGTCTACCGGAGCGAGGACGGGGAGTGGAAGCGGACGATGGACGGCCTCCCGGACCCGGATGGACTGCTCCGGGCGGTCCTCGCCCCGGGCGGGGACGGCGAGTTCTTCGCGCTGACGAACCACGGGCCGTATCGCTCGACGGACGCCGGCCGCTCCTGGCGGCCGCTTGACGTGGACTGGCACGACGGCTACCGGGGGCAGGCCCCGCGCGGGATGGCAGTCGTCCCGTAGTCGACGCGGGGGACGACCGACCGGGGGCAACGAGTGAAGACAGAAGATATTCGACCGGCGCCGTTCGATGGACGGTCGATGCACGATTTCATCGTCGTGGGTGCCGGACCCGCGGGGTCCCGGTTCGCCCGGCGGAGCGCCGAGGCGGGCCACGACGTCCTCGTCTTCGAACAGGGCGAGGTGGGGAAGCCCCTCGCGTGTTCGGGCCACGTCAGCCTCGACCTCTGGGAGTACGTCCCCGAGGGCGCCCGCGAGGACCTCTTCCAGAACGAGATTCGCGGCGCGCGCTTCCACGTCGGCGGCCCCGACACCGCCGGCGAACCGTTCTACAAGCGCGAGGCCATCTCCAACGCCATCGACCGCGTCGGCCTCGACAAGGTCCTCGCGCGGGCGGCCGGCGAGGCGGGCGCGGACGTGCGCGACGGCCACACCGTCACCGGCGTCACCGAGACGCGCGAGGGCGTCGAGGTGGTCGTGACCGGGCCGGACGGCGTCGAGAGACACGAGGCGCGGATGGTCGTCGGCGCGGACGGCCCGCGCTCGCGGGTCCGGGCGGCCTGCGGTCTCCCCGACCCCGGCGAGTTCCTCCACGGCGTCCTCGGGTTCGACGCCGAACCGGACCATCAGGGGTTCGTCGACGTCCACCTCACCGTCCCGCGCTTCTTCGCGTGGCGCATCCCGCGCGGCGACGGAGGCGTCGAGTACGGTCTCGCGGCCCGCCCCGGCGACGACGTGTCGGGCCGGTTCGACGACCTGTGTACCGAGTACGGCGTCGAACTCGACCACCGCTGTTCCGGCCTCATCCCCATCGGCCCGCCCAAGCGGGTGACGGGCCGGCGGAGCCTCCTGCTGGGTGACGCCGCCGGGCAGACCAAGCCGTTCACCGGCGGCGGCATCCTCTACGGGATGCGCGCGGCCGACCACGCCGCCCGCGAGGTCGATCCGTCGAGACCGGGGACGCTCGGCGACTACGAACGCGCGTGGCGCGACGACCTGCGGACCGAGATTCGACTGGGCCACGCGGTGCGACTGGCGTACTCGCTCCCGCGGCCCGTCCAGCGCGCGGGACTGAAGGCGCTCTCCGGGGAGATAGCAGTCCACATGGACGAACCGTCGACGCTGTTCTCGCGCGAGCAGTTGCGGGCCTGGGTCGGGCGCTGAGCGAGGGACGAAACAGGACGAAACGGGACGAATCGCGACCTCAGTCGTCGCTCGACGGCAGGCCGAGTGCGGCGGCCACGTCGAGGAGGCCCGCGCCGGACTCGTTGGCCGAGAGGCCGATGTCCTCGGCGGTGCTCCCCAACTGGGAGCGTGCGGTGGTGTTGGAGTCGCCGTTCGCCATCAGTAGCCCGGCCGCCCCCGCGACGTGGGGACAGGCCATCGAGGTGCCCGAGAAGGTGTCGTAGCCGCCCGGAACCGTCGAGTAGATGTCCGTCCCGGGAGCGGCGAGTTCGACTTCGGGACCCGTCGAGGAGAACCCCGACAGCGAGTCGCCCGGCGCGGTGGAGGAGACGGCGACCACCGTCGAGTACTTCGCGGGATAGCCCACACAGTCGCTGCAGGGACCGCTGTTGCCCGCCGCCGCGACGAGGAACACGCCCCGGTCGACGGCGTACTGGCAGGCGTCCTTCAGCGTCTGGGACCCCGAGGACGCGCCGAGGCTCATCGACCCGACGTCCCACCCCTGGTCGGCAACGTACTGGACGCCGGCGGCGATGTCGGAGAACGACCCCGACCCGCGCTTGTCGAGGACCTTCACGGCGTGGAGCGTCGCCGCCGTCGAGACGCCAACGACGCCCTCTCCGTTGTCGATACCGTCGGCGATACCCGCACAGTGCGTACCGTGGTCGTTGTCGTCGTCCCACTTCTCGGCGTACTTCCCGCGGGCCTTGACGAACGCCTTGCCCGCGCCGAGGTTCCCCTGCAGGTCGGGGTGGTCGGAGTCGATACCCGTATCGAGGACGGCGACGTCGGCGCTGGCACCCGTCGCGCCGTTCGCGTGGGCCACCTCCGCGTCGACCCGGTCGACGCCCCACCCGAGGGTCTGGGCGGCCGTCGTCCCGACGTCGCCCCCGCCGCCGTTCCTCGGGCCACGCGCCCCCGCGTCGCCGTGGATGGCGTGCATCGTCCCGTCCTCCTCGACGTAGCGGACGTCCCGACGACGGCGCAACTGCTCGACCGCCTTGTCCGAGAACCGCCCGGCGACTGCCATGCCGATGTCGTCGAAGTCGAGCGTCCGACCGACCGACTCGGCCCTGTCGCGCGCCTCCTCGGCCGCCTCCGGCGTGCTCGTCCCGACGATGCGCTTCGGCGCGCCACCCGCCGCCGCCGTTCCCGCGAAGAGCGTCCCCACCAGTCCAACCGCAGTCCCACCGAGGAATTGTCGACGAGTCGTGCTGTCGTGTGACATACGAACTACCCGTCCCGGGGACTTGCGTAATAGTATTTCGATTTATTTCTCGTAATTTTAATATCCTCTACGAATGTGTCGAACTGGTGTGACGTAAGAACTATGCCCGCAACGGTCCCGTCACGTCCTATGGGTCTCATGGACAAGCTCCTGGGGGGCGGCCGTGGCACGCGCAGCACCGACGAGTACGTCGAACTCGACCTCGACGATTTCGAGACCGAGTCCACCGCCTCGCAGACGGAGGTACACATCGCCAAGATCGCCGACAAGCAGGACATCATCGCCATCAAGGACGCCGTCTACGACGGCGACATCGTCGTCGCGGACATCACGCGTCACACGACCTCCGACCGGACGATGGAGCACATCTCGGACGAACTGAAGCAGGTCGCCCGCGAGGTGGGCGGCGACATCGTCCAGAAGGACGACGACCAGCTCATCATCACTCCCTCGGGTGTGAGCGTCTCCCGCGAGAAGCTCTCTCGCTGAAGGTCCCGCCGGTTTCAGCACCCTTAACCGACGCGACGGCCGACCGTGTGCAATGTCACAGGCCATCCGCGTCCGCGACCTCCGCAAGGAGTACGGGGACGTGCGAGCGCTCGACGGCCTCTCTCTCGACGTCGAGCGCGGCGAGTTCTTCGGACTGCTCGGTCCCAACGGCGCGGGCAAGACCACGTTCATCAACATCCTCGTCGGACTCGCACGGAAGAGCGGCGGCACCGCCGAGGTGTTCGGCTTCGACGTCGAGTCGGAGTACCGCGAGGCACGCGACCGCATCGGCCTCGCGCCACAGGAGTTCAACGTCGACCGCTTCTTCCCCATCCGCGAGGTCCTCGAACACAAGGCGGGCTACCACGGCGTCCCGCCCGAGGAGGCGAGCGAGCGCGCGGACGAGGCACTCAGGACGGTCGGCATCTACGACAAGCGCGACACCCGCTTCGACTGGCTCTCCGGCGGGATGAAACGCCGGTTCATGATAGCGCGGGCACTCGTCTCCGACCCCGACCTGCTCATCCTCGACGAACCCACGGCGGGCGTGGACGTCGAACTCCGCCGCGACCTCTGGGACCTCGTCCAGCGACTCAACGACGAGGGGACGACCATCCTGCTGACCACCCACTACATCGAGGAGGCCGAACGCCTCTGCGACCGGGTCGCCATCGTCGACAGCGGCCGCCGGGTCGAGGTCGCCGACCCCGACGACCTGCGGGCGCGCGCCACCGACGAACTCGCCCTGACGCTGGCGGACGCCCCCGACACGCTCCCCGACTTCGGGAGCGACGACGTGACCGGCGTCGAACGCGACGGTGACCTCCTCCGCGTGCGGGCCGTCGGCGCGGGGCAGGTCGCCCCGTCCGTCCTCCGGACCCTCGACGAGGCGGGCGTCGCGGTCCACGACATGGAGATTCGCCGGGCCTCCCTGGAGGAGGTGTTCGTCGACATGACCCGCCGCGAGGACGACGGTGGAGACGGTGACGACGGCGCGGACGACGACGCGAGAGACGCGGACGAGGAACGCACGAATGGTCGCCGCGAGGAGGAGGTGTCAGCGTGAGCGTCCTCTCGTCGGGGTCGGCGCGGGCCACGGGCTTTCTCACCCTCCTCCGCCGCGAGATACTCCGGTTCGTCCGGCGGCCGCGGAACACGTTCCTCCCGCCCGCTATCACGAACCTGCTGTACTTCGCCGTCTTCGGCGTCGTCCTCGGGTCGCGCCTCTCGGGAGTCAGCGGCGACTACTCGTATCTGGAGTTCGTCCTGCCCGGCCTCGTCGTCCTCGGGGCGGTGTCGAACGCCTTCGAGAACGCCTCCTTCTCCATCTTCCACGGTCGCTGGAACGACTACATTCACGAGGTACTCACTTCCCCGCTCTCGCACACCGCGATGGTGTTCGCGTACATCCTCTCCAGTGCGCTCCGGGGCCTGCTCGTGGGGGGTATCGTCGTCGCCGTCGGCCTGCTGTTCACGCCCGTTCGGGTGGCACAGCCGTTCTACCTGCTGGCGTTCGCGCTCGTCATTCCGACACTGTTCGCCTCGCTCGGCGTCGTGGGCGGCCTGTGGGCAGAGGACTTCGACTACCTCACCGTGCTGACGCAGTTCCTGCTCCGCCCGCTGGTGTTCTTCGGCGGCGTGTTCTACTCGCTGTCCGTCCTCCCCGAACCGTACTACACCGTCTCGCTGTTCAACCCGATGGTGTACATGGTCGACGGCGTGCGCTACGGCTTCCTCGGCTACACGGAACTGGGGCCGAACGTCTCGCTGGGCGTCCTCTCGGCGCTGACGCTGGCCGTGATACTGGTCGACGTCTACCTCTTCAAGAAGGGGTACGGACTGGTCGAGTAGTCCGAATCAGACGTTGTCCGGCGTCTCGGCATCGTCCTCGACGGAGCGCTTGAGCGACTCGCGGCGGCTCTTTGCGTCGCGGCCCGTGGCCTCCAGCAGGAACTCGTTCTTGGCGCTGACCGCGTCCTCGGCGGCCTCCATGTCCCCCTCGGCGATGAGTTCCTCGGCGGGGCGCTCGATGAAGTCCACGGCGAGTTTGTCCTTCTTGCCGGAGTACTTCACCGCGCCGACGATGATCTTCTCGAAGACCGGGTTCTTCGGCTCGCCGACGACGAAGAGGTCGCTCCCCTTGAACTCCTCGGTGCCCGTGATGGGCCCGAAGTAGTCCTCGACGGTCGCTTTCATGTCCGGGATTCGGTCCTCGAGATGCTCGCCCCGTCGCATCTTGTACTCGCGCATGGATGCCTCGTAGAACAGCGCGGGTTTATGGATTCCGTTCGGTCGCAGTGAGGTACCCCTCCCGGCAGGACGGACAGCTATCGCCCGGCCGGTACGAGGAGTTCTCGGCCTCGGCGGCGAACCCGCAGACCGTACAGTGGTAGTCGCCGTCGGGGACCGACGAGGGCCCCGCGGCGGGGTCGACCCGCTCGCCGTCGGCCTCGATGACCTCCGCGCCGACGTCCCCGTCGTCCTCGCCGTCGCCTGCCACCCGCACGTCGTCCTCCTCGCCGAGCATCTCCGCGACCGTCGGCCCGTCGTCCTCCTCGTCCTCGTGGACGAGGGTGTCGGGGTCCCACGGGCGGTAGTCCTGTCCGGGTTCCGAAGGCCAGTCGCCGTAGTCACGCTGGTCGGGGTCGTCCGTGAGGATGACCGCGTCGTCGTCCTCGGGGTCGTAGTCCTCGAGGGCGTCGTCCTCGCCCGTGTCCGGGGACGCGGATGCCGACTCGGGGTCGGACGCCGACGCGGACGCGGACGCGGACGCCGGCCCGGCCCCAGCCCCGGACGTCGCGGTCCCCTCCCGATTCGCGGGCGCGTCGGCGGTCACGTCCACCGGCGCGTCCTCGGGGGCGACGATGCTCGTCACCTCGGTGTTCTCCGAGAGGACACGCTCGGCGCCACAGCGCCGGCAGACCGTGACCTCCCGGATGGAGGTGACCACCTCGCTGCCGCGCTCCTCGCGTTCGCGTTCGACCTCGGTCTCGCCGAAGTCGTGTCCGAGGAGGGAACAAGTGATGGCCATTGGCGGATTCTACCACGTCCGACACATAAGCCTACTCCTCGGCGGTCGGCGGGACGGCACACGTTAAGACCGCGGGCGTGTTACCCCCGGACATGCGAGCCAAGCGGGAGTACCGGAGCCGTGACGACACGGAGGTCGCGGTGCTCGACGCGCTCGTCGAACGCGGCGAGGAGGGGATGACGGTCCTCGAACTCCGCACCCGCGTCGACGCCGAGATAGACACCCTGGAGAGCGCACTCGCCTCGCTGAAGGAGGAACACCTCATCGGCACGCGACGCGAGGACGGCCGCCTCGTCATCACCCCCGCCGACCGGGTCGTCCCCGACCCCGAGGACGCGAGCGAGGACGACGTCTCCCTGTTCGACCGGCTTCGCGAGCGCTTCCCCTTCTAATCGACCACGCCCGACCCGCGAGAACCGTAGCGGTCATCCGTCGGCGCGGTCAACTCCGTACGATGACCGTCATCGAGGACGTCCACGCCGACCACGGGGCGACGTTCACGGACCACGGCGGACGGCGCGTCGTCGCGAACTACGGCCGCCACGAGCGGACGCACCGTGCAGTCCGCAACGCCGTCGGCGTCGTCGAGATGGGCTACGGCGTCGTCGAGGTGGGCGACGACGACCGGGTCGAGTTCGTCGACAACGCCGTCTCGAACCACGTCCCCACCGACGACGGGACGGGTGCCTACTGCCTCCTGCTCGACCCGCAGGGGGGCATCGAGACCGACCTCTACGTCTTCAATGCCGGCGAGCGACTCCTCTGTTTCACCCACCCCGACCGGGCCGGACCGCTGGTCGACGACTGGTCGGGCAAGGTGTTCATTCAGGACGTCGAGATTCGCGAGGCGACCGACGACTTCGGCGTCTTCGGCGTCCACGGGCGGACGGCGACCGAGAAGATAGCGAGCGTTCTCAACCACGCGGGCGCGCCAGAACCCGCCCTCTCGTTCGTCCGCGGGTCGATGGGCGACGAGGGCGTCACCGTCGTCGCGGGCGACGGCCTCGCGGGCGAGGAGGGCTACGACGTCATCTGCGCCGCGGACGACGCCCCGGCGGTGTTCGACACCCTCGTCAACCACGGCCTGAACGCCGCCCCGTTCGGCTACGACACGTGGAACACGCTCACCCTCGAAGCTGGCACCCCCCTGTTCGAGACGGAACTGGTGGGGCGCATCCCGAACGTCGCGGGCGTCAGGAACGCGCTGGACTTCGAGAAGGGCTGTTACGTCGGGCAGGAGGTCGTCTCGCGCGTCGAGAACCGGGGGCGGCCCTCGAAGCGACTGGTCGGCCTCGCACCCGAGGCCGTCCCCGAGTCGGGCGCGGCCGTCTTCGACGGCGACGCGGCCGTCGGCGAGGTGACCCGCGGCGCGTTCGGCCCGAGTTACGACGCCCCCGTCGCCCTCGCGTACGTCGACTTCGGCTTCGACGGCGCGTCGGTGACCGTCCGCGTCGGGGGCGAGGAGGTCCCGGCGAGCGTCGTCGACCTCCCGTTCGTGGAGGGCGGGTCCACCTCGGCGCGTCTCCCGACGTACCCCGAGGACTGAACCCACCTGTCCCCTCACAAATCTGTCTGTCGTCGTGAGTCTCGGACAACCGCTATTATCCGGGGCGGCGACCTGTCAGCCATGAACCGGACGCTCCTCGCCGTTTCCCTCGCGGCCCTCGTCGTCCTCGCCGGGTGTAGCGCCATCCAGATAAACCGCCCACAGGCGAACGACACCGCCGAGGCCAGTCCCATCGCCACGGTCGGTGCCGCCCCGTCGGGCGGCGAGACGACGAACGGAGCTACCGAGTCGACCGACGGCGGCGACGAGACGGACGACCGTGATTCGACCGACGGCGAACCGACCGACGGGGGGGAGGGTCCCGAGACGGCGACTGCGACGCCCACGCCGACGCCCGAACCCGAACGCCCCGCGGACAGCGTCGTCTTCCGCAACGACGGGTCGGATGACGTCCTCGTGGACCTGACGCTGGCGGACGGTCCCGCAACCGCCTACAAGGTGTACCACGCGAACGGGAGCGTCGACGTGGTCGAACTGGGCGACGAACCGGTCGGGTCGCTCGTCGCCCCGACCGTGACCGACCTCGTGCCCATCGAACCCGTCCGCGGCGAGGCCACCTACGAGGTGGACGCGGGCGAGACGCCGACCGCCGACCTCCCGGGAGGCGAGTCGTGGACCACCCTCGTCGTCGAGGTGACGACGGCCGAAGACGACGAGGAAGACCGGCGCGTCGTGGCTGCGACCAGACTGGCCTGCGACGGGAACGACACGCCCGGCCGCGTCCGGGTGAACGTCACCGACGGCGGCGTCACCGCCGAGGGCGACTGTCTGGACTGATTCGAGGCCCACCTAGACAGCGTCGTCCCCGACGGCCACCGGAGCGGCCCACGCCCGCCGACGACCGAGTGCGTACCTCCCCTCTCGAAAGTGCGTTACGTCGCCGAAACGGGCGGTAGAAGGGCTATAACGCGCTGTCGTACTACCACACCCATGCGACAGCAGATACTCGTCGTCACGCTCGCGGCACTCGTCGCGCTCGCGGGGTGTGGAGCGATGGACGTGGCGCCCGTAGCGGAGGCCGACCCGGACGACCCGAGCGGCGAGAGCGTCGGGTCGGACGCAGGTACGCCGAGCGACGACCCGCCCGTCGAGGACGTGAGCGCCGGTGACGCCCCGAAGCGACCGCTCGGTCCCGAGACGATGCACCTCAGGAACGACCGGAGCGACACCTCCCACGTGACCATCTACCTCGTGGAGTCGCCCGCAGAGCGCTTCACCGTGACCCGCGCCGACGGCCGGACGGAGACCGTCGAGGTGGCGGCGGCCGGGTACCTCGACGACGTGGTGAGCGAGGAAGTGGTCGGCATCGCGCCCGCCGCGAGCGTCGCGAGCAAGCGCTACGCGGTCGGGGCCGGGGCCGCCGCCACCGTCGACCTGCCCGCCGGCCGTGGAGAGGCGACGCTCGTCTACGTCGTCACCGGAGCGGGACCGTCCAGCAGTGTCGAGGGCGCGGGCCGACTGGCCTGTGCGGACGGCACGCTCGGGACCGTGACCCTCCAGTTGACCGACGGCGGGGTCAGCGCGAGCGGGCAGTGCGCCTGAGCGCGGGCCCGGAACAGCCGAATCAGAACGTCGCGGTGTAGAGGTCGTCGCCGACGTGGTGGAGCGACTCGACGACCTTCCCCGAGTCCCCGACGAGGTCCGCGCCGTCCTCCAGCGCGCGGCCGACGGCGAGGACTTTTCCGTGTGTCTCCTCGGCGATGGCGACGAGGTCGCCCGCCGCGATGGACTCGTCGGCCTCGACGATGCCGGGACGCATCACGTCCGCGCCGTCGGAGACGAACGACACCGCGCCCGCGTCGACGGTGACGACGTTGCGCTCCGGCGGGAACTCGTTGGCCCCGCGGACCGTGAGGATGGGTTCGTCGTCGAAGTACACGACGAGTGGTTCGCCGTCGACGAGGACGAGGTCGGTGTCGTCGTCGACGAACTCCACGCGCTCGAAGGCGTCGCCGTCGAGGTCGACGCCGAGCGAGTCGGCGACGGACTCCTTGATGCGTTTGATCTCGTCGCTCCGGAGGTGGTGGCGGGACTTGACCTGCATACCCGGGGTTCCGCGTCGCGCGAAATAAAGCGTCCGGGGTCGCTCCCGGCGAGCGAAGCGAGTCTGGAGCAGGGAGCGGTAGCGACCGAGCTCCCTGCTGACCGGCGACCGGGGCGGTCCGGGAGAGACGAGCGGCGGCCGACGTGCGACCCGCGACTGCCGAGTCGAAAAAGGCTAAGTGAGCACACACGTAGGCCCGAGTAGTATGTGGGGCTCGCGGAAACGCGGGGAAGACCGGGTCGACTGCGTCGCCTGTGGCCGGTCCGTCGAGCGCTCGGCGGCCCGCGAGTACGACAAGGAGGGCGACCGCTGGTCGCGCCGCGGCAAGGAGTTCGAACACGTCTGCAAGACCTGTCACCGCGAACTCTGTCACCAGCCTCGCGACGAACTGGAGAACCTCCTCGTCGACGTGGAGGCGGACGGCCCTGCGACACAGGAGGAGTTCCTCGCGCGCTACGACGAACTCGTCCGCGAGCGCTACGGGTCGCTGCGAAGCGGGGACTGACTTCTCCCACGACTAAAGTCGTGAGGTTCCCTCACTGAGGGTTAGGCCCACGGAATCTTGGGAGTTCTCAGGTTCAACGACGACCTGAGTTTCGGGCCGAGCCAGTACGGCCCCCGTGTCGGACAGCGGTTTCGAGAACTTGCCCAACACTCGTTTGCCGATGTTCGTTGCGCCGTTTTTATCCGCGTTGTCGTCCAAGCCACAGTGCGGACACCAGAACCTGCCCTGCGTGTTCCGCACACCCCTCTCGGCGCACCGATTGCACGTCTGAGACGTGTACGCTTCGTCCACCAACACCACCACGACACCTTCGCGGTGGGCCTTGTACTCGATGTACGACAGGAGTTTGGCGAACGGCATTTTGTGGAGTTTGTCGTTGAAATGCCGTCCCTTGTCGTTGCCCTCACGGATACCGCCGAGGTCGCCCACGGCGATCTAAGCCGTGGTGGGACGGAGAGACTGTTGGTCTGTTGTCGGATTCATCCCACGACTAAAGCCGTGGGCTTTCTCCTCGAATTTTTGTAATCGGAGCCACGCCCGGCCCGATACGCCTAACTGCTCGCTTCCGTTAGCCCCCCCATGAGCGACTCCGAGCAGGAACAGGACGAGAAGCGAGCGGCGCAGGCGGCCGCCGGCACCGCCGAGGGACAGGGACCCGTCGAGATAGACGAGGAACTGGCCCGCCACCTCGAGAACAAGCGCGAACAGCTCTTCGAGAAGTTCGAGATTCGCGACCAGTTCCCCGAACCCGTCATCGAGGAGGCCCGCGAGCGGACCGAGGGCGTCCAGCAGGAGATTCAGGACGAAATCGAGGGCAGGAAGGACCTCCGAGACCTGACGACGTGGACGACCGACCCCATCGACGCACAGGACTTCGACGACGCCATCTCCATCGAGGAACACGAGGAGACGTACACGCTGTGGGTTCACATCGCCGACGTGACCCACTACGTCCACCCCGGCAGCGCGATGTGGGCCGAGGCCGTCGAACGCGGGAACACCGTCTACCTCCCCGCCTACACCATCCACATGCTCCCGCCCGTCCTCGCCGAGACGGTCTGCTCGCTGGTCCCCAACGAGGACCGACTGGCCCACACCGTCCAGATGGAGGTGGACAAGGAGACGCTCTCCTACGAGTCCATCGACATCTACAAGTCCGTCATCAACTCCGACGAGCGCCTCACCTACACGCAGGCCGAACAGCGCCTCGACGACCCCGACTCGCCCCTGCACGAGGAGTGCGCGATGGTGTTCGAACTCGCCAACGAGATGCACGAACAGCGCAAGGAGGACGGGTCGCTCGTCCTCAACCCGAGTCGGGACCGCGCGCACACCATCATCGAGGAGTGCATGCTGAAGGCGAACAAGGCCGTCACGCACGTCCTGATGTTCCAGCGCGGCGTCGAGGCGATGTACCGCGTCCACCCCCAGCCCTCCCCGCAGGAGTGGGACAAGGCGCTGAAGGAGATTCAGGAACTCGACGGCGTCTCCATCCCCGGCGACTCGTGGGACGACCCCCGGAAGGCGGTCAACGCCACGCTCGAACAGGCCCCCGGCCGACAGCTCTCGAAGATACAGCGCGCCGTGATGCGCGTCATGCCCCGCGCGAAGTACATGAACGACCCCTTCGGCGGCCACCACGCGCTCAACTTCGAGATTTACGGCCACTTCACCTCGCCCATCCGGCGGCTCTCGGACCTCATCAACCACTGGATCGTCCACGAGGAGGAGGTTCCCGAGGACCTCCTCGCCCTCTGTGACCGCGCCAGCGACAAGCAGAAGGACGCAGAACAGTGCGAACGCGAGTACAAGCAGTTCCTGCAGGAAGTCGGGCTGGACCCCTACGCGGTGAACAACCGCGGGCTGGTCGTCGTGGAGGACGAGGAGAGCGAGGCCGACCACGGGGAGGCCTCGGATGACCGAGCGGGGAGCGGAGCGACCCGCGACGAGGAATGTGACGAGAGCGAGGACGACGCGGAGACGGAGGGGGAGGACACCGCCGAGGTCGGCGCGACCGACGAGTAGTTCCCCCGTTCCGACCCTCCCGACCCGACGACACCTATTTCCGCCGTTGCCGACTATCTGTGACACTTGATGAACGACGATGCGGTCCCGGTTCTCGCGCTGGTCCTCGCCCTCCTCGTCTCGACGCTCGCCGTCCCCCTCCCGGTCGGCGGCGTCCCCGACGCCCGCCTCACCGTCTCCGGCGTGGCCGTCACCCCCGAGACGCCCGTGACCGACGCGCCCGTCACGGCCGACGTGACCGTCCAGTTGGCGGCGGGCAGTCCCTCCCCCGTCGAACTCCGGGACCTCTTTCTCGCCGACGCGGACGGCGACCGCCTCGTGAGTGCGACGAACGTCGGGGCGCTCTCTCCGGGCGGGAGCGTCACGATACCCCTCACCACCGCCTTCGAGGAACCGGGGCGGAAGGACCTGCAGGTGGTCGTCGTCGGGGAGAACGACACCGGCGGCGAGGTGCGGGTCACCCGTCCACTGACCGTCGTGGTCGAACAGGCACCGCCGCAGGTCTCTCTCAGACCCGGCCGGGGCGTCGCGGGGGTCGAACGCGGCGTCGAGGTCGAAATCGCCAACCCGACCACCTCGCCCCTGCGGAACATCGCAGTGACGGTGGCCGGCGAGGGGAGCGAGGAGCGACGGGCCATCGCGACGCTGGCGGCGGGGGCCACCGAGACGCTCAACGTCTCGCTCACGCCGGGGGAGGCGGGCGAGCGCCCCGTGACCGCCACGGTGGAGTACACCACCGCGCGGGGGACGCGCGCGACGACGAACGCGACGGGGACGCTCTCGGTCGACCCCCTCCGCGAGGACGTGGGCGTCCGTGTCGAACGAGTGGACGCCCAGCAGGCGGCGACGGGTGACCTCGGCGGCCAACTGGGCAGTCTCATCGGTGGCGGCGGCGCGGCGGCTACCCAGCAGTCGGGCGACGAGGAGTCGAGGGGAGACCGGGTGAGCGTCACGGTGACGAACTTCGGGAACGCGCCGGTCCGCGAGACGGTGCTGGCGGCGCAGGTGGACGGCGAGACGCGGGCGCGCTACGGCGTCGGGACCCTCGTGCCCGGCGCGTCGGAGTCGGTGACGGTGGACCTCTCGACGGTCGGCGGCGGCCCGGTGCGTTTCGCCGTCACCTACGCCGTCGCGGACCGGCAGGGGACGGCGGGGACGACGTACGACTACCGCGCGCCGAACGCGTCGCTGGCCGTCACCGGCGTCAACCTGACCCTGGAGGACGGCGTGTTGCGCATCACGGGCAACGCGGGCAACACCGGGCGGGCGGACGTGACGGGCGTGGTGGTGAGCGTCGGGGAGAACGAGTTCGTCTCGCCGGCCTACCCCCAGCGCGACTACTTCGTCGGCACCGTCGAGGGCAGCGAGTTCGCCCCCTTCGAGGTGACCGCGCGGGTGGACGCCGACAACGCCACCAGCGTCCCCCTGCAGGTGCGCTACACCGTCGGCGACGAGGAGCGCGTCGAGACGGTCGAACTCCCCTACGACGAGCGCCTGCGATCCGAACCCGAAGGCGAGTCGTTCCCGCTGGGACTGCTCGGCGGTGCCGTGGTCGCGCTGGGCGCGGCCGTCGCGCTCGTCGTGGCCGCGACGCGCTACCGATGACCCCTGACGCGGGGGGCTACGCGGCGAGCGACGGTGCGGACCGCACGGACGATGCACCACCCGTGGTCGAACTGCGCGGCGTCACCAAGCGCTACGAGAGCGGGAGCGAGACGGTGGTCGCTCTCGACAGCGTGGACTTCACGCTTCGGCGCGGGGAGTTCGTCGCGTGCGTCGGTCCCAGCGGGTCGGGGAAGTCCACGATGCTGAACGTCCTCGGCCTCCTCGACGTCCCCACCAGCGGCGAGCAGTACCTCAAGGGCCGGGATGTGACCGCGCTCACCGACGCCGAACAGACCGACGCCCGCAAGGACGCCATCGGGTTCGTCTTCCAGGACTTCCACCTCATCCCGACGCTGACCGCCACCGAGAACGTCGAACTCCCCACGCTGTTCGACCCCGACTACGACGCCGGCGAGTACACCCGTGACCTCCTCATCCGGGTCGGCCTCGGCGAGCGCCTCGACCACACCCCGAACCAGCTCTCGGGGGGCCAGAAACAGCGCGTGGCCATCGCCCGGTCGCTCGTCAACCGCCCGGACGTCCTGCTGGCGGACGAGCCGACGGGCAACCTCGACCGGGAGACGGGCCGGACGATTCTGGAGGAGTTCCGGCGGGTCTGCGAGACGGGCGTGAGCGTCGTCGCCGTCACGCACGACGAACTCGTCACGGAGTACGCCGACCGCACCGTCGAACTCGTCGACGGCGTCGTCGGGGGACTCGGCGGGGAGGACGG
The DNA here is from genome assembly GCF_024227715.1 of Halomarina litorea. Lineage (NCBI taxonomy): Archaea > Methanobacteriati > Methanobacteriota > Halobacteria > Halobacteriales > Natronomonadaceae > Halomarina > Halomarina litorea. The sequence goes on along the minus strand of NZ_CP100448.1, from coordinate 703,595 downwards.
TACCCCCCGGACCGACGAGTCGAGTGAGGTCGGCGAATGACGCGCTTTCCCGCCCTCCTGCTGGCGCGTCGCAACCTCTCGCGCAACCGCCTCCGGTCGACGCTGGCGGCGCTGGGCATCGTCATCGGCGTCCTCGCCATCGCCACCCTCGGCATCCTCGGGAACGTCCTCCAATTGAGCGCCGCGAACGAACTGGGGGGCATCGGCAATCAGGTCATCGTCTCGCCGAACGCCGACGCGGGCGTGGACTCGCTCACCTCGCGGGACGTCCAGGAGATACGCCGGGCCGCGGAGGGGCGGGGGACCGTCGTCCCCCTCATCACCGACGGCGCGGTGGTGTCGAACGGGGGCCGACAGACGTTCGCGCAACTGTACGGGACGGACGACCCGCGTGCGCTGTTCGCGGCCAGCGACGGCCACCTCCCGGCGCGCCACCGGCAGGGGGCCATCGTGGGCGCGAGCGTCGCCGAGCGACTCCGCCTGCAGGTGGGGAGCGCAGTCGAGATAGAGGGCAATCGCTACCGCGTCGTCGCCGTCCTCGCCGAGAGCGAGGAGATTACACCGATTCAGCCGGACAACGCCGTCGTCCTCCCGGAGAGCGAGTTCGTCACCGACGACTACTCGCAGGTGGTCGTGCAGGCGCGCTCGGGCGAGGCGGCGAGCGCCGTCGCCCGGGAGGTCAGGGCGACCCTCAACGCCCGCACTGACCGGGTGAGCGTCTTCGAACTGGGGTCGATACTGGAGACCATCGGGGAGTTTTTCGCCCTGCTCAACGCCTTCCTCGTCGGGCTGGCGTCCATCTCGCTCGTCGTCGCGGGCGTGAGCATCTTCAACGTCATGCTGATGAGCACCGCCGAGCGACGGCAGGAGATCGGCGTCCTCCGGGCGGTGGGTGTCCAGAAGGTCGACGTGTTGCGGACGTTGCTCGTGGAGGCGGCGTTGCTCGGCGTGGCGGGCGGGTTCGTCGGGGCGCTCCTCTCCGGCCTCGCCGCCGTCGGACTGGCTCTCTTCATCGAACAGGTGGGCTTCGACGTCGTCCTCGTGGCCTCGAACGCCTACTATCTCGTGGGCGCGTTCGCCTTCGGCGTCGTCGTGAGCCTCGTCAGCGGCCTCTATCCGGCGTGGAAGGCCGCCAGCGAACGCCCCGTCGAGTCGCTCCGCGGGTGAGCGCGGGGCGGTGACGCCTCCGATGGGGCGGCGGTCGGCGAGGAGTCGGTCGGCGAGGGGCCGGGCGGCGTCCCGTCCGCGGACAGCGCCTCGACGGCCTCGTCGTGCCACAGCGGTCGAGTCGCCTGCGTCTCCCCCAGCGCTCCGAAGGCGACCTGAACCGTCACCCGGACCGTCGTCCCCTCCCGCTCGACGAGGTAGGTGAGGTCGTACGACCGGACCACCCCGTCCTCGCGCACGACGGCCTCGAACGACACCTCCCGAAGCGGCGGGAGGTCCTCGGGACCCCCCTCGACGCCGAGGTGGTAGAGGGTCGCCCCGTCGGGCGTCCGCGTCGTCCCCGTCACGTGGAGGTCGACGACGAGGAGGATGCGCGTCAGGCCGAGTCGGTTCGTCGCGCGCTCGGGGAGGACGGCGTCGGGGTTCGAGAGTCGCCGGTAGCTGACCCCGCCGCTCTCGCGTCGTTCGAACCCCCGCCCGTCGGCCATCCACCGGTCGATGCTGCGGACCCGCTCTTCGGCCCCGCGGTAGTCGGCCTGTTCGAGGGCGTAGCGAAACCGGTCGCCGCCGGCCGAGACCTGGACGGTGCTCTCGTAGCGCGAGCGGACCGTTCCGTTGCGGTAGGTCCGCATCTCCCGGCGCTGGACGGTGTAGGAGGTGGTCGCGAGGACGGCGGCGTGGGCGTCGGTCAGCCGCTCCGGGTCGAAGACACCCTCGCGCGTCATCCCGGGGGCGAGCGACCCGGCGTGTTCCTCGACGGGGTCGTCGGGCACCGCCGCGGGCGTCACCGTCCCCTCGGTACCCGCGGGCGCGTCCACGCCGCCACACCCCGCGAGCGCGAGGACGAACGCGAGTGCTACCACCGCGAGCGCGCGCATGGGTGCCGTAGGCGCGGGCGGGTCAAACCGTTTCCTCGTCGGTGCGTCAGCGGTCGAGGAACGCCCGCGCTGCGTCCCGGCAGGCCTCGCTGGTCGCCACGCGGGCGAACCCGCCGTGGACCCGGTCGCGTTCGCCGTGCTGTGAGAGGGCGAGGGTGGCGTACTCCTTCGCCAGTCGGGTCGCGGGGGCGGGCGACGCCGTGATGCTGTCGACGAGGTCCGCGACGGCCCCCGGGAGGTCCTCGTCCGGGACGACGCGGTTGACCAGCCCCCAGTCGTGGGCGGTGTCGGCGTCGATGGGGTCGCCGGTGAGGGCGAGTTCGAGCAGGCGCTTCTTCCCGCAGAGCGCGCCGATTCGGCTCACCGCGTACGGCGGGAACGCGCCGATGCGCGTCTCGGGGAGGGCGAACGTGGCGGCCTCGCTCGCGACGGCGAGGTCGGCGGCCGCGACGAGTTCGAACCCACCCCCGTAGGCGAGACCGTCGACGGCGGCGACGACTGGTACTCCACAGGTTTCCACGCCGTACAGCCCCTCTGCGAGGCAGTCGGCGAGAGCGCGCACGTCCGCCTCGGTGTCGAGGGCGGCGAGCGTCGCGATGTCGTCCCCGGCACAGAAGGCGTCGCCCGCTCCGGCGAGGACGGCGACGCACGCCTCCTCGGCCGCCCGGTCGAGGGCGGCGGCGAGGTCACGCCAGCCCTGCAGGTCGAGGGCGTTCTTCTTCTCAGGGCGGTCGAGGGTCACCCACGCCGTCCGGTCGTCGAGGTCGTAGCGAATCACACCGGCCCGTGGGGCCGCAGCGAGATAGAAGGGGTGGTCTGTTCAGTCGTCGCTCGACGACGCGCCGTCGCCGAACGCCCGCTCGCGCACCCAGTCGATGCCGCCCGCGACGCCGTTGTCGAAGAACAGCACCACGAGCAACAGGACGAACCCGAAGGCGAACTGCCAGTGGTCGGCCAGGAACGGGTACTGGTCGACCGCCCAGCGCAGGTACTCGTAGACGAACGACCCCACGATGGGACCGACGAACGAGTACGGCCCGCCGATGACGGTCATGATGACCGGTTCGGCGGAGAACGTCCAGTAGGCGAAACTCGGCCCGATGCCGGTCTGGATGGGGATGAGGAACGCCCCCGCGAGGCCGGAGAAGGCCCCCGAGATGATGAACGTCATCCACTTGTGGCGCGTGTCGTTCACGCCCAGCGCCTCGGTCCGCCCGGGGTTCTCCCGGATGGCCTTACAGACCATGCCGAACGGGGAGTTGACGATGCGCCAGAGCGCGTACGTCGCCCCGGCGAACATCACGAGGACGAGGAAGTAGTAGACAATGGGGTCGCTGAGGTTGTAGAGGAAGAACTCGAATCCGAACAGGTTCACCTCGCCGAGGATGAAGGAGATGCCGTCGCTCCCGTTGGTCAACCCGCCGATGTCCTGGTTCGCGATGGCGTAGATGGCCATGCTGAACGACAGGGTGATCATGGCGAAGTAGATCTCCTCTAGCTGGACGCTCAGGTAGCCGATGCCGACGGCGAGTATCGTCGCGGCGAGGACGCCGAGGACGACGGCGACCAGAAACGCCACCAGCACCGACGCACCGCCGAAGAGGCCCTCGAAGCCCAGCGCCGGCGCGCCGAGCGTGATGAACCGCGCGAGGGTGTAGCCGGAGACGGCGATGAACATCGCGTGTCCGAACGACAGCAGGCCGGTGTAGCCGTACAGCAGGTTGAACGCCAGCGCGAAGACGGCGAACACGAGCGACTCCATCAGGAGGCGCATCTGGAACGGCCCGACGAGGAACGGTGCCACTACCAGCAACGCCGCGAAGGCGACGATCAACACGTTCGAGCGCTCGCCGGTGAGGAGGCGCTCGCGGACTCCGTAGCTCATAACTGTGGCTCCATGTCGTCAGTTCACATTCCCGGTGGCAGATCGGTTCCCTTGAGGAGGTCGTACGCCTCCTGCTTGTCGAGCGACACCGACTGGACGGGCTTGAGGCCGACGCCCTCGTAGGGCACGTCGTCGTCCTTGCTCGTCTCGCCGATGATAGTCGGGGCGCTCGCCTGGTGGCTGTCGGCGTCGAGCGTCCACTCGCCGCGCGGCCCGGTGTGGCTCATGCCCTCCATCTCGGAGATGATGGCGTCGGGTTCCGTGCTCCCCGCCGCCTCGATGGCCTTCTTGTAGATCTGGATGGCCGAGAACGTCGTCGGTCCGGTGAACGAGGGGAGGGACCCGCCGTTGGCATCCTTGTACGCCTGCACGAAGTCCTGGTTCTCCTGGTTGTCGTAGGCGGAGTGCCAGTACCACGAGGAGTAGTGGACGCCCTCCGGCATCGTGGTCCCGAGCGCCTCGAACACCGTTGGGTCCGCCCCGAGCGTGTCGAAGACGTCGTCGACCTGGTCGAACAGGCCCTGTTCGGTCGCCTGCTGGACGAACGTGACGGCGTCACCCGCCCAGAACGAGGTGAACACGAGGTCGGGGTTCGCCGCGAGGACCTGGTTGATCTGGGGGGTCATGTCGCTGGCCCCGAGCGTGGGGAACACCGACTCGACGTACTCGAACTCGCCGCCGAGGGCGTCGGCGAACGCCTTGAAGTAGTCCCACGTCTGGGTCCCGTAGGCGTAGTCGGGGCCGATGTTGGCGACTCGCGTGACGTCGAGTTCCTCGACGGCGTACTTCGCCATCGCGTAGGTGTTGATGGTCGTGTTGGCGTTCGTCCGGAAGAGGTTCGGGATGCCGGCGGCCTTCTCGTCGCCGTACTTCTCCTCGTCGAACTCCGTGATCCACGGCGTGCCGATGTCCGTCAGCGTCATCGGCACGCCGAGTTGCTCCATCGTGGGCGCGGCCTGTAACGTCGCCCCGGAGGAGGTCAGCCCGATGAGGACGTCGACGTTCTCCTCCTGAACGAGGCTGGTAATGGGACCGGCGGCCCCGTTGCTGTCGTGGTCGCGGAAGACGATCTCCACGTCCTGCCCGTTGATGCCGCCGTTCTCGTTGACGTGCTGGACGCCCAGTTCTGCACCCGCCCGGGAGGCCTGACCGAGCGCCTCCGCCAGTCCGGACAGCAGGAACACGGCCCCGATCTTGACGGAGTCGCCGCTGCCGCCACCGCTCCCGTTGCCACCGCCACCACCGCCACCGCCACCGCCGCCGAGACAGCCCGCGAGCGATGTCGCCGTGGCACCCGCCCCGATACCGGCGAGGAAGCGTCGCCGGTTCACACCGCGCCCGTCGTTGCTACCCGACTGCCTGTCGTACTTCCGTCTGCGTGTCATAGCCTACCGGGGCGTAGTTCTTACCGGATATATACTTTGGCCCGTGGAGAGGGTAGTTCGCCGTGTGACCGACTTCCGGTGTCGGTAAATTTCACCAGACAGCGCTCGGTCGGCAACGAGGAACGTCGAAAGGTTTAATCGACCATGAGCGGACCGGCTGGTATGGTAAGTCCTGACTTGCTCGTGGCGCAGATCGACACGAGCCTGCTGGCGAATCAGATCATCGCCGGGATCAGCATCGGCAGTTGGCTGTTCCTCGTCGCGGTCGGTCTGAGTCTCATCTTCGGCGTGCTCGACGTGCTCAACTTCACGCACGGCGTGCTCTTCATGATCGGCGCGTACGTGGCCGTCCTCGCGGCCAACACCGTCGGGAACTTCTGGCTCGGCATCGTCGCCGCCGGGCTGGTCGTGGGAGTCGTCGGGGCCGCCCTCGAGATGGGGTTCATCCGGCGGGTGTACGACCGCGAACCGCTCGACCAGCTGCTGTTGACCTTCGCGTTCGTCCTGATGCTCACCGACGTGGTGCGCATCGTCTTCGGGACGGGCCAGAAGTCCATCAACCCGCCCGCAGTGTTCGACTTCAGCATCCGGTTCGCCGACCGGGTCGCCGTCGGCGGCTATCGCCTGTTCGTCATCGTGATGGCCCTCCTCATCATGGGCCTCCTGTTTCTCGTCCTCGACCGGACGAACATCGGGCGTGTCACCCGCGCCACGTCGTCGGACCGCGACATGGCCTCCCTGCTCGGCATCAACGTCCCGCGTCTCTACACGGGCGTCTTCTTCGCCGGCTGTGTCCTCGCGGGCATCGGCGGCGCCCTGGTCGCGCCGCTCCAGTCGGTCACGCCGTCGCTCGGCGACCAGGTCATCATCAACGCCTTCGTCGTGGCCGTCATCGGCGGCCTCGGGTCGTTCCTCGGCGCGTTCGTCGGCGCGATGGTCATCGGCCTGCTCATCGCGGTGGGGAGTCTCGTCGCTCCCGGTGCCGGCGAACTGTTCCCGTTCGTGGCGATGATCATCGTCCTCGTGCTCCGTCCCGAGGGCCTCTTCGGGGGTGCCGAGGCGTGACGACTGTCCTCCGGACCGACGGGCTGACCAAGGCGTTCGGTCGCCTCGTCGCCACCGACGACGTGAACGTCCGCATCGACTCGGAGGAGGTCACGAGCATTATCGGCCCCAACGGCGCCGGGAAGACGACGTTCTACAACCTGCTGTCGGGGCAGTTGAAGCCCACCGAGGGCACCGTCCGACTCCGCCCCCGACCGGGCGCGGAGGACGTGGAGACCGACGACGAGGGACTGATGGACGTCACGGGGATGGAACCCTACAAGATCAGCCGTCTCGGGCTCTCGCGGGCCTACCAGATCAACAACGTCTTCGAGGGGCTGTCGGTCATCGACAACATCCGCATCGCGCGCATCGCCCTCGAGAACCGGACGATGGACTTCACCTCGAACGCCCGCAAGGACGAGGAACTCACGGAACACGCCTGGGAGGTCATCGAACTGGCCCGACTGGAGGAGGTCGCGGAGACGGAGTGTTCGAACCTCTCGCACGGCGACACCCGGAAGGTCGAAATCGCCCTCTCGCTCGGCATCGACCCCTCCGTCGTCCTGCTGGACGAACCCACGGCGGGGATGAACGCGACGGAGACGCGCAAGATGGTCGACCTCGTCCGCCGCCTGAACGAGGAGACCGACACCACCTTCGTGCTGACCGAACACGACATGGAGGTCGTCCTCGGTATCTCGGATCGCATCCTCGTCCTCGACAACGGGTCGCTCATCGCGCAGGGCGCCCCCGAGGAGGTGATGGCCGACGAACGTGTCAAGGAGGCCTACCTCGGAGGTGACGAGTGATGGCGGAACCCGTCCTCGAACTGGTCGACGTCAACGCCTACTACGGCAACAGCCACGTCCTGTTCGACCTCTCGATGGAGGTCAACGAGAACGAGATCGTCGCCCTCCTCGGGCGCAACGGCGCAGGCAAGACCACCACCCTGCGGTCCATCACCGGCACCATCCCGCGACGCGATGGCGTCATCAACTACCGGGGGACGAACATCATCGACACCTCGGTCGACGGCATCAGCAACATGGGGCTGAAACTCGTCCCCGAGGAGCGACGCATCTTCCCGACGCTCACCGTCCACGAGAACCTGATGGTCGCCCACGACGCCTGCAAGAACCCGCGCGACGTCGAGGAGATGTACGAGATATTCGAACCGCTGGACGACCACCGACAGAACAAGGGCCGGAACCTCTCGGGCGGCGAGCAACAGATGCTCTCGGTGGCCCGCGCGCTGGTACAGGACCCGGACATCCTGATGCTCGACGAACCGACGGAGGGTCTCGCACCGGTCATCGTCCAGGACCTGAAGGAGGTGCTCGCCGACGTCGTCAAGGAGGACGTCACGGTGGTCCTCACCGAGCAGAACGTGGCGTTCTCGCTCGAACTCGCCGAGCGCGCCTACATCGTCGAGAAGGGATCGATGGTGTACGAGGGGCACATCGAGGAGCTCCGCGAGCGCGACGACTTGTTGGAGGAGTACCTCTCCGTCTCGACGGCCGACGGGGACTCGGAGTCCGAGGGCGGCACGGCCGCCGAGGAGTCCGTCTGACCCGCGCCGGCCCGGACGAGAGGAAATCCCGTTTCTCCGCGTAAGCGCCCGCGTATGCCCGCGGAGCGCGTACCGTCCGCGCTATGAGTTCGCGCGTGCGACGAGGGCGACGGCCCACCTTCTGCGTCGAGGACGACGACCGGCGACTCCTGACGTTCGGTCCCGACTCGTACCTCGACTACGTACCGTCCGCGCTAGTACTCCGCGGACGGGAACTGGCTGACGCTGACGCTCCCCGACGAGGCGAACTGCCCGCACCGACGGCGGTTCGTCATCGGGTACCCCGCCTGAACACCCGGAACGGGAACCCCACGAGTTGTTAGATATCCCACAAGACACATATCCCCCTGCACCAACCGACGCGTGGGACGCGCGACGACAGGACTCGCCGCCGTCCCACCACAGGTGACCCCGAGCGCGACGCCACAGTCGGGCACCGACGCTGGCACGCGACTCCCTCGACACCCGCGAGGTGTCGTTCGTCGGGACGCGCACCCTCACAGTCGCGTCCCACCTTCTATCGCGCCGCCCGAACCCGGAGACCGTACGGACTCTCAGTCGTCGTGGCGCGAGTCCACCAGTTCGCCCGTCTCGTCGTAGTAGTACCAGTCGGCGTCGCCGTCGTCGTCGTCACGGTGGCGGAACCGGAGGGTGCCGTTGGCGTCGTAGCGTTCGACCACCTCGTCGCCGTCGTCGTCCTCGCGGCGATAGTACCGGAGGGTACCGTTGGCGTCGTAGACGTACTCGCGTTCGTCGCCGTCCGCGTCCTCCTCCTCGTACCGCCGCAGGGTCCAGTTCTCGTCGTACCAGAAGTGCTCCTCGTCGCCGTCCGCCTCCTCGACGAAGTGGTACCCGCCCGACGTCCCGCTACAGAACGTCTCCTCGCCGTCCTCGTCCTCGATGTCGTAGTACGTCGCACAGCGCCCGGACCCGCCGGTACGGTAGTCCACGTCCACGTCGTCGCCGTCCGCGTCGATGCGCACACCGTCGCCGCGCACGTCCACATCGTCCGCACTGGCCGCCGTCGACAGCGCGAGCGGGGCGGCCAGCGCCGCCCCCGTGAGTCGCAGGTAGCACCGACGGGTCGGGGACACGGCTCTCTGGAGTCGATAGGTCTCGTGAGAGCATCATCTGGCCGTAACCGCGAGGTTACGTGGTACAGACGCGAGGGGTCCGGAGACGACGACGATCTGCGACGCTCGCGAGTTTGCGCGCGACGCAGGATCATGGACTGAAGTGAGCGCAGCGAACGAAAGGAAATGGACTTGCTGCGACGACAATCTGCGCCGCTCGCGGGATTGCTCGCGGCGCAGAATTATGGACTTGCTGGGATTTGAACCCAGGGCCTCTTCCTTGCGAAGGAAGCGATCTGCCGCTGATCTACAAGCCCGCACGCATAGGTAGCCGGCGTCGCGTACTTGTAGCTTCTGTTTCGACCGGGGCGTGTGGCGAATTCGCACTCGGCTCAGACGAATCGACGGTACCCGGCACCGAGCACCAGGAGGACGCCGACGAGTAACGACGCGAGCCGCGAGAGCAGTGCCACGTCCGGCACGTCGTACGTGTAGTGTTTCACCTGCAGGAGGTAGTACGACTCGTCGTAGCGCACGTCGCCGTACTCGATGCCGTTCGCCGGGGGCGTCAACCCCGGCGGTGCCTCCGCCAGCGTGGCGTTGTAGTAGCCCGCGCCGGTCGCGGAGGCGTTCGCCAGCGCGGCGTCGAAGGCCGAACGCTCGGCGGCGGAGAAGTTCGCGTAGTGCCACGTCTCCCAGTTAGGTTCCTCATTGTCGATGGGTTCGACGGCGAACTCGACGCGGTCGGGTGGCGCTTCGGCGGGCGAGACGAGCGGGAACGCCGCGAGCGAGAGGCCCGCGACGAGGAGGAGAACGGTCAGGACGGCGGGGCGGTCCATAGCCGTCGCTGTACGGGGGACGTGATAAACGAAACGAATGTAGCCGTTCGTTCGAGCGACAACCGCCGGTCCGGTCGACCCGGACCGGGAGCGAACGGGAAGAGTCCGCGTGCTCAGTCCTCGAGGACGATCTCGATGCTGACGTCGTTCGGCACCTGAATCCGCATCAGCTGGCGGAGCGCCCGTTCGTCAGCGTCGATGTCGATGAGGCGCTTGTGGACGCGCATCTCCCAGTGTTCCCACGTCGCCGTGCCCTCGCCGTCGGGCGACTTGCGGGTGGGAACCTCGAGGTGCTTCGTGGGCAGCGGGACGGGCCCCGAGAGCGCGACGCCGGTCTTGTCCGCGATTTCGCGGACGTCGGCGCAGATGTTGTCGAGGTCGTCGGGGCTGGTTCCCGCGAGACGGACGCGTGCCTGCTGCATCTTATCGCTCGTTGACGCTCAGGACCTTCCCGGCGGCGATGGTCTGGCCCATGTCGCGGATGGCGAAGCTCCCGAGTTCGGGGATCTCGCTCGACGGCTCGATGCTGATGGGCTTCTGCGGGCGGACCGTCACGACGGCGGCGTCGCCCGACTGGATGAAGTCCGGGTTCTCCTCTGCGACCTCGCCCGAGGCGGGGTCCAGCTTCTTGTCGATGGACTCGATGGTACACGCGACCTGCGCCGTGTGGGCGTGGAAGACCGGCGTGTAGCCAGCGGTGATGACCGAGGGGTGCTGCATGACGACGACCTGCGCCTGGAACGTCTCGGCGACGCTCGGCGGGTCGTCGGCGGGCCCACAGACGTCACCGCGGCGGATGTCGTCCTTGCCGATGCCGCGGACGTTGAACCCGACGTTGTCACCGGGTTCCGCCTTCGGGACCTCCTCGTGGTGCATCTCGACCGTCTTGACCTCGCCGCCGACGTCCGACGGCTGGAACGAGACGTTCATGCCGGTCTCGAGGGTACCGGTCTCGACACGGCCGACCGGGACCGTACCGATGCCCGAGATGGTGTAGACGTCCTGAATCGGGAGGCGCAGGGGCGCGTCCGTCGGGACCTGCGGCTCGGGGAGGTCGTTGAGGGCGTCCAGGAGCGTCGGGCCGTCGTACCACGACGTGTTCTCCGAGCGCTCGGAGACGTTGTCGCCCTCGAACGCCGAGGTGGGGACGAACGTGGCGTCCTCGGAGCGGAAGCGGACCTGCTTGAGGAGCTTCGTGACCTCCTCCTTGACGTTCTTGTACTTGTCCTCGTCGTAGTCGACGAGGTCCATCTTGTTGACCGCGATGATGAGTTCGCCGATACCGAGGGTACGGGCGAGGAAGACGTGCTCCTGGGTCTGGGGGGCGACGCCGTCGTCTGCCGCGACGACGAGGACGGCGTTGTCCGCCTGCGACGCGCCCGTGATCATGTTCTTCACGAAGTCGCGGTGCCCGGGGCAGTCCACGATGGTGAAGTAGTAGGAGTCGGTGTCGAACTCCTGGTGGGCGATGTCGATGGTTACCCCGCGCTCGCGCTCCTCTGCGAGGTTGTCCATGACGTAGGCGAACTCGAAGCCACCCTTGCCCTTCTCCTCTGCCTCCTCTCGGTACTGCTCGATGACGTGCTCGGGGACGCTGCCGGTCTCGAACAGCAGTCGCCCGACCATCGTACTCTTCCCGTGGTCGACGTGGCCGATGACGGCCAGGTTCTGGTGCGGTTTGTCGCTCATTTGTTTATCTCACGCGCAAAGGCGCTGTAGGGGAAGCTTTTGGCTGAGGCTGATAAAACGATTTCGAAAGCCTCTGGGCGCGTCTCGGCCGCGCACAGCGGTTTGGGACGACATGGCACGACCCGCCCACGAGTATTGTTTCAGGCCCCGAGAGCGCGAAACGTGACTATACCTCGTCCAGCGGCGGGAGGCGGCCCACGTCTCCGAGCACCGCGGTCGCCGTCTCCGGACCGCCCGCGCCTCGCCCGCTGATGTTGAGGCGGCCCGCGTGCTCGGTCTCCAACTGGACGATGTTTCGCGTCCCCGTCACCGCGAGGGTGCCGTGTTCGGGGACGAGTCGCGGGCCGACGCGCACCGCGCCGTCCTCGACGGACCCGATGAGGCGGATGGTCCGGCCGTCCTCGGCCGCGAGTTCGAGAGCCTCGCCCGGCACGTCACGGATGCCCTGTACGCCCGCGTCGTCCAGCGTGTAGCCCCCGTCGTAGAGGACGTTCGCGAGGATGACGCACTTCAGGGCGGCGTCGGTGCCGTCCACGTCGAAGGCGGGGTCGGCCTCCGCCACGCCGAGATCCTGTGCCTCCGCGAGGACGTGTTCGTAGTCCAGTCCCTCCGCGGCCATGCGCGTCAGGATGAAGTTCGCGGTGCCGTTGAGCACCCCCCGAACAGCCGTGACGTGGTCCGGGCCGAGGTCGTCGACCGTCGAGAGCGCGGGAATCGCGCCGGCGACGGTGGCCTCGAACAGCACCTGCCCCGCGCTCTCTCGTTCGCGCGCCCGCAGGTCGTCGTAGCGTTCCGCGACCGGTCCCTTGTTGGCGAGGACGACGTGCCGGTCGCGGTCGAGGGCGGCGACGGCGTGGCCGTAGCCCGGTTCCGCGTCGTCGAGGGTCGTCGGCGTCGCCTCTACCAGCACGTCGTACTCGGCGTCGAGGGCGGCGTCGGCGTCGAGCGTCCCGACCCGGTCCTCCTCGCTCTTCTCTCTGAGGACGGCCTCCACGTCGAGTCCGTCGGGATCGACGGCGGCCGACGAGGAGTCGGCCATCGCGGTGACGACGTGGTCGTACTCGCTCGCCAGGTCGGCGACGGCGCGTCCGACCGCGCCCGCGCCGACGACGGCGAGTCTCACGCGCTCCCCCCCGCGGTGAGCGGTTCGATGACGGTGAGGTCCTTCTCGGCCGCCACCTCGCGGACGGTCTGGAGGACGCGGTCGGCCTCGCCCGTCTCCGTGGCGAGGCGCAGGCGCGCGCTGGAGGCGTCCTCGGTGCCGTGGGCGGCGACGAGCGAGATGTCCGCCACGGAGGCGTTGGTACACGTCTGGAGGCGCGAGAGCGTATCCGAGAGGTCCGTCTCGACGAGGTGTCCCACCAGCAGGACGGTGAGTTCCTCGCCGTAGCGCTCCGCGCCCGCCTGGATGACGTTGACGCCCGCTTCACGCAGGGCCTCGACGATGCGGTCGAAGCGCTCGGGGGTCGCCTCGAGGTCGACCTCGACCGGGATGTGCCCGCGCGGGGTGATGTTCCCGCGCTCGTGGAAGATAGACAGGAGGTTCCCGCCGTTGTCGGCGATGGGGTGGAGCGCGTTCAGCAACTCGCCGGGTTCGTCCACCAGTTCGAGGCGGACGGTGTACGCCCGGACCACGTCGTCGCTCATCTCCCCCACCTCGCGGGGGCGGCGTACTGGCTCATTGGCGGGGAAAGCGGCCGACCGGTGATAAACGTGCAGGCGGCGCCACGTATTACCGGTGGTCCCCCGCGGGGCCGGCGGAATCGGGGACCCGGCACCCCGGCCGACCGGAGGGCGCACCGAGGCCGCCACTCGGGGCAGGAAGCGGACCTACAGGTCGTCGGTGCGGCCGTCGTTTCCACCCCCTGTCGCCCCCGGAGGGGTTCCGCGAGAAGCAGTACGCGCTCGCGAGCGTCATGCTCGGCGTGACGCTCACTCACCCAGCAGGGGAACGAGGACGTCCACGACTCGGTAGACGAACGACGTACCCGTCGATACGGGGTGAGACGCGAGCAGTGGTGCGGAACGGACCGGGGGAGACTCAGTCGAGGTCGATGTTCGCGGAGGCGTCGGCGCGCCCGAAGGTAATCTCGAGGATGCCGTTCTTGAACGTCGCGGAGGCGGAGTGCTCGTCCACGGGGACGGGCAGGCGGAGGCGTTCCTCGTACTCGCGGTGGTCCGTCGCGGCGCCGATGGTGAGGGTGCGGCCGTCGCACTTGATGTCGATGGCGTCCTTCTCGACGCCCGGCAGGTCGGCGACGACGTAGACGTGGTCGTCGTCCTTCTGGGTCGCGATGTGCACGTCGTCGCCGAAGCCCGCGTCGGCGGCGCTCTGGACGTTGATACCGCCCTCGACACCCATCATCTCGTCCATCATGCGGCTGAGTTCGCGGAAAATATCGTTGAACGGGTCCCGGTCGTCCCTGTCACGTGGTCCCATAGGCGTGTACACGAGCCTTCGCCGCAAAAACCTTCTGAACGGGTCGACGTTCGATTCCTCAGAACCCCATTCCCATGGCCTCGTCCGTCGTCGCCATGCTCTCCTCGGCGTCCGTCTCGCCGAGGACCGCACGGACTGCGTCGACGTTCTCGGGTACCACGTCGGACTCCTGGTGGATGGCCTGGAACAGGTAGAGGTCCGCTCCGGCGGCGTCGCCGCCTCCGCCTTGTTGCCCCTTCGGCGCAACACCGTCCTCGACGGTGATGGACTCCGCCCAGATGCAGTTCTCCCAGATGTCCCCGCGCGGGCGGCCCTGGTCCATCGCGAACTCCTTGAGTTTGCCTGCGCCGTCGATGTCGTAGCTCTCCGGGATGAGGAACAGGCGGGACTCCTCGGCGAGGAGGTCGCGGACCTCCTCGGCGGTGGGCACCTCCTCCAACTGGACGTTCACGCTGTGGGTGTGCATCAGCGTCGCGGGCACCTTCATCCCGAGCGTGTCGATGTTGAGGTCCGGGAAGATGGTGTTCACGTCGGGGCCGTGGTGCGAGGGGAGCGTCACCGGGTTCGGGAGGATGTCGTTGATGGGGCCGCGCCCGGTCTGGCCGGGGTCGCCGCCGCGCCGGACGAGGGTCACGCGGGCCTTCTCCACGCCGTACTCCTCGACGAGCGGGGCGAACAGCCGCGAGAGACCGGTCGTGTTACAGGAGACGACGCGGACGTGGTCCGCACCCTCGGCCTCCGAGAAGTTGCTCCGGGCGTTGAAGCTCACGTCCACGAGGTCGGCGTCCTCACCGCCCTGATAGAGCGCGGGAGTGTCGTACTCCTCGTACATCGACTTGTTGTCCGCACCGATGCCGGAGGGACAGGCGTCGACGACGACGTCCGACGCCTCCACGAGGTCCTCGACCGGTCCCGCGACATCGATGCCCGCCTCCTCGAAGCGCGGCATGCGCTCCTCGATGGCGGCGTAGAGCGGGTAGCCCTTTCGTACAGCGGTCTCCGCCTCGAAGTTCGGGCGGGTCTTCGCGACGCCCACGAGTTCCATATCGGGCTGGGCGGCGACGGCGTCCGCGACGCGCTTGCCGATGGTGCCGTAGCCGTTGATGCCGACTTTCATCATTACTGTTCGGACGTGCCCCGGCGACGGGGATAATTATTTCGCGCTTACTGCGTCCCGCGCACGGATTTACTCGAAAGCGAGTCCTCGGATCGTTCGGCGGGGAGCCCCCCGGTACCCGGGGACTCGACGGATGTGGCAAGGGCTAACCGGCCCGGGCGGGAACTCCCGACCATGAGCGATCACCTCGCGGCCCCCGCCCGGACGGCCATCGAACAGTGCATGGCACTCGGGAGCGACGAGTCCTGTCTCGTCGTCACCGACGACAAGCGCCGGCCAATCGGCGAGGCCCTCTACGAGGCCGCACTCGCCGTCACGGACGACGCGAGCATCCTCCGGTACCCGCCGGGCAACCAGCACGGCGAGGAACCGCCCGCCGCCGTCGCCGCCGCCATGTGCGAGGTGGACGTGTTCCTCGCGCCCACCACGAAGAGCATCAGTCACACCCGCGCACGGTCGGCCGCGATGGAGGCGGGCGCGCGCGGCGCGACCCTGCCCGGCATCACCGAGGAGGTGTTCACGACCGGGCTGGACGCCGACTACGACGCCATCGAACGTCACACGCGCGAGGTGTACGACCAGGTTGCCGGCGCGAGCGAGGTACGGGTCACGACGCCCCGCGGCACCGACATCACGTTCGAACCCGGCGACCGCGAGTGGCGACAGGACACCGGCATCGTCCACGAGGCGGGGACATTCTCGAACCTGCCGGCGGGAGAGACGTTCGTCAGCCCCGAGAACGCCAACGGCACGTACGTCGTCGACGGGACGATGATGCCCCACGGCCTCGTCGAGGGCGAACCGCTGGAGTTCGACGTGGAGGACGGCTACGTCACCCGCATCTCGGACGACGACGTGCGCGAACAGGTCGAGACGGGCGCGGAGGAAGTGGGCCGAGACGCCTACAACCTCGCGGAACTCGGCATCGGGACGAACGTCGCCGTCACCGAACTCGTGGGCAGTGTCCTGCTGGACGAGAAGGCCGCCGAGACGGTCCACATCGCCATCGGCGACGACGCGGGTATCGGCGGCGACACCGACGCGCCCCTCCATCTGGACGGCATCATCCGGGAACCGACCGTGTACGCCGACGGCGAGGTCGTCAAGCTGCCTGCGAGCGAGTGAGACGAGCGAGCAGGTGAGGCGACCTCAATGAGCCGAGTGGTGAAACCGCGAGGCGGCGAGGAAGTGGACCTCCCGTCGGTCGAGTAGCGCCGCCCGGTTCCCGCGGTTCTCGCTCCCTGCGGTCGCTTCGAACCGCGCACACAGACGCCCTTTTACGTCCGCACCAAGAACACGGGATATGAGCGAACCAGCAGAGCGGCTCGCCGTCGCCTGTCCGGCCTGTTCGCCGGACCTCGAGACGGTCCACGAGGTGCTCTCACCGGGCACGACGGCGACCGTCCGCTGTACGGAGTGCGGCCACACGCACAAGACGACCATCGAGGAGGAACGGGAGGTCGAACGCACCGTCATCGTCTCGCAGGACGGCGAGTCGTTCAAGACGCGGGTGTCCGCGCCCGCCGAGGAAGTCGTCGCCGTCGGCGAGGAGTTCATCGTCGACACCGAGGAGGCCCTCATGACCGTTCGTATCACGAGCCTCCAGATAGCGAACGAGCAGCGAGTCGAGAGCGCCCCCGCCGAGGAGGTAGAGACGTTCTGGACGCGCGCCGTCGACAACGTCAACGTCCCGGTGACGCTGAACCCGCGTGACGGCCGCCACGACGCCACGCGGAGCCTGAAACTGCTCCTGCCGGGCGACCAGGAGTTCGTCGTCGGCGAGACGGAGACGTTCGGCGAGGAAGAGTTCACCGTGAAGTCCATCCGCCTGCGCGAGGACGCCCGGGAGTACGACCACTCGCAACTCGACCACCGGGGCGACGGCGCCCTCGCCAAGGACATCAAGCGCGTCTACGGCGACGACGAGACGAGCGACGCCTGGTCGGTCTGGTGACGTGACCCCATGACACACGACGCCGAGCGGAACGCACTCGTCGACGCCCTGTCGCGGAGCGGTCGCGTCACCCGCGAGTCCGTCCTCGAAGCGATACGGACGGTCTCGCGCCACGAGTTCGTCCCCG
Organism: Halomarina litorea; assembly: GCF_024227715.1. Taxonomy (NCBI): domain Archaea; kingdom Methanobacteriati; phylum Methanobacteriota; class Halobacteria; order Halobacteriales; family Natronomonadaceae; genus Halomarina; species Halomarina litorea. Next base: position 686,424 of record NZ_CP100448.1, on the reverse strand, counting down.
AGGAGTACCGCGACCGGGCCTACGAGGACCGACCGCTCCCCATCGGGCACGACCAGACCGTCAGCGCGCCGCACATGGTCGCCATCATCTGCGACCACCTCGCCCTCTCGCCGGGCGACCGGGTGCTCGAAATCGGGACGGGGTGTGGCTACCACGCCGCCGTCACGGCGGAACTGGTCGGCGCGGGCAACGTCTACTCCATCGAGTTCCAGTCCGAACTGGCCGACGCGGCCCGCGAGCGACTGGCCCGCCTCGGCTACGGGGGCGTCCACGTGCGCGCTGGCGACGGCCACGAGGGGTGGCCCGAACACGCGCCCTACGACGCGGCGTACCTGACCTGTGCGGCCGCCTCGCTCCCCGATAGCGTCGTCGAACAGGTCCGGCCCGGCGGTCGCGTCGTCGCCCCGGTCGGGACGGACGTCCAGGAACTCGTCGTCGTCGAGAAGGGAGAGGACGGGTCGCTCGACCGGCGGACGGACGGGCGGGTCCGCTTCGTCCCCATGCGCGGCGAGTGAGCATCGGTCAGGTCGGCTCGAACCGAAGCGTCTCTACGTCCCCGCTCGTCCCGTATCCAACGCTGTGGTCAGACGCCGACCGGTGCGCCTCCGCCAGACGACTCGCGAGACCCTCGCGGCTCGCCATGCCCTCGAACTCACACTCCAGACACCAGACCGTCCACCCATCGATCCCCTCCATGGTCGTGCCTACGATTCGTCACGTATAGGTATTGTGCGGAGTGGTACCGCACCGTAGAGTCGGTTCGGACGAGACTGGCCCTCACGACACCCTCATCCGCTAGCCACCGGACTTACTAGTCAGATGTGAGTACCCCGGCGCATGCCGGAGGGAGAGGGACCGATGGTCGACCTGTTCGCCGAGTACACGCAGGTCTACCGAACCACTGTGGCGGGAGGTGAGAGTCTCAGGACGGCAGTGGCAGACGCACTCGTCCCCGTGTCCGGCGACGGTCGCGAGCGAGTGCTGGCGACACTCGACGGCGTCGTCGACTGGGACGACCTGCAGGCCCTCGTCGGCGAGACGACCGATACGCCCGGGAACGCGGGCTACGTCCCCTTCGAGTACGGGTACCACCTCGTCGTCGTCTCGCTCGGGGGGACACTCCGGGTGTATCGGACCTGATGGCGTGTCGTGGGGTGGAGATGGCTCGCAGGCCGGTCGCCCATCGTTTTGTCGCTCGCCGCGGTACGTGAGGCATGCCCACCCGAGACCGCACGACCGGAGACTACCGCGAACTGCTCCTCCTCGCCGCCGCCCGGCACAGCGGCGCGCTCGACGCACTGGTGACGACGACGGGGACGCCCGAGGGCGTGGCCGCCGAGACGGGCGTGAGCGAACGCGCGGCAGCCCTCGTCGTGACCGCACTCGCCGACCGGGGGTTCCTCCGGGAGGTGGGCGGGGAGTACCAGCCCACGAACCGCCTGCTCGGGTTCGTCACGAAGACGGACGTGCGCTCCATTGGCCGCCTCCCGCACGCCCTCGACGTGTTGGACGACTGGGTGGCGCTCCCCGAGACGATGCGGACCGGCCACCCGCCCGACCGGGGCGAACACTGGCTCCGCAACGAGATGGGCGCGGGCGCGGCCCGCGACGACACTGCGGTCAGGGCCGCCGTCACCGCCGCCGTCCGCGAGCGCCCGGCCGCAGCGTCCGTCCTCGTCCTCGCCGACCCGGCGGGCAGGCACGCCGTCGAGTTCGCCGAGCGCGGGTTCGACGTGACGCTCCTCGACACGCCCGAACGGACCGCGGTCAACCGGAAGAGCCTCGAACACGAGCGAGTCCGACTCGTCGCCGGGGACCCACTGGTGGACCTCCCCTCGGTTGACGCCGCTCCCGTCGACCTCGTCTTCGCGACCGGCGTGCTCCATCGCCACGACGAGGCGGCGGTCCGGCGACTGTTCGAGAACGCCCGGGCGGCGGTCGCCGGGACGGGCGAGGACGAATGTGGGACCGACCGGGCACGCGAGGGGAATGCTGACGGACGGGCGAACGGGGGAGGCGGTGTCGCCGTCGTCGTCGACGCGGTCCGCGGCGAGACGCCGGACGCGTCGCTCGTCGCCCTCGAGGCCCTCGCGTCGGGGGGGACCGGCGCGTGCCACGACGCGGCGGCGCTCACCGGGTGGCTGGCCGATGCCGGGTTCGCGGGGAGCGTCGAGGCGGTCCCGGGACTGGCCGACCGCGCGGTCGTGGGCCGCGCGATTGATTAGCGTCGAACCCCGACAGCGAGCATGGACAGCGCGGTGCTCCGGGACGACATGGTCGACAGCCTGGAGTATGAGGCGAAGGGCTGCGTCCGGAGCGACAGTGTCAGCGTCGCCATGCGGGCCGTCCCGCGCCACGAGTTCGTGGGCGACGAACGCGCCGCCTACGCCGACCGGGCCTTCGAGCGCCACGGGACCACCGTGCTCGCGCCGAGTACCGCCGCCCGCCTGCTGGAAGCGCTGGAGACGGAACCCGACGACAACGTCCTCGTCGTGGGCGCGGGCGTCGGCTACACCACCGCCGTCGTCGCCGAGATAGCCGGGGCCTCGACGGTACAGGCCGTCGACATCTCCCGCCGGATGGTCCTCGACGCGCGGGCGAATCTCGCCGCCGCCGGCTACGGCGCGGTACTCGTCGACTGCCGCAACGGCGGCGACGGCCTCCCCGAGTACGCCCCCTACGACCGGATTCTCCTCGAAGCGGCCGCGCTCGAACCGCCCCGGGCACTCGTCCGACAACTGGCCGACGAGGGCCGCCTCGTGATGCCACTCGGCGGGAACCAGCAGTCGCTCGTCGCGGTAGACGCCGCCGGGCGGGTGTCGGAGCGCTTCGGCCCCATCGCGTTCCAGCCAATGCTCGTCGACGGCGAGCAGTCGGGTACCGTCGAGCGCAACCGGACGGTCCGCGAGGACCGTGAACACGCCGAGCGCAACTCCCACGGCCGGCGCGGGTGGGAACAGGAGTGGCTCGACTGGGACGAGCGCCTCGACTCGCGGTGACCTACTTCCCCTCGACCACCAGCACGACCGTGTTCTCCCGGCGGTCGACGTACTCACTCCCGGCGGGGGGTTTGACGGTGAACTTCACCGTCCCGTCGACCTGATTCGGTCCGAGTCTCGGGGCGACGTCGAACGTCGCGAACCCGCTCGCGTTCGTCCTGTCGTCTTTCACGCCGTCGAGCCGCGCGGTCCCGCTCTTCGCGATGACGGTCGCCCCCTCGACGGGCGTTCCGTCCGGCGTCACGACCTGTACCGCGAGTTCCTCGTCTCCCTCTCCGACCACCTCGGGGACGGGTTTCGTGTCCAGTTCCACCACCGCGAGGCCCTGCACGCCCGAGAGCATGTTCATCATCACGCTGAGGCTGGCCACCCCAACCACGAGGGCGATGACGAGTCTGATGGGCAGTCCCTCGATGGCGCGGTCGTCGCGGACGAGTGCACGGAGTCGCTCGCGGAGTCGCTGTCGCATACCGCCGGTGGTCCCGTCTCGGTACTTGAACCCTCGTGCGAGCGTTGAAATCGGTTCACGGGACCACCCCGCCCCATGCACGTACTCGGCGCCCCGGCGGGCGACCTGCGCGGCCCCGTCGGGCACCTCGGCGCGTACCGCGCCCGCGACGGGAGCCTCGGCGAGGAGGTGGGACTCGACCTCGGCGGCCCCCACGCCGCCCTCGTCGTCGGCAAGCGCGGGGCGGGAAAGACCTACACGCTCGGCGTCCTCTGCGAGGAACTCGCCCGCGTGGACGCCATCGCGCCGGTCGTCGTGGACCCGATGGGTGCGTTCCGGACGCTCGCTGACGCCCCCGGCGACGTTCCCGCGTCGGTCGTCGACCCCTCGGTCCGCGCGGACGCCCTCGACCCGCGCTCGTGGTGTGATCTCCTTGGCCTCGACCCGACGGGCGCGACGGGGGCGCTGGTCTGGCGGGCCGCGACGGAGTGCGACACGTTCGCCGGGATGCACGAGTTCGTCGCGAACGCGCGGGCCGACGGGGACACGCGCCGCGCGGCCGCGAACCACCTCGCGCTCGCCGCCTCGTGGGGCGTCTTCGACGCCGATGCGCCGGACCTCTTCGGTCCCGAGGTGACCGTCCTCGACTGCTCGGGCCTCGACCGCGCCCCGATGAACGCCGTCTGTCGGGCCGTCGCGGACGACTGCTACCGGGCGCGCGTCGAGGGGAGCACGGACCGGCACCCGTGGCTCGTCGTCGACGAGGCCCACGCCTTCTTCGACGGCCTCGCGGCCCCCGCGCTCCGGCGACTCCTCACGCGGGGGCGCGGGCCGGGCGTGAGCCTCGCGGCGGCCACCCAGCGCCCGAGCGCACTCCCCGCGGTGGCCGTCTCGCAGGCCGACCTGCTCGTGAGCCACCGACTCACCGGCCGGGCGGACCTCGCCGCCCTGCGCGATGCGCGGCCCACCTACGTCGACGAGTCGCTGGCCTCTCGGATGCCGGAGCGACCGGGCGACGCCCTCGTCGTCGACGACGCGACGGAGGGCCTCCACGCGATTCGCGTCCGCGAGCGCGTGACGGGCCACGGCGGCGCGAGTCCTCGTATCAGCGGGGAGTGACGAGCGCCCGTCGCCCCTCGCCCGTCACCCGCCGAACCCGAACACGACGCGGACGAGGACCCACGCGAGGCCGATGGCGAGGCCCGCTCCGAGGAGGTTCCCGAGGGCGTTGGCGGCCGCTCGCCGGCGGGCACCCGTCTCCCAGAGGCGGACCGTCTCGAAGGAGAACGACGAGAACGTCGTGAACGACCCGCACGCGCCGGTGCCGAGCAACAGGAGCAGGTCCCCGCCCACCCCCGCGAAGACGAACGCCGCGAGCGCGAAACTCCCGAGGACGTTCACCGCGAGCGTTGCCACTGGGAACCGCTCGCCGTCGAGTCGCTGGGCGACGGCGTGGCGCAAGAGCGCACCGACGGCCCCGCCCGTCCCGACGACGTGCGCCGGGTCGAACTCGACCACTACGGCTCACCCCATTCGGCGATGACCCCGGACGCGTCGCTCCCGTCGAGACGGAGCGCCAGCCACCGGCCCATCAGCACGCCGCCGAACCCGAGCGCGTAGCTCGCGACGACGTTGCCGAGCATCCACAGCGGCTCCAGTTGGACCGTCTGGAGTGCGAACGTGCTGTAGGTGGTAAAGGAGGAGAGAAAACCCGTTCCCACGACGGCCCGCGTCTCGTCCGCGAGGGCCCCGGTGTGGATGGCCTCGTAGAGGACGAATCCGAGGGCGAAGCTCCCGAGGACGTTCACGAGGAGCGTCCCGGCCACGTCGGGCGTGACCAGTCCCACGAAGTAGCGCAGGTTCGCCCCGGCGAACCCGCCGATTGCGACCAGCGCGAGGACTTCGAGTCGCCGGAGCGTCGTCGTCTTCACCAGTCTGGGCACCCGTTCGTCCGAGGGTCGGAGCGAGGGGGTTTAGCGGTTGTGCGTTCGAGACGGGACGAGAGCGCGACTCGAACCCCGTCAGTCGAACCGTTCACCGAGTTCGAAGTCTGCGGCCCAGTTGATGGACGACTTCGGGCCTTGGGATGTGGTTCTTCGACCCTGAGTCGCATCTCGCCACGCTCGCTCTCGGCGATGTCGACCCAGTAGACGGTGTCGTCGGGGGCGGCCACCGCGTACGCGTCTACTTCGTCGGTCGAGTACCCGGTATCCACACGGTCGCCGCCGTTCACCGTCGAACTGTAGAGCTTGAACCGGACCGTCCCGTTCACTCGACTTCCGGTCTTGCACTGGACGCGGTAGAGTTCGTCACCGTCGTCAGCGACGAGGTCGTACCGGTCGCTGTCGCCGAACGGAACCGACACTGACGGACCACGGTCCATCAGTGCCGGCAGCACTCTGGCCTCTGCCTCGTCGCCTCGCCGTGGCGTGTTCATATCCGAGACCTCACCCCCCTCGGTATCTATTATCTCGGTACGAGCGAGGCTGGACGCCTCGCTGGGTGCGTTGGTTCCTGAAAAGCGCCCGAGGCGGGATTCGAACCCTGGTCGCTCCTTCCAGTCGCTCTCTGGTTCAAATCATCTGTCGTCGTTTCGTTGCTCACGTGAGCCGAGCACACGCTCCGCGGTGCTCGGCGAGTTGTTCGCAACAGAAAGCGCCCGAGGCGGGATTTGAACCCGCGTCACGACCGTGACAGGGTCGTATGATGGGCCACTACACCACCCGGGCTGAACGCATTCAATCGTAGCGCGGTTCCACATTTAACCCTTTCCAAACGGGAGCGGTAGCAGTCGTGGTACCGCCGCTCACGGAGGAGGCAGATTGACGGTGGTGGGTCACGAATCGCACAGCAACCGCCGGGGAAACCCGGGTTCAGCAGCGCCGCTGCCCGTCGTTAGTAAGCGTTATGTGTACAGGACAAGTAGCGCGCTGTAGTATCTCGTGATAGCCTTCTCCACCGTCAGGAACCCATGGTAGACGCAACAGAACACGACCTCGTTCCGGAGCACACCCTCGTCGACGAGGAGGACCTCGAGGCTGTGCTGGACGAGTACGACATCGACCGTACAGACCTGCCGAAGATCAAGCGCCGTGACCCGGCCATCCGCGACCTCGACGCGGAACCGGGCGACGTCGTCCGCATCGAACGCGACTCGCGAACCACCGACCGTGCCATCGTTTACCGACTCGTAATCGAATGAATAGACAAGACCGACGCGCCATCTCGAGAGAGTACTTCTCGCGCGACCGCCTGGCGGAACACCACTTCCGCTCGTTCAACGCGTTCCTCGAACGGGGGATGCAGGAGGTCGTCGACGAGAAAGAGACCATCGACACCGACATCGGCGACAAGGAGGGGCAGGAGCCGGTGTACGTCGAACTGGGCGACGTCCGCATCACCACGCCGCGAGTGCGCGAGGCGGACGGCTCCGAGGAGCTACAGTACCCGCAGGAGGCCCGCCTGCGAAACATCACCTACGCCGCGCCGGTGTTCATGGAGATGACTATCATCCGCGGCGGGAAAGAGGAGGAAGAACACGTCGTGGACACCGCCGAGACGAAGGTGGGTCGGATGCCCATCATGGTCGGGTCCTCGAAGTGCAACATCGCCGGCTTCTCCGAGGACGAACTCATCGAGATCGGGGAGGACCCCGCCGACCCCGGCGGCTACTTCATCGTCAACGGCTCCGAGCGCGTGTTGATGACGAGCGAGGACCTCGCGCCCAACAAGATCCTCGCCGAACACGACACCAAGTACGGCGACGACATCCAGGTCGCCAAGACGTTCAGCCAGCGTCGCGGGTACCGCGCGCTGGTGCTCTGTGAGCGCAACCGCGAGGGCCTGCTCGAAGTCTCCTTCCCCTCGGTCTCGGGAAGCATCAACTTCGTCACCCTCGTTCGCGCACTCGGTCTCGAATCGGACGAGGAGATCGTCCACCGGGTCAGCGACGACCCCGAGATCGTGAAGTTCATGCTGGAGAACCTGGAGGCCGCCGAGGTGCAGTCCACGGCGGAGGCCATCGAGACGCTGGGCAAGCGCGTCGCCTCGGGTCAGGGCAAGAACTACCAGCTGAAGCGGGCGAACTACGTCATCGACCGCTACCTGCTCCCGCACCTCCACGAGGACGGTGTCGACGAGGAGGAAGTGCGGATGAACAAGGCGTACTACCTCTGCCGGATGGCCGAGGCGTGTTTCGAACTCGCGCTCGACCGGCGGGAGGCCGACGACAAGGACCACTACGCCAACAAGCGCCTGAAGGTCTCGGGCGACCTGATGCGCGACCTGTTCCGCACCGCGCTGAACAAGCTGGCACGCGACGTGAAGTACCAGCTCGAACGCGCGAACATGCGCAACCGGAAGCTCTCGGTGAGCACGGTGGTTCGTTCGGACGTGCTGACCGAGCGCCTCGAACATCCCATCGCCACCGGGAACTGGGTGGGCGGGCGCTCCGGCGTGAGCCAGCTCGTCGACCGGACGGACTTCATGGGCGTGCTCTCGCACCTCCGGCGGCTCCGCTCGCCGCTGTCGCGCAGTCAGCCCCACTTCGAGGCGCGTGACCTGCACGCGACCCAGTGGGGTCGCATCTGTCCCTCGGAGACCCCCGAGGGGCCGAACTGTGGGCTGGTGAAGAACTTCGCGCAGGCGATGGAGCTGAGCCAGAACGTGGAGGACGAACGCGGTCTGAAACGGGAGCTCTCGGCGATGGGCGTCGAGGGCATCCCGGGCATCGAGACGTTCGAACAGCAGCCAGCGGACGACTAACATGAGTCAGGGACGAGAAGCCAAAGTCTACGTCAACGGGAGTCTGGTCGGGACGCACCCCGACCCGAACAAGCTCGCGAGCGACATCCGGCAGGCCCGCCGCCGTGGCGACGTCAGCCAGATGGTCAACGTGAGCGTGAAAGAACGCACCGGCGAGGTCATCGTCAACGCCGACGCGGGGCGGGCGCGCCGCCCCCTCATCGTCATCGAGGACGGCGAACCCCGCGTCAGCGACGAGGACATCGAGGCCGTCCGGAACGGCCAGCTGGAGTTCGAGGACCTCGTCGAGACGGGGGCCATCGAGTTCATCGACGCCGAGGAGGAGGAGGACATCTACGTCGCGGTCGACGAGGAGGAACTCACGACGGAACACACCCACCTCGAGATCGACCCACAGCTCATCTTCGGTATCGGTGCCGGGATGATTCCGTACCCCGAGCACAACGCGTCACCCCGTATCACGATGGGGTCGGGGATGATCAAGCAGTCGCTCGGCCTGCCGAGCGCGAACTACCGCATCCGCCCCGACACCCGCCAGCACCTGCTGCACTACCCGCAGCTCTCGATGGTCAAGACCCAGACCACCGAGCAGATCGGGTTCGACGATCGCCCCGCCGCCCAGAACTTCGTCGTCGCGGTGATGAGCTACGAGGGGTTCAACATCGAGGACGCACTCGTCCTCAACGGCGGCTCAGTCGACCGCGCGCTCGGCCGCTCGCACTTCTTCCGGACGTACGAGGGCGAGGAGCGCCGCTATCCCGGCGGGCAGGAGGACCGCTTCGAGGTGCCCGACGACGAGGTCCGCGGCGCTCGCGGCGAGGAAGCCTACACCCACCTCGACGAGGACGGTCTGGTCAACCCCGAGACGATCGTCGGCGAGAACGACGTGCTTCTCGGGAAGACGTCGCCGCCGCGCTTCCTCGAAGAGCCAGACGACATGGGCGGCCTGTCGCCCCAGAAGCGCCGGGAGACGAGCGTGACGATGCGCTCGGGCGAGAACGGCGTCGTCGACACGGTCACGCTGATGGAGGGCGAGGACGGCTCGAAGCTCTCGAAGGTGAGCGTGCGCGACGAGCGCATCCCCGAACTCGGGGACAAGTTCGCGTCGCGACACGGCCAGAAGGGCGTCGTCGGCCACATCGCCCCGCAGGAGGACATGCCGTTCACGCAGGAGGGCGTCGTGCCCGACCTCATCCTCAACCCGCACGCCCTGCCGTCGCGGATGACGGTGGGTCACGTTCTGGAGATGCTCGGCGGGAAGGTCGGCGCGTTCGAGGGCCGGCGTGTCGACGGGACGGCCTTCCAGGGCGAGGACGAGGACGAACTGCGCTCGGCGCTGGAAGAACACGGGTACAACTCCGCGGGCAAGGAGGTCATGTACTCGGGCGTCACCGGCGAGAAGGTCGAGGCCGAGATCTTCGTCGGGGTCATCTTCTACCAGAAGCTCTACCACATGGTCTCGAACAAGATTCACGCGCGCTCGCGCGGGCCCGTACAGGTGCTCACGCGCCAGCCCACGGAGGGGCGCGCGCGTGAAGGTGGGCTGCGCGTCGGGGAGATGGAGCGCGACGTGCTCATCGGACACGGCGCGGCGATGGCGCTCAAAGAGCGCCTCCTCGACGAGTCCGACCGCGAGTTCATCGACATCTGCGGGAACTGCGGGATGACCGCCGTCGAGAACGTCGAACAGCGCCGCATCTACTGTCCGAACTGCGAGGAGGAGACCGACATCCACGAGGTGGAGATGAGCTACGCGTTCAAGCTGCTGCTCGACGAGATGAAGGCGCTCGGCATCGCCCCGCGAATCGAACTGGAGGACGCAGTCTAACCCATGAGTGTCAACCAATCCCCCAAGACCATCGGGAAGCTCAGCTTCGGGCTGATGAACCCCGAGGAGTACCGCGAGATGTCGGCCACGAAGGTCATCACGGCCGACACCTACGACGACGACGGCTTCCCCATCGACATGGGGCTGATGGACCCGCGTCTGGGCGTCATCGACCCCGGGCTGGAGTGCAAGACCTGCGGGAAGCACTCGGGGTCGTGCAACGGGCACTTCGGCCACATCGAACTGGCCGCGCCCGTCATCCACGTCGGGTTCTCGAAGCTCATCCGCCGGCTCCTGCGCGGCACCTGTCGCGAGTGCTCGCGGCTCTGTCTCACCGAGGACGAGAAGGCGGAGTTCCGCGACCGACTCACGCGCACCCGCCAGCTGGGCGACGACCTGAACGACGTGACGAAGGCCGCCATCCGGCAGGCCAGAAAGAAGAACCGCTGTCCGTACTGCGGCGAGAAGCAGTACGACATCAACCACGAGAAGCCCACGACGTACTACGAGGTACAGGACGTGCTCTCCTCGGACTACGCCGAGCGCATCGCGGCGGCCATGGAGGGCCGGCCGGTCGGTGACGAGGAGGAGGGCGACGTGGACCGGGCCCCGAAGTCGCCGACGGACCTCGCCGACGAGACGGGCATCGACTCGGGGCGCATCAGCGACATCCTCTCGGGCGAGTTCCGTCCGCGGCCCGACGACCGGAAGGCCCTGGAGAAGGCGCTGGACGTCGACCTGACCGAGGAGGACATGAACAAGCTGATGCCCTCGGACATCCGCGACTGGTTCGAGGACATCCCCGACGAGGACATCGCGGCCATCGGCATCGACGCCGAGAAGTCCCGACCGGAGTGGATGATTCTGACCGTCCTGCCGGTGCCGCCGGTCACCGCCCGTCCCTCCATCACGCTGGACAACGGCCAGCGTTCGGAGGACGACCTGACCCACAAGCTGGTGGACATCATCCGCATCAACCAGCGGTTCATGGAGAACCGCGAGGCGGGGGCCCCGCAGTTGATCATCGAGGACCTCTGGGAACTGCTGCAGTACCACGTCACGACGTTCATGGACAACGAGATCTCGGGCACGCCGCCCGCCCGTCACCGCTCCGGGCGTCCGCTGAAGACGCTCAGCCAGCGGCTGAAGGGCAAGGAGGGGCGCTTCCGTGGCTCGCTGTCCGGCAAGCGTGTGAACTTCTCCGCGCGGACCGTCATCTCCCCGGACCCCACCCTCTCGCTGAACGAGGTGGGCGTCCCGGACCGCGTCGCGACGGAGATGACCCAGACGATGAACGTCACCGAGCGCAACGTCGAGGAGGCTCGCCGCTACGTCGCGAACGGCCCGGAGAAGCACCCCGGCGCGAACTACGTCAAGCGGCCCGACGGCCGCCGACTGAAGGTGACCGAGAAGAACTGCAAGGCGCTGGCGGGGATGGACGAGGACAACGAAATCGAGCAGTTCGTCAAACCCGGTTGGGAGGTCAACCGACACCTCATCGACGGGGACATCGTCATCTTCAACCGACAGCCCTCGCTCCACCGGATGTCCATCATGGCCCACGAAGTGGTCGTGATGCCGTACAAGACGTTCCGGCTGAACACCGTCGTCTGTCCCCCGTACAACGCCGACTTCGACGGGGACGAGATGAACATGCACGCCCTCCAGAACGAGGAGGCCCGCGCGGAGGCGCGCGTCCTCATGCGCGTACAGGAGCAGATTCTCTCCCCGCGCTTCGGCGAGAACATCATCGGGGCGATTCAGGACCACATCAGCGGGACGTACCTGCTGACCAACGAGAACCCCCAGTTCAACGAGACGCAGGCGCTCGACCTCCTGCGTGCGACGCGGGTGGACGAACTGCCCGAACCCGACGGCGAGGACGAGGAGGGCAAGGCCTACTGGACGGGCCGGACCATCTTCTCGGAACTCCTGCCGGACGGTCTGGACCTGGAGTTCACCTCATCGACGGGCGACACCGTCCTCATCGAGGACGGCCAACACGTCGAGGGCACGGTGGACGAGGACGCCGTCGGGGCGTTCGGCGGGGAAGTGGTTGATACCATCTGCAAGCAGTACTCGACGACGCGCGCCCGGATGTTCATCAACGAGGTGGCGACGCTCGCGATGCGCTCCATCATGCACTTCGGGTTCTCCATCGGTATCGACGACGAGTCGGTCCCGCGGGAGGCGGAAGAACAGATCACCGAGGCCATCGACAACGCGTACGAACGGGTGCAGGAACTCATCGAGACCTACGAGAACGGCGACTTGGAGAGCCTGCCCGGTCGGACCGTCGACGAGACCCTCGAGATGAAGATCATGCAGACGCTCGGCAAGGCCCGCGACAGCGCGGGTGACATCGCCGACGAGTACCTCGAGGACGACAACCCGGCAGTGGTCATGGCCCGGTCGGGGGCGCGTGGGTCGATGCTGAACCTCACGCAGATGGCCGGCTGTGTCGGCCAGCAGGCGGTGCGCGGCGAGCGCATCAACCGCGGCTACGAGGACCGCACGCTGAGCCACTACCAGCCCGACGACCTGAGCGCGGACGCCCACGGCTTCGTGGAGTCGTCCTACCGGTCGGGGCTGACCCCGCGGGAGTTCTTCTTCCACGCGATGGGTGGCCGCGAGGGGCTGGTGGACACGGCGGTCCGGACCTCGAAGTCCGGCTACCTCCAGCGTCGCCTCATCAACGCGCTCTCCGAACTGGAGACGCAGTACGACGGCACCGTCCGGGACACCTCGGACACCATCGTGCAGTTCGAGTTCGGCGAGGACGGCACCTCGCCCGTGACCGTCTCCTCGGACGAGGAGAACGACATCGACGTCGAGGCCATCGCCGAGGGCGTCCTCGAGGCGGAGTTCGACGACGACGGTGACGAGTTCCTCGACGCACAGGACAAGCAGACCAACCTCTCCGAACACATGGACCACTTCGCGACGGGTGACGACTGATGGTGAGCGACGACATCGAGACGGCCGTCGAGGGGAGCGAACTCCCGAAGCGGCTGAAAGACGAGGTGTACCGGGTCATCGACGAGAAGGACATCGCGGACACCGAGACGGCGGTTCGCGTCCTCGACCGGGTCGAGCGACGCTACCTCGACACGCGGGTCGACCCGCTCGACCCCGTCGGAACCGTCTCCGCGCAGTCCATCGGGGAACCGGGGACGCAGATGACGATGAACACGTTCCACTACGCGGGCGTCGCCGAGATCGACGTGACGCAGGGGCTGCCGCGCCTCATCGAACTCGTGGACGCCCGGAAGACCCCGGACACCCCGATGATGACGGTCCACCTCGAAGACGAGTACGCCGAGGACCGCGAGAAGGCCCACGAGGTCGTCTGGAAGATCGAGGCGACGCGCATCCTCGCGCTGGGTGACGTCTCGACGAACGTCGCGGACATGCTCGTCCGCATCGACCTCAACGAGGAGACCCTGGAGGAGCGCTGGCCGACCGTCTCGCACACCGAGGAGGTCACGCAGGAGATCGCCGAGACTATCGAGTCGAAACTCGGCGTCGACACCGTCACCCCCGAGGGGACGGTCATCGAGTTCGGCCCCGAGGAACCCTCGTATCGCGGCCTGCTCCAGCTGGTCGAGGAGCTGCGCGACGTCGTCTTCAAGGGCATCGACGACGTCTCCCGCGTCGTCATCCGCAAGGAGAAACTGGAGGACGACCGCGAGGAGTTCGTCCTCTACACCGAGGGGTCGGCCTTCGGCAAGGTGCTCGACATCGAGGGCGTCGACGCCTCCCGGACGACGTGTAACAACATCCACGAGATCTACCGACAGCTCGGCGTGGAGGCCGCCCGCGAGGCCATCATCGAGGAGACGATGAACACGCTCGAAGAGCAGGGGCTGGGCGACGTGAACATCCGCCACCTCATGCTCGTGGCGGACATCATGACCAACCCCGGGACCATCGAGTCCATCGGTCGCCACGGCATCTCCGGCGACAAGGACAGCGTCCTCGCGCGTGCGGCGTTCGAGGTCACCGTCAACCACCTGCTGGACGCCGCCATCCACGGCGAGGTGGACGACCTGAACGGCGTCACGGAGAACGTCATCGTCGGCAAGCCCATCAAGCTGGGCACGGGTGACGTGACCCTTCGGATGGGGTCGCGTCGCGAAGAGAGCGCCGACTGATGCGCGTCACCCTCACGGACGAGGCACGGCAGTTCATCGCCCTGTTCGAAGACGAGACGGACGTGGCGGCACGCGACTGCGTCGTCGAGAACGACCGCATCGTCTTCCTCGTCCCGCCGGGGGAGATGGGCAAGGCCATCGGGTCGGCCGGCGAGCGCGTCAAGCGCGTCGAATCCCGCGTGGGACGGTCGGTCGAACTCGTCGAGGACGCGGACACGCCGGAGGCGTTCGTCGCGAACGCGCTGGCGCCGGCGGCGGTGTACAACGTGACCATCAGCGAGAACGAGGACACCGTCGCGTACGTCGAGGTGGCGAGCGAGGACCGCGGCGTCGCCATCGGCAAGGAGGGACGGACCATCGACCGCGCCCGGACGCTCGCGGCCCGGCACTTCGACATCGACGACGTCGAACTGACGTGAACTGAGCGGGCGACGCCGTCCCCGCTGGACCGCGGAACCCGATTCCCGTTGCGATGTATCGCACGAGGAGCGACCACTTTGCGGGGGACGGCTCCGGGGACGTGACTGCTACGAGGAGCGGCGGGGTTGGTTCGGGAGTCGGCGCGTCAGCCGCGACGGTAGCTCCGGACCGCCGCGAGGACGGCGGCGACGACCGTTCCGACGAACGCGAGTCCCGAGAGGCTGAGGAGGATACCGACGAGGACGCCGGACATCCCGTCGTCGCCCATGGTGACGGTCACGAGGAACGCGAGGGCGAACGTCCCGAGGATGAACACGCCGGCCCGGATGAGCATCGCGGTCCCGAGCGAGGAACTGGCGTCGGCGGGGCGGGAGTCGACGGCCCCGTCGGAGGATGCGTTTGCCATGTCCGCCCGGTACAGGGTGGAGATACAAGAGCGTTCGGAGACGGAACGGGTGTCGACGCCTCGCACGGGCGAGTCGCGTCGAAAAGGGAGCCTTAAGTAGCTCGGTCCGGTAGCTCGCGCTACTATGGCGAACGGCAAGTACGCCGCGCGGAAGCTTCAGAAGGACCGCCAGAAACACCGGTGGTCCGACTCGAAGTACGCGCGTCGCGCTCGCGGGCTCGGCAAGAAGTCGGACCCGCTCGAAGGGGCCCCGCAGGGCCGCGGTATCGTACTGGAGAAGGTGGGCATCGAGGCCAAACAGCCCAACTCGGCCATCCGGAAGTGCGTCCGAGTCCAGCTCATCAAGAACGGCAAGCAGGTCACCGCGTTCTGTCCCGGTGACGGTGCCATCTCGTTCATCGACGAGCACGACGAGGTCACCATCGCCGGTATCGGTGGGGCGAAGGGTCGCGCGATGGGCGACCTCTCCGGTGTCAACTACAAGGTCGAGAAGGTCAACGGCGTCTCCATGATCGAACTCGTCCGCGGGAACGCGGAGAAACCCGTCCGATAATGTCCGAGTCCGAAGCACCCGAGCCGGAGCCGCCCGCCGGCACCGACGACGAGGAGGAGACGGTCGACGCCCTGCTGTTCGGTAAGTGGGACGTCTCCGACATCGCGTACTCCGACCCCTCGACGCAGCGCTACATCACGGTCTCGCCGGTCGCCCACACGATGGGCCGCCACGCGAACAAGCAGTTCAAGAAGAGCGAGATCAGCATCGTCGAGCGGCTCATCAACCGCCTCATGCAGACCGAGGAGAACACGGGCCAGAAACAGCGCACCACGCGCATCGTCCGCGAGGCGTTCGACATCGTCCACGAGCGCACCGACGAGAGCCCCGTGCAGGTGCTCGTCCAGGCCGTCGAACACAGCGGCCCCCGCGAGGAGACCGTCCGCCTGAAGTACGGTGGCATCTCCGTCCCGAAGGCCGTCGACGTCGCCCCCCAGCGCCGGGTCGACCAGGCGCTGAAGTTCATCGCCGAGGGCACCCACAGCGCGTCGTACAAGACGAAGACGAGCGCCCCCGAGGCGCTCGCCCGCCAGCTCATCGGCGCCGCGGACTACGACGTGCAGACGTACGCCATCAACCAGAAAGAGGAGAAAGAGCGCGTCGCCGCCGCCGCCCGGTAACCTCGCGAGACCGCTCGCGACTCTCTGTCTACTCCCGCGGCCACCGGGATCCCCCGTCGCCGCGGCCTCTCGTCGTGCCACGTGAGCCGACGCGCCGCCGTGTGGGAAATCGACACACGCGGCGGGCTTATGACTCCGGCACCCCAAGTCGAAGCCGATGACAGAACTCCGTGACGACGTACTCGACGAGGCCGGCCAGCGGAGCAAGTACCTGACCGCGAGGGAACTGCTCTCGCTGGTCGAACGCCACCACCCACACGAGGGGGCGGGCGTGGACCGTGAGACGTTCGAGGCGTACGCCGAGGGCGTCGCCGACCGCACCGCGCGGTCGACCGACGAGTTCACTGGTCCCCTCTCGGACGGCCTCACCACGTCCGACCGATGGGGCGGCGGGGAGGCCGTCTACGACCTCGGCGACGACCGAATCAGCGTCTACCCGCGCCACTGGCACGAGACGCTCGGCGGCGTCACCGACCCCCGCGAACACCTCCAGTTCCTCCTCGGCGAGGTGGACGACTACGGCAAGAGCGTCCCCGAGTCCACCCTCCTGCACCTCGTCACCGTCGTCGGGGGCGTGGGGTACGACGAGGCGAAGGCGACCCTCGAGACCCTCCGCGAGGAGGGCGCGGTCGTCGAGGACGCCGACCAGCACCCCGACGCGAACGTCTACCTCTCGGAGGAGGACGCGGGGCTGGCGGACGACAAGGACGTCCAGTAGTCGACCGGTCGCTCGGTTCTTCCCCCGTCCCGGTCGCAGAGGCCGGTGATGACGAGCGGGTCGGGTGAGGACGAGGGGAGCGGTCAGTCCGCGGCCTGTCCGGTGTTGACAGCGTACGCACGGGTCACGTCGACCAGCGCCTTGCGGTACTCGCTCGTGTCGGGATCGTCGACGAGCGACTTGAAGCGGTGTTTGAACCCCGCGAGCGAGACGCCGGGGGCGTCGTCGGCGGCCGCGTGCGCGAGGTCGTAGAGGCGGTGGTCGGGGCCGACGAGGTCGTGTCGCTCGACGAGTGCCAGCGCGAAGGCGGCGTTGACGGCGGTTATCTCGGGGTCGGCGGCGGCGGTGCGGCGCTGCCAGCCCTGGGGGGCCTGCGCCGGTCTGTCCGCGAGGGCGGCTGCGAGGCTGGCTTCGAGGAACGCGACGAGTTTGTCGGCGGGGGCCACGTCGAGGGTGATGTCGTCCGCGTAGATGTCCTTCATGTGGTTGGCGATCTGATAGCAGTGCGAGAGCTTCCGTCGCTCCACGCGCTGACCGGCGAGCGCGAGGTAGAGGGCCTCCTCGGTGGACTGCACGTGCGAGGGGTGGTCCTCCTCGTTGCGGCGCATGTGGGCGTACTCGTGGAGGGCGAGTTCGCGGGCCATCGCACTGGAGGCGGCCTGCGCGGAGATGTTCAACACGTGGTGGTCCGGGTAGTGCGCGGTGTAGGTCCGCTCGTCGGGGTCGGCTCTGACGCGGACGCGGACGGGCATCGAGAGGTCGTGTTCGGTCTCGAACAGGTCACGGGCGCTCAGAAACGGCTCCGCGGGCGCACCACCCAGCACTCGAACGTCCATGCTGTAGTGTACCACGGTTGCGGGGCGTATGACTCTTGTGTCGGTGAGCGCCGAGAAGCTTAGGTGACGAGGGCCGTGATAGACGGCTGTGAAGGGTGCGTGGTTCCTCGTCGTGCTCTCGGCGGTCCTGGCGGGCCTAGCGGTGGTGCTGGGCGCGGCGGGCCTCGGGGGACACGGTCCGGCACTCCCCGTCGCGTTCGCGTGCGCGCTCGCGAGCTACGCGCTCTGGCGGGTCGGCCGGGACCGCATGATAGCCCACATCTACGCGGACGTCGGCGAGGCGACGTTCGAGGACGACGGCGAGGCCGCCGACCCCGAGGACTGGCACCGCGAGGGTTTTCGCTACGCCGACGTGGACCCGGGCGGGTGGGACGACTGGTGGGAACCGAGCGACGTCGACCCCGAGGCGTCGTTCTTCGACGACGAGTTCTGGCGCGAGTGGGAGCGCTCGCGCGAGGAGCGAGCCCGGAGCGACGACCGGAGAGGTGACGGGACCCGGCGGGGTGGCGACCGAGCGACCGGCACGCGGACCGACGGGAGCGGGAGTGCCGAGACGGTCGACCGGGCGACTGCGGCGGCCTGCGAGGTCCTCGGCGTGGACCCGGACGCCGGCGAGGGGGAACTGCGACGCGCCTACCGACGCCGGGTCAAGGAGACCCACCCCGACCGTGGGGGGAGCGAGGCGGCGTTCCGGCGCGTCAAGGAGGCCTACGACCACCTCCGGGAGTGAGTCGGGCCGTCGAGCGTCCCCCGGGACGGGACCGCACGGTAAGCGGGTCGGGACCGACCGAAATCGTGCCGCTCAGCGCCGGTGACGACCAGGTCCGCGTGACCGCTCCGGTTCCGGGCGTGTGCGCGCTCACTCGGCGGAAACACTACCCTTTTCACTACGCTGTCGGTAGAACACGGTAATGGGCCGACGTAAGAAAATCGTACAGGAATGTGAGAAGCTGATGGACAAGCCGGAGCAGATCCGGAACATCGCCATCGCGGCTCACGTCGACCACGGAAAGACGACACTTTCGGACAACCTCCTGGCCGGTGCCGGGATGATTTCGGACGAAACCGCGGGCCAGCAGCTCGCGATGGACACCGAGGAGGACGAACAGGAACGCGGCATCACCATCGACGCGGCGAACGTCTCGATGACCCACGAGTACGAGGGGAAGAACCACCTCATCAACCTCATCGACACGCCGGGCCACGTCGACTTCGGTGGCGACGTGACCCGCGCGATGCGCGCCGTCGACGGTGCGCTCGTCGTCGTGGACGCCGTCGAGGGCGCGATGCCCCAGACGGAGACGGTGCTCCGGCAGGCGCTCCGCGAGGGCGTCAAGCCCGCGCTGTTCATCAACAAGGTCGACCGCCTCATCTCCGAGCTCCAGGAGGGGCCCCAGGAGATGCAACAGCGCCTCCTCAAGGTCATCCGCGACGTCAACGACCTCATTCGCGGCATGACCGAGGACATGGACGACGTCGGCGACTGGACCGTCAGCGTCGAGGAGGGCACCGTCGGCTTCGGATCCGCCCTCTACAAGTGGGGCGTCTCCATGCCGTCGATGCAGCGCACCGGGCTCGACTTCGGCGACATCATCGACATGGAGCGCAACGACCAGCGCCAGGAGCTCCACGAGCAGACGCCGCTGTCGAACGTCGTCCTCGACATGGTCTGTGAGCACTTCCCGGACCCGCTCGACGCCCAGCCCCGTCGTATCCCGCGCATCTGGCGCGGTGACGACACCTCGGACGTCGCAGAGCAGATGCGCCTGGTCGACGACGACGGCGAAGTCGTCCTGATGGTCACCGACATCGGCATCGACCCCCACGCCGGCGAGATCGCCGCCGGTCGTGTCTTCTCGGGCACCATCGAGAAGGGCCAGGAGCTGTACGTCTCCGGCACCGCGGGCAAGAACCGCGTCCAGTCCGTCGGCATCTACATGGGTGGCGAGCGCGAGGAGGTCGACCGCGTTCCCGCGGGGAACATCGCGGCCGTCACCGGCCTGCGCGACGCCATCGCCGGCTCGACCGTCTCCTCCATCGAGATGACCCCCTTCGAGTCCATCGAGCACATCTCGGAACCGGTCATCACGAAGAGCGTGGAGGCGAAGAGCATGGACGACCTCCCGAAGCTCATCGAGACGCTCCGTCAGGTCTCGAAGGAGGACCCGACCATCCAGATCACCATCAACGAGGACACCGGGGAGCACCTCATCTCCGGGCAGGGTGAACTCCACCTGGAGGTCATCACCCAGCGTATCGAGCGCAACCAGGGCATCCCGGTCGTGACCGGCGAACCCATCGTCGTGTTCCGCGAGCAGGTCACCGGGGCCTGCGACACCGTCGAGGGCATCTCGCCGAACCGTCACAACCGGTTCTACCTGACCGTCGAGCCGCTCTCGGAGGACATCGTCGAGAAGCTCCGCCTCGGTGAGGCGTCGATGGACATGCCCGAACTGGAGCGCCGCGAGGCGCTGCAGGAGGCCGGCATGGACAAGGACACGTCCCAGAACGTCGAGCACATCCACGGGACGAACATCCTCATCGACGACACGAAGGGGATTCAGCACCTCAACGAGACGATGGAACTCGTCATCGAGGGCCTCGAGGAGGCCCTCGACGACGGGCCGCTGGCCGCCGAACCGGTCCAGGGGACGCTCATCCGTCTGAACGACGCTCGCCTCCACGAGGACGCCATCCACCGCGGTCCGGCGCAGGTCATCCCCGCCGTCCGCGAGGCCGTCCACCGTGGTCTCATCGCCGCGCGCGTCAAGCTCCTCGAACCCATCCAGAACGTCCGCATCGACGTGCCCAACGAGCACATGGGCGCCGCCTCCGGCGAGATTCAGGGTCGCCGTGGCCGCGTCGACGACATGTATCAGGAGGGTGACCTCATGGTCGTCGAGGGTATCGCGCCCGTCGACGAGATGATCGGGTTCTCCTCCGACATCCGCTCGGCCACCGAGGGTCGCGCGTCGTGGAACACGGAGAACGCCGGGTTCCAGGTCATGGCCGACAACCTCCAGCCGGAGACCATCATGGCCATCCGCGAGCGCAAGGGCATGAAGACGGAACTGCCCGAGGGCGTCGACTACTTCTAGAACGTCCGCAACAGCGCTTCTCTCGTTCTTTCATCCCACCCGGAGCGACGGCTCCATCGCTCCGAGCCCTCAAGTAGCGTGACGGGACCACACACCCCGTGGTCTGAGAGCCGCCACGGGGAACGGAGCGGGTGTGCGACGCCACTCCCCGTGGAGAGCGGTGGCGTCGCCTGTTCGCTTTCGCCCTAGTTCGGCGGCGAGGAGAGCGTGGAGATTCGCGCGTTCTCCTTCAACTGGAGGGCACCGTCGTGCTTCGAGTGTCGGAGCGAAAAGCGCTAAGCCCCGTCGTGGTGCTCTGGCGGTCGAGAGCGACCGCGTCGGCCGGGGTTCGGAGGCACTCCCTGCTCGCGGGCCGCTCCGTTCCAACCCAGTCGGACCGCGATGCTCGCTCAGCTCTCGCTCTCGGAGAACCCCACCTCCCACCGGAACCGACCGTTCCGCTGGACGACCTCACCGTCTACCTCCATGCGCGAGTCCCCGCTCACATCCGTGATGAGGTCGACGTGAACCGCCGAGTCGTTGCCCGTCTCGCCCTCGGGGACGTTCGAGTCGTACGACCGACCGAGCGCGAGGTGGACGGTGTCGCCCATCTTCTCGTCGAAGAGGATGTTGTCCGTGAACCGGTCGATGCCGCGGTTCATCCCGACGCCGAGTTCGCCGAGCCGCCGGGCCCCCTCGTCGGTGTCGAGGACCTCCGCGAGTGCGGCCTCGCCGGCCTCCGCCGCGTAGTCGACCACCTCGCCGTCCTCGAAGGTGAGGCGTGCGTTCCGGACGTGCCTGCCGTTGAGCGTCATCGGCACGTCGAACAGCACCGTCCCCTCGGTGTCGTAGGGGGCCGTGAACACCTCCCCGGAGGGGAGGTTGTGGCTGTCGTAGGCGACGCTCGCGGCGCTGTTGACCGCGATGCGGTCCTCGATGGACATCGTGATATCCGTACTCTCCTTGACGAGTCGGACTTCGCTGCCCGCGTCGAGGATCTCCTTCATCCGCTGCATCTCCTCGGCCAGGGACTCCCAGTCACGGAGGATGGCCGCGTACGCGAACTCCTGGTACTCCTCGAAAGCCATGCCGGCCTGCTGGGCCAGCGAGCGGTTGGGGTGGACCGTCGCCACCCAGTCGGTGTCGAGGCGGGCCTCGTGGACGCCCATGCGGGCCTTCGAGTACGCCTGCCGGATGTCACCGTCCACGTCGGCCATGGCGCTCGTGTTGCGCCCCCCACGAAGCGAGAGGACGCTGTCGGCGTTCTCGTACAGCGAGAGCGCGTGGTCGGGGTCCTGGTCGAACTCGCCGTCGTGGGAGGAGAGGTACGACCGCTCCATCTCGCCGGAGCGATAGACGGTGACGGGGTTCGCGCCCTTCTCGCCGAGTTGGGCGGCGACCGCGACGCCCAGTTCGTGTGCGTCCTCGTCGACCTGTACGACCACGTCGTCGCCCGCCTCGATGCGGGCGCTCCACTCGACGAGGATGCGTGCGTGTTCGTGGATGCGCTCGTCCATACCCGGAGGCGGACGGGGAGCCACAAAGAGGGGTCGGTGTCGCGTGGAGTACCGACAGTGCCGGTCAGCCCTCGTAGATGAGGACCGTCGCGTCGTCCAGTTCGAGGACGACGACCTCCTCGCCGCTGGCCGCACGCTGTTCTTCGAGGACGTCGAAAGCGTCCGTGTCGAGCGAGACCGTCTCGCCGTCGACGTCCAGTTCGAGTTCGTCGGCCATGTCCTTCTGGGCCTTCAGTTCGCCCGGGTCCGTCGATTCGAGCGCCGCGATGACCGCCCCCGCCCGGTCGCGGAACTCGGGGCCGATGGTCGCGTGGTCGGGGTCGACGCCGACCGGGACCATCTCGACGTTCGGACGGCCCGTCTCGACGTACACCGGGGCGTTGACGGCCCCGGAGAGGTCGTACGTGTCGAGTGCGCGGTCGGCCTCGTCGGGGAACACCTCGACGCGTTCGAGTTCGGCGTTGAGCGCCATCCCCTGCTCGGACTTCCACCCGCGGATGCGACTGGCGACGTCGGCGACGAGTTGGCCGCGGACGTCCGCCCCGTCCGCGTCGAACTCGGTCGCCGGCCACCCGGCGACGTGGACGCTCCCCTCGGTGCCGGGGAGCGCCGAGTAGGCCTCCTCGGTGAGGAAGGGCGCGAACGGCGAGAGCATGCGGAGCGACGCCGTCAGGACGGTGAACAGCGCGTGTCGCGCCGCGTTGCGCTCGCCCGGGCGACCTTCGTAGAGGCGCCCCTTGATGAGTTCGAGGTAGTCGTCGGCGAGGTCGTGCCAGACGAACTCCCGAATCTCGCGGAGGGCGGCGTCGAAGCGGTACTCGTCCATGTGGCTCTGCACGTCGTTCGCGACCTGTGCCGACCGTGCGAGAATCCACGCGTCGGCGTCGCGGTACGCCGGGTCCTCGACCTCGGGAGTCCGCTCGTCGACGTGGCCGGCGGCGAACTTCGTGATGTTCCAGAGCTTCGTCAGCAGGCGGGAGGCCGACTTGACCTCCTTCCACTGGAACTGGATGTCGGCACCGGGCTGGCCGCCGAGGGCCATCGCCTGCCGGAAGGCGTCGGCGGAGTACTCGGAGACGGCCTCCTCGGGCGCGACGGAGTTGTCCCGCGACTTCGACATCTTGTAGCCGTCGTCGCCGAAGACCATCCCGTTGACCAACGCCTCCTCCCACGGAATCTCCTCTTCGAGCGCCGCGGTCCGGAGGATGGTGTAGAACGCCCACGTCCGGATGATGTCGTGGCCCTGTTCGCGCAACTGGACGGGCGAGAACGCCTCGTCGGGCCAGCCGTTGACGTACATCGCGCTGATGGAGGAATCCATCCACGTGTCCATGACGTCCGTCTCGCCGTGCCAGCGGTCGCCACCGCACTCGGGACACTCGCCGACTTCGGGGTCCTCCTCGGTGGGTTCGACGGGCAGGTCGTCCTCGCGTGCGATGTACGGTTCGCCGCAGTCACCACAGAACCACGCCGGGATGGGGGTGGCGAACACGCGCTGGCGGGAGATGACCCAGTCCCAGTCCATCCCCTCGGTCCACTCCTCCAGTCGGGTGTACATGTGCTCGGGGATCCACTCGACCTCCCGGGCGTAGCTGAGGATCTCGTCCTGGTCGACCCGGACGAACCACTGTTCCTTCGAGAGAATCTCGATGGGGGTGTCACACCGCCAGCAGGCGCCGACGGACTGTTCGAGTGGTTCGGTGTCGTTGAGGTAGCCCTCCGATTCGAGGTCGGCGGCGATTTGCTTCTTGGCCTCGTCGACGGTGAGACCGGCGTACTCGTCGGCGAGGTCGTTGAGGCGGCCGTCCTCGGTGAACACCGCGCGCAGGTCGAGGTCGTACTCGGCCCACCACGTCACGTCCTGTTTGTCGCCGAACGTACAGATCATCACCGCGCCCGTCCCGAAGTCGCCGTCGACGTCGTCGTCGGCGAGCAGTTCGACCTCCTGGCCGAACAGGGGCACCTCGAAGGTGTCGCCGATTCGGTCCGCGTAGCGTTCGTCGTCGGGGTCGACGGCCATCCCGACGCAGGCCGCGAGCAGTTCGGGGCGGGTCGTCGCGATCTCGATGTCGTCGTTCCCGACGCCCTCGAAGGTGACGTAGTGGAGGGTGCCCTCGCGGTCGATGTTCTCGACTTCGGCGTCCGCGATGGCCGTCTCACAGCGCGGACACCAGTTGACGGGGTGTTCGTCGCGATAGACGTAGTCGGAGTCGGCCATCCGGACGAACGAGCGCTGGGTCTCCCCCCAGTACTCGGGGTCCATCGTGCGGAACTCGTGGTTCCAGTCCTGCGAGAAGCCGAGGACGTCCATCGTCTCGCGCATGGAGTCGATCTGGTCTTCGGTGTGCTCGATGCACAGGTCCCGGAACTCCTCGCGGGAGACGTCGTGGCGGTTGATGCCGTGGTTCTCCTCGACCTTGACCTCGGTCGGGAGGCCGTGGCAGTCCCACCCCTGCGGGAAGAGGACGTCGTCGCCCTTGAGTCGGTGGTAGCGGGCGGCGAAGTCCATGTAACACCACCCCAGCGCGCTCCCGATGTGGAAGTCGCCGGTGGGGTACGGCGGCGGCGTGTCGATGACGTAGTCGGGGCGGTCCTCGTCGTCGGTGTAGGCGTAGAGGTCGCTGTCGCGCCACTCGTCTCGCCACTTGCGCTCGATACGGTCCGGGTCGTACTCGTCCGGTAGGTCGGTCATGGTCTACTGAATCTGCTGGATGCGGTCGGTCGCCTGCGGTGCTCTGAGAGAAGGAGCTTACACACGTACTACTGGCGACCGGTACATAGGAGAGCGTAATCGAGTGGATAGGATAAATCTTCGTGTCCTCGGTCGCCGTCAGAGGCTCAGTTCGGTGAACTCGATGTCGTTCGCCAGCATGTACTCGCGGAACTCCGTGACGATGCCGGAAAGTACGCCGAAGATGCCCCGGTCGAACGCGGCGACGACCACCTCCTCCTCGATGAACCCGGTGAACAGCACCTTGGTGTCGGCGACCTTGATTATCTGGGTGACGTTCGTTGCGTCCATCTTCGACTCGTAGGCCTCCTTGGCGACCAGTTCGAGGAGTTCGGAGTCGACCTCCGCCCGGCGGTGGTCGGTCCACCTCAGGTCTGCCCTGAGGTGGAGCAGGTCCTGTTCCCGAGTGTCGGGGTCCACCCGGACGAAGTAGCGAACCAGGTCCCCGGCGTGATCCGTGACGATGGCGCACATGTTGTCCGCGTAGTCCATGCTTCCGAGAGTAAATCTCCTCAAATCAACCTTCCGGAACGTGGTATCCCGGCCCTCACAGGCGGGCGGAACCACAACCACTACCTCCCCGCACCCGGACTCGCGGGTATGCAACTGGGAGTCGTCGGTCTCGGACGGATGGGGCGTATCGTCGCCGACCGCGCCATGGACGCCGGCCACGACGTGGTGGCCTTCGACGTGGACGAGTCGGCCGTCGACTCGGCCGCGGAGGCGGGTGCGACGCCTGCGCTCTCGCTTCCCGAACTGGCCGACGAACTGGGCGAGGAGAAGCGCGTCTGGCTCATGGTCCCGGCTGGCGACGCCGTGGACGCCGCCCTCGACGAACTCGCACCCCACCTCGACGCGGACGACGTGGTCGTCGACGGCGGCAACTCCCACTTCGAGGACTCGACGCGCCGCGCCGAGTCCTGCGAGGTGGCCTACCTCGACTGCGGCACCTCGGGCGGTCCCGCCAGCGCTGAGGAGGGCTTCTCGCTGATGGTCGGCGGTCCCGAGTGGGCCTACGACGAACTCGTGCCCGTGTTCGACGCCGTTGCCACCGGTCCCGACGGCCACGACCGGATGGGTCCCGCCGGGTCGGGCCACTACGTGAAGATGGTCCACAACGGCGTCGAGTACGCCCTCATGCAGGCCTACGGCGAGGGCTTCGAACTGCTCCACGAGGGCCGCTACGACCTCGACCTCGAAGCGGTCGCCCGGACGTGGAACAACGGCGCGGTCATCCGGTCGTGGCTCCTCGAACTCTGTGAGGAGGCGTTCCGCGAGGAGGGGTCCTCGCTGGGCACCGTCGCCGACCGAATCGAGGGTGGCTCGACGGGCACGTGGACGGTCCAAGAGGCCCTCGAACAGGAGGTGCCCCTCCCACTCATCTACGCCGCCCTCGCCGAACGGTTCGGCTCTCGCTCGCCCGACGAGGGGCGCTTCTCGCGCCGCCTCGCAAACCGACTCCGGTACGGGTTCGGTCGCCACGAAGTGCCACGGATGGAGGAGTAGACGAAGACAGTTCGGCGCGGTGCGGAGGCGGTCGGTCGCGGTCGGCGGGGCGGTTCTTCACCTACGACCCGCCGCGAGCGAGTGAAGCGAGCGAGCGGGCCGAGGAGTGACCGAAGGGAACGACGAGGTTTTTCGTCCTCTCAGAACCGCTCCGCGGTTCTGGGTGCCTGCGAGACGCGGAGCGTCTCGCAATGCAGGTTTTGCCAGCGAGCCG
Organism: Halomarina litorea; assembly: GCF_024227715.1. Classification (NCBI taxonomy): domain Archaea; kingdom Methanobacteriati; phylum Methanobacteriota; class Halobacteria; order Halobacteriales; family Natronomonadaceae; genus Halomarina; species Halomarina litorea. Next base: position 659,633 of record NZ_CP100448.1, on the reverse strand, counting down.
GCGGGCGACCGCTGAGCGAACGCGAAGCGTGCCGCCCGCCCGCGAGTGCAGCAAAACGTGGGGCGGGGTAATCACAACGCTGTTATGCCACCCTTCCCAACCGCTCAGCATGGTAGACGTACTGGGAATCAGCGTCGGGGCCACGCTCGTTCTCATCGTGGTCGCGCTGCACTTCTCCCGGGGGACCGAGTGGCAGCCGGCCGAGGACATCTCCGAGAAACTCCTCGAACGGCGTGCCGCGACGGTCCCCGAGACGGACTTCCCCGAGCCGATGAACCGCTCCATCGGCGGCGGCGCTGCCGCCGCGGGTGCGGTCGCCGCCGGGGGCGAAGCGGGTGGCGAACTGGAAGAGGGCGAGGCCGAGGCGGCGGACGACGACGACCCGTCGGCTATCCCGGACGACGAGGCCGAGACCTTCGAGATAGAGTTCGTGAAGGAGGGCCAAACCATCGAAATCAAGGAGAACGAGACGGTGCTCGACGCCGGTGAGGACGAGGGCTGGGACCTGCCCTACGCCTGCCGGCAGGGCCAGTGTATCTCCTGTGCCGGCCACATCACGGACGGCGGCCACTCCGAGGACTACATCAAACACCACACGAACGAGATGCTCGGCGACGAGGAGATGTCGGAGGGCTACACGCTCACCTGCGTCGCCTACCCCATCTCCGACTTCTCCATCGAGACGGGCGAGAGCCCGTAACCGGTCACCTCCGCTCTTTCGTTCTTCGGGGGTTCCGACCGTCCCCGACGCTCGCGTCCGGCACGCCCACGCGACACACACTCACAGTAGGCCTATAGTACCCCAGTCGCCTTCTCAGAGACGGTGAGTCCCCGCAGTGAGCAGTTCCGGTCCCACAGAGAGTAGTATCACGGAGGGCGGGCTAGCGAGGCCGCTGTTCGCCCTCGCCTGGCCCATCGTCGTCACCGAACTCCTTCAGGTGGCGTACAACCTCGCCGACACCCTCTGGCTCGGCCGCTACTCGGCGGCCGCCGTCGGCGCGATGAGCCTCGCCTTCCCGCTCATCTTCCTCCTGCTGTCGGTCGGCGGCGGCTTCACCGTGGCGGGGAGCACGCTGGTCGCGCAGTACACCGGCGCGGGCGGCGGCGAGTCGGCCGGCAAGGTGGCCGGACAGACGCTCTCGTTCGTCACGCTCTTGGCGATAGTGCTGGGCGCGCTGGGGTACGTGGCGACGGGGCCGATGCTCGGCGTGTTGCCGACCGACCCCGAGACCGCGAGGGAGGTCGTGCCGCTGGCGGCCGACTACATGGAGGTGTTCTTCCTCGGGACGCCGTTCCTGTTCGGCTTCTTCGTCTTCTCCGCGCTGATGCGCGGCTACGGCGACACCCGCACGCCGATGCTCGTGATGGTGCTGTCGGTGACGCTCAACGTCCTGCTCGACCCCGTCCTCATCTTCGGGTTCGACGGGAACCCGCTGTTCGCCATGCTCGGCCTCGGCGGTCTGCAGGCGTCGCTGTTCGCCGCGACGGGGTACGTCGGGTCGGGCGTCGAAGGTGCGGCGCTCGCGACGCTCCTCTCGCGGGTCGTCGCCACTGCCGTCGGCCTCTATCTCATCTTCTGGACGGACCTCGGCCCGGACGTCGAACTGGCCCACCTGTGGCCCGACGGCGAGACGATTCGCAAGATCGTCTCCATCGGCACGCCGAGCGCCCTCGAACAGTCGACGAGTGCGCTGGCGATGATCACCCTCACCGCGATGGTCGTCACGTTCACCACGCCGGTGGTGGCGGCGTACGGCCTCGGCAACCGCCTCATCTCGCTCGTGTTCCTCCCCGCGATGGGACTCGGCCGGGCGACCAACACCATGGTCGGTCAGAACCTCGGGGCGCGCAAGCCCGACCGCGCGGAGCGCGCGGTGGGCCTCGCGGCGGGCGTCGGCGCGAGCGTGATGCTCGTCGTCGCCGTCGTCGCCTACCTGTTCGCCGAACCCATCGTCTCGGTGTTCATGACCACCGGGACGCAGGACGCCGTCGAGACCATCCGCCACGGGACGGAGTACCTCCGCATCCGGACCGTCGAGTTCGCCTTCATCGGCGTCCTGCAGGTCCTCCTCGGGGCGTACCGCGGCGCGGGCAACACGAAGACCGCCCTCGCGTTCTCGCTGGTCGCCCTCTGGGTCGGCCGCGTCCCGACCGTCGCCTACCTCGCGTTCGTCGCCGAGTGGGGTCCGACGGGCCTCTGGACCGGGATGGCCCTCGGCAACGTCGTCGGGGCCATCGCCGCCGGCGCGTGGTTCCTCCGCGGGACGTGGAAGGAGACGGTCGTCGAGGAGTCGCCCGCCGGCGGGACCGTTGCGGCCGAGGACTGAACCGAACGACAACCGTTATACCGCTCGCTCGGATACCTGTGGGCAAGGGCTCGTAGCTCAGTGGACAGAGTGCTTGGTTCCGGACCAAGATGTCGCGGGTTCAAATCCCGTCGAGCTCGTGATTCTGTCTCGAACGAAGTGAGAGACGAATCACTGACCCGGGCGGGATTTGAAGCAGGGAGCGAACGGAGTTCCCGCGAGTGAAGCGAGCGGAAGCCAGTGAGACGTGGGGCGTCTCGCGCGGTGAGCGACCGTGGTTCCACCCCCTTCCTGCCCGTTTCGTTCCGCTAGATCCTCGTTCCGAGACAGGAGCCGGCACACTCCTCCGAGAGTTCGGTATCCCACGCGGCGCTCACGACTCGGTTCCCCCCACGATTGGCGATTCCCCGTAGGGAGACACGGCCCTAGCGGTGACCTCCGGAGTCGAGGGAGCCACCGGCGAGTGACCCGGCGTCCCTCAGAACCGGACGGTCCACGCCTCGCCGAACGGAACGAGTCGGAAGCTCTGCGTCGACCCGAACCCGCCCGCACTCGTCGTCGCTCCCAGCGTCTTCGTCTCGCCCGCGTCGAACGCGGCTTCGAACGTGGCGTCCGCGAGCCAGTAGGCCCCTTCCTCGGACTGGAGTACCCCCCGGAAGGTGCCCGGTGCGCCGGTGTTCGTCACCTCGAAGCGCACCTCGAACTCCTCGTTTTCGGACACCTCCTCGGGGACGTCCGCCGACTGCAGTTCGAAGGCGGGTACCTCGACGGGGGCGACGTCCCCGAACGCCCACTCGAACTCGGGCGGCGTGTTCGAGGAGTCACGCTGAACGGTCAGCGAGAACCCCTCGGGGACTCGTTCGACGGGGATCTGCGCCACGAGGAGGGTGGAGGCCGTCTCGCTCGGGCCGAGCCGCCGCCAGTCGTCGATGAGCGACCCGTCGAACTCCGAGAGATCACGCGCGTCCCCCGGCGGTTCGTGGTACAGGTCGCCGCCGGCGACGGCCACGGACTCGCTCCGGAAGGTCACCCGCTCGGTTCCGACGTTCTCTATCCCCAGTTCGAAGACCGCCAGCACCTCGCCCGACGGGGCGGAGTGGACGTCCGTCGTCCGGTCGTCGCCGGCGTACGTGACCGTGGTGAACACCGAGTCCCGGAGCGTCACGCCCGCTACGGTCACGTCGAGTCCCTCCTCGACCCGGAGCGACTCGCCGGGCGACGCGGTGAGGGGGGTAACCGAGACGGTGGTCTCGGCGTCGGTCCCGTCGACCGCGAAGGTGTAGTCGTCGGCGTACTCGACGGTCAGGTCGTCGAGGGCAACCGTCGCGGACGACCCGGCGGCGACCGTCGCCTCGAACTCCTCCTCGTACTGCAGGTTGCCCTCGGTGACGGCGACGGCCCCCTCGTAGGTCCCCTTGGTCCCGCCGGTGTTCTCGACGGTGACCGACAGCGCGAACGTCTCGTCGATGGCGACGGCGTCCGGCCCCTCGACGACCGGCGTGGCGAACGCGGCGGGTTCGGGGGTGCCGGTCGACGTCCGCGTCTCACTCGAGTCGGTGCTCCGCTCCGGGGTCGACTCTCGCCCACCGGAGGGGTCGGTACCGCCACACCCCGCGAGGGCGGATGCGAGGGCCGCCCCCGACGCCGCGAGGTACCGCCGGCGGGTCGGGGCTGGACGGGTCGGTCGGCGAGTCCGCCGCGAGGGGGCCGACTCGGACGTGTCGTCTTCGGACATGGTCTGCGGGTTTCGGCATCGTCCCCTTAACACATTTGGTTCTGAGAATGTGAGTGTTTTCGACACGCCGCGTCGGAAGGGGCAGCCTTCGACTTGCCACTGCCACACCGATGGTAATACCACCGGCGCGAGTGACCCCTACCAGTGGCCGTCCCGAACGCTTCCACGACAACCGCTCCACTCCCGACGAACGCACAGACGGACCCCGCAAACGGCACGGGTAACGACTCGGGCAACGACTCCGGGTCCGGCATCGACCTGAACCCCGAGGAGGTCGGCCCCGTCGGCGAGTCCCTCCGTGACCTCGGCGTCCCGTACGCGGAGGCGGTCGGTGGGGTGGTCACGCTGGTCGTCGTCGCCGCCGTCGTCTACCTCCTCGGGCGGGCGGTCCTCGTCCCACTCGCCCGTCGCGGACTGGACGCCCGGGGGGTCGAGGGGGACGCCCAGCGACCCCTCCTCCGCATCCTCAGACTGGCTGTCGGCTTCCTCGCGTTCGCCGTCGGGTTCGCCGTCGGTGGGTACGGCAGCCTCCTCGCGTCGTTCACCACCGTCGGCGCGGCGGCGACGCTCGCGGTGGGCTTCGCCCTCCGGGACCTGCTGGCGAACTTCGTCGCCGGCGTGTTCATCTTCGTCGACCGCCCCTTCCGGGTGGGCCACTGGATCAAGTGGCCCGCGAGCGGTGACCTCCCGAACGAGGGCATCGTCACGGACATCTCGCTTCGCGTGACGCGCATCCGCACCTTCAACAACGAGATCATCACCGTCCCCAACTCGAAACTCACGCAGAACGAGGTGCTCAACCCCACGGCCCGCGACAAACTCCGCATCAGCTTCACCTTCGGTATCGGCTACGAGGACGACATCGAGCGGGCATCGGACATCATCGTCGAGGAGGCCATCGCGCACCCGGATATCCTCGAACACCCCGCCCCGGCGGTCCAACTGAGCGAGAACCCCCTCGCCGACTCCTACGTGGGCCTCGTCGCCCTGTTCTGGATTTCGAACCCCAACCGTCGGGACTACCTGACGGTCCAGAGCGAGTACGTCAGGGCGGTCAAGGAACGCTTCGACGAGGCGGGCATCGACATCCCCTACCCGCAGGTCGACCTCTCGGGGAGCGTGGCGACGCGACGCCTCCCCGACGAGGGTGTCTGAAAGGGACGGTCAGGTGTCGCCCACGAACGGGTCGTAGTCCGGGCCGACGCAGACGCGGAGGGCCGTGGGGTAGGTGTGCAAGTAGAGGCCGTCGTGCGAGCGCAGTTCTCCGTCGAGGCTGAAGTCGATGTCGTCGCCCTCTCGCGAGGCGATTTCGACCTGACTCGCCTGGAAGTGGTGAACGTGTTCGGTGTCCTGTCCCAGCAGTCGGTGGGCGATACCCTCGGCGACGACGTTGCTCGTCGGCATCTGCTCGATGACGACGACCTCGAACCGGCCGTCCTCGATGTTCGCCTGTCCGCCCTCGCCGGTGAACCGTCGGACGTTCCCGACGAGGGTACAGAGGGCGTCGCCGGACCACGTGCGCTCCTCGCCGTCGACGACCAGCGAGAGGTCGATGTGGAGTCCGTCGAAGGTCGCCATCTCCTGTATCCCGCTGATGACGAACGCGAGCGACCCGAAGCGCTCTTTCATCTCGTCGGTGGCGCCGACGCTCGCGTCGGCCGGGAGACCGGCGATACAGGACATCACGAACGGTTCGTCGTCGTCGGTGACACCCACGTCGAGGTAGCGGCGGGCGCCCGTCTCGACCACGCCGAAGGCCTGTTCGGCGTCGTGGATGCCGAGGTTCGACGCGAAGATGTTCTCCGTCCCGGTGGGGACGACGGCGAGCGTCGTCGTGTCGAGGGCGTCCGTCCGGGCGAGGCCCTGGACCACCTCGTGGACCGTGCCGTCGCCGCCCGCGGCGGCCACCACGTCGGCGCCCTCCTCGGCGGCGATTTCGGCGAGGTCGACGGCGTGGCCCGCCCACTCCGTCTCCTCGACGTGGTAGCCGTGTTCCTCCGCGAGCGCCCGGACGTGGTCGGTGTGGTCGGCGGTTCCGCTGGTCGGGTTGAGGACGAGCCACCGCTCGCGGTCTGCCTGCGGCGTCGTCATCGGGTCGAACAGGTCCGCCGACGGCCCGTTCGTCTCTCCCATACCCGTACTCCCACGTCGAGGGCAAAGAGTCTCGCCCTCGCCGGCGACCCGTCCGACCCCGCGTCCAGAGGCGTTATCCGCTCGCCACCCCTCGGTTCGAGGGATGACAGAGGGGACGGAGACGCCGGTGTCGGGGGCCGAGGACGCCGCCGCGGAACGCGACGAGGTGGTGGCACGGATGACCGAACACGCCGGGGAGATGGCCCGCGAACTCGCCTTGCTGGACGGCGGGGACTACGGCCAGCGGTCGTTCAGCACCGACCGGGGCAAGTGGACGCTCAAGTACGAGGCGGGGGCCGTCCAGTACCTCCGATTCGAGGGGAAGTCCGGGGGGGAGACGTACGTCGTCTCGACGCACCGCCCGCCGGACCCGGAGGCCCTCGCCCGGGCGAGGGCCGACTACGACGCGTTCGTCGAGGCGTTCAACGACTACGTCGAGTCCCTCGATGGACTCTTCGACGACGCGGCCGACGAGTTCCCCGAGGTGGCCTCCGCGGAGTCCGTCGTCGCGGAACGCGACCGCATCGCGGGTCGGATGCGCGAGGCGGCCGACGCGATGGCCGGCGAACTCCACCGCTTCGGGGGCGACGAGTACGGGACGTACGCGACGCGAGTGGGCGGGACCCGCTGGGAACTGAAGTGGGAGCGCGACCGGGCGTCGTACCTCCGGGTCGGCGGCGAGGGCGGCGTCTACCTCCTCTCGCAGTACGGCCCCGCCTCGGCCCCCGACGTGCGCGCACTCGCCGACGACTTCGCCGGGTTCGTCGACGCGTTCAACGCCCACGTCGACGCACTCGACGCGGACCTCTCGCGGGTCACCCTCGACTGAGCCGGAGCGGTGTGAGAAGACGAGGGCGTCCGAGGGGAACAGATAAGTTCTCGTACGAGAGAGTGTCACGTATCATGGGGCTCGCAGACGACATCGACGACATCCTGAGCGACGGCGCGCCCACCGGCGACGAAGGAGTGGTTGACGGGCGTCGGGTTCGGTGTACGGCCTGCGGGGCGGAGCGGACGACCACGGACCCACCCGCGGAAGTCGTCTGCGACGACTGCGGCGCGACGGCCTGCGAACCCGCAGAGTAGTCAGAAGTCGCCGAGCGAGGTCTGGTTTCGTTTGAGCGTCCGCGACGTGTACCCCTCGCGCGCCAGGTGGGTGGCGAACTCGTCGGCGAACCCGTGGTGGGTGTACACCACCTCCGGGTCGACGGCCCGGACGAGGTCGACCAGTTCGCGGAAGTCACAGTGGTCCGAGAGGACGAACGTCTCGTCGTAGTCGCCCCGGTACCGGAACGACTCCTCGACGGCCCACCCCGAGAAGCCCGCCTTCACCGCCCCCGTGTTCCGCGCGATGTGGTCGACGAAGCGCAGGTTGTTCGTCTGCGTGGGGAGGACGAGGGCGTCGCCCGGCCCCAGTTCCACGTCCTCCGTGTAGCGTTGCGCGCCGAAGTCCACGTCGAGGTGGGCCTCGACCACCTCGTTGATTCGCGCGACGGCCCGCGTGACGAACAGGCGAGACCGGTCGGAGCGCCCGACGAGCGACTGGAGTTTCTGGGCGCGCCCGAGCGAGTAGCCGAACAGGAGCACCGGGGCGTCCGTGTCGTCAAGCCAGTCGACGATTTCGGCCTCGAGCGCCGACTGCTCGGGGAAGACGTACTCCGGTTTCCCGTAGGTCGTCTCCACGACGAGGGCGTCGGCGGGGACGGGGTCGAACCCCGTCAGATAGTCCCGGTCGCGCGTGGAGACGTCGCCCGTGTAGAGCAGTCGCTCGCCCGTGGCCTCGTCGGTGACCAGCGCTGCCGTCGACCCGGCGACGTGCCCCGAGGGGAGGAGGTCGATCGCGGGGTGGCCCGCGACCGAGAACGCGGCGTCCTCGCGGCGGGCGCGCGCGAGGTCCGCCGTCAGGGGCGAACAGACCACCTCGTCGGGGGCTTCCCGGAAGAGGTGGTCGCCGTGGGCGTGGGTGAGCACGTTCACGTCGCCCGTCGGCCGGTTCGCGTCGGCCACCACCGTCTCGCCGGACGAGCGGTCGAACTGGATGCCGTCGCGGTATCGGACCGTCTCCTGCACCCGTGAACCGAGGGGCCGGAAGGGTATGGGCGTTGTCCGCGCGTCGGCGTGCCGTCCGGGGACGGCTCACGCCGACTGTGACTCGTAGCGGTCGGTGACTCGGTCGAGGGTGTCCGCGTCGGTGGGCGCGAGGTCCTCGCGCACTCGCAGGAACCGGGGGAAGCGCAGCGCGAACCCGGAGTCGTACTCGGTGGAGGCCTGTATCTCCTCGTACTCGATTTCGAGGACCACCTCGGGTCGCACGTCGAGGATGGGCCCCTCCCGCCCCTCGACCAGCGGTTCGAGGCGCGCGGTGAGGGCTTCGAGTTCCTCGTCGGTGTAGCCCGTCGAGAGGCGGCCCACCTCGCGGAAGGCGTCGGCCTCGGCGTCGTAGCACGCGAGGAAGAGGCGACCGAGGTAGTCGCTGCGCCGCCCGCTGGAACGCTGGGCGCGCGGGACGACGAGGTCCAGCGTCTCCATCGTCGGTTTCACCTTCATCATCGTCCCGACTCGCCGCCCGGGCTGGTAGGTCGCCTCCAGATTCTTGAGCATCACCCCTTCGTGGCCGGCGTCGACCGCCTCGCGGTAGAACGCCTCGGCGTCCGCCTCGCCCCCGGGCCGGACGTGGGCCGCCCGCTCGATGTCCCCCGGGACCGGGTCGAGGACCGCGTCCAGTCGGGCCAGTCGCTCGTCGAGGGGGGCGTCCAGCAGCGACTCGCCGTCGACGACGAGGCAGTCGAAACAGTAGAGCGCCACCGGTATCGCCTCGACCAGTTCCCGGACGTCGTGTTCGCGCTTGATGCGCCGGGAGAACTCCTGGAAGGGGACGGGCCGGCCGGTGTCGGGGTCGACGCCGACCGCCTCCCCGTCGAGGATGCAGGCGTCGGCGCTGACGCCCTCGCGGACCGCCGCCACGAGATCCGGGAACTGCGCGGTGACGTCGGCAAGGCGGCGGGTGAACACCCGCACCTCCTCGCCTCGCTTGTGAACCTGGACCCGCGCGCCGTCGTACTTGTGTTCGAGGAGGGCGCTCCCCGCCGGGGCGACGGCGTCGACACCCGCGGCGAGCGAGTCGGCCTTGCGCGCCAGCATCGCGCCGACGGGCCGGAACAGTTCGACGTCGAGGTCGGCGAGGCCCGTCTCGCCCGCGTCGCGGGCCGTGGTCGCGACGACGCGGAAGTCGTTGGTCACCTGGTGGGCGCGTTCGACCGACGCGACCGCCCCGTCGGGCAGGTCCGAGACCGAGTCCGGGTCCGTCGGGTCGAGGTCGGTGAGGAACGCCAGCGCGATGGCGTCGCGGACCGTCCCCTCACCGACGCCGACGCGCAGGTGGCCGAGGGTGGTGCGGACGACGTAGCGCGCCTCCTCGGGGTCGGCACGCGACAGCAGGTTGGCGACGGCGTCGACGCGCCGGCCCTGGCTCCCCGCGCCCTCGTAGCCCGCCGTCTCGCGGAACGTCTCGACCACCGACCGCACGTCAAGCGGGGTCGAGAAGAGCGTCTGCTGGGTGGCGTTCTCGGCGGCGCGGGCGGCGGCGTTCCCCAGGTCGCCGCTCGCCTCCTCCCACGCGGCGACCCGGTCCGCGTCCACGCCCGTCGCGCGCACGACGGCGTCGGTGGCCAGACTGGACGAGACGCCGAGTTCGTCCGGTTCCCACGCCGCGAACACGCTCCCGCGGACGAGCGTCACCAGCAGGGGAAGGTGGTCGGCGTCGGCGTCCGCGAACGTTCCCGCGAGGATGGCCGTCTTCTCGTTGTTCGACGCCGTCGCGTCGAGGCGGCGGTAGACGTCGACCAGCGCGGCGTACTCCATCGCCGGAGAGAGGAGCGCCACGGGGGAAAATCCCTTCCCGGCACCGTCCGGGACGACCGGGCGGAGGGCGCGCACGATCGATTCGGTGCTCGCGTGTGCGTCTTCGGCGAGGCCCGAACCGACCGTCCTGAAATACCGAACCGGGTATATCCGCTCGCGGGGCCTCATACGTACCCCATGTGGGAACGTGTCTTCGCTCGCTGTGTCGACTGTGCGCACCTCTACGTCGTGCGAGTCGACGGTGAGCGGTTCATCATCCCGACCAAAACCGGCGCGTGTGGCTGTGGCGGGCGGGCCTTCGAGCGCCTGGTCGCCCCGGTCGAGGCCGCAGCAGAGACTTCCTGAGCGGACACCGGGCCGTCCGCGGCCCGACGCCGCTCGCAATACACATAGCCGACAGCGGACGCCCGCGCTCTCAGTGTAGCTGTAATTCGGATAGTCACGTCGTCGGTACGGTAGTGCAAGCCCGGTGGCACGGGCGGTGGCACACATGGCACACGAACTGGAACACGACCGGACGGCGGACGCGGGACGCGGTCGGCTGGCACCCGACCGCGGTCGCAGTGGACGATGGCAGAGCTGACGCGGCGGTCGTTCGTCGCCTCGGTGGGCGCGCTCGGCTCGCTGGGGCTCGGCGGCGGCCGACTCCGCGGCCCCGAGACGCAGCTGAACGTCAAGGTCTGGCTGACCCCCGGGGCCGCCCGGTACGACGGCCTCTGGGACCGGGTCCGGGGCTACCTCGAACGGGCGTTCGAGGGGAGTCACGACGCGATGGTCCTCGAGTTCGGCGGGCGCGTCGACACCTCGACGGAGAACGCCTACGAACTCGTCGTCGGGGGCGAGTGGCCCCAACGGCTCCTCGAAGGGACCGTCCGCGGGTCCCCCTCGCCCAGCGACGACGTGAACCTCCTCGTGACCGACCGGAGCATGCAGGAGTTCCCGACGGGGGCCGGCGTCCCGCACGTCGCGGCCGTCGGCGGGGCGAAGGCGCTGTCGCGGCTCCCGCCGGTCGAGGAGACCGACCCGGTCGTCGAGCGCACGACGGCGACCTACGCCCTGCAGGTCCTCCTCCACGAGGTCGGACACGCCCTCGGGCTGGGCCACGACCACGGCTACATGGCGGGGGAGGGCGACTCCCTCGTCGTCAGTCCGATGGTCAGCGGCTACCCGTGGGAGACCGAGCAGGTGAAAGCCCAGGAGTTCGACCACGAGGAGAGCGTCTGTGGCTGTCGGTACGTCGAGCCGGAGGGTCGCTCCCCCCGGCTCATGCTCGTCTTCTCGGAGTGCGAGGCCGACCGCATCGCGAACTACCGGGGCGGCGTCACTCCCTGGTAGGCGGGGCGCGCCGACACCGCGCACGTGCGGGCCGAGCGCTGTTGTGGCTGACGCGAGTTCTCCCGGACGCTATGGACCACGACGAGTTCATCGGGACCGTCCAGCAGCGCGCCGACCTCGCCGGCCGTGGCGAGGCCGACAGCGCCACCCGCGCGGTCCTCACGACGCTCGGTCAGCGCATCACCGAAGAGGAAGCCGAGGACGTAGCCGCCCAGCTCCCCATGGAGATCGGGCGCTACCTGAACGACGACGTCGAACACGGCCAGCAGTTCGACTTCCCGACGTTCAAGCAGCGCGTGGCCGACACCGCCGAGGCGAGCGACGTTGAGGACGACCCCGAGACCGCCGCGCAGGCGGTCGCGAGCGTCGCCGTCGAGGCGACCGGCACGGGGCAGATACAGGACGTCGTCTCGCAGTTCCCGGAGAACGAGGGCTACGGCGGCCTGCTGGCCGGCGTCGAGGAAGCCGAGACGTAAGTCGAGGCCGGGGTCCTCCTCCGCCCGCTCTCGCTCGACAGCCGCGCTACTCCCCTTCGACGGCCCCGTCCTCCCAGCCCTCGGTGTGGACCCGGTCGTCGGGCGCGCCGAGGTCCGATAGTTCCTTCGCCGTCTCGACGACCATCTCGGGGACGCCACAGACGTAGAAGTCGCGGTCGTCGAACGTCTCGAACAGGGCGCTCAGGTGCTCCTGAACGTGGCCGGTCGGCCCGTTCCACGTGTGGTCGCTCTCCGAGAGGACGACGGTGAGGTCGAGGTTCTCGTGTTCGCTCGCCAGTTGTTCGAGCGTCTCGCGGTAGATGACGTGCTCCTCGCTCTTCTCGCCGTAGAGGAAGTGGACGTGGCCCTCGCCGCGTTCGAGGTACGCCTTCAGCATCGCCAGCATGGGCGTGATGCCCGTCCCCGTCGAGACGAAGGCGACGTCCTCCTCGAACGATTCGACGGCGAGGTTCCCCGCGAACTCGCCGAGTTCGACCTCGTCGCCCGGTCGGCGCTGGTGCATATACGCCGAGGCGAGGCCCTCGTCGTAGGCCTTGATGGCGAGGGTTATCTGGTCGGTCCCGGGCGTGTTCGTCGCCGTGTAGGGGCGGACGACGTGTTCGCCGGTCGGGTCGGCGTCGTCGTTCCCGCGGGCGGTGTCCTCCGGCCCCTGCCCCTCGAAGTCGAACTGGACGGTGGTGTGCTGGCCCGGGTCGAAGTCGAACTCGTGGCCCGGCACGCGCAGGCGGAACTGCTTGACCGTCGGGGTCAACTGGACCACGGAGACGACCTCGGCTGTGTGGGTCATGCGTTCGACGCGAGGGGCGTGAGGGGGAGAAAGGTTCGAGTGCCGGTTGGTGTCACCGCCTCCTCGGGAACCGAGCGGTCGCCGGTCACCGGTCGCGAGAGCTATGTCCCCACCACCCACAGGGGGTGACGTGACCACGTTCGACTGCGGCACGCTCATCGACGGGACCAGCGACGAACCGCGCCACGACGTCCGCCTCGTCGTCGACGAGGACGGGCGAATCGCCGAGGTGGGCGACCCCAATTCGACCGACGCCCACGACGAACACTACGAACACGATGTAGTGATCCCGGGCCTCGTCGACGCCCACGTCCACCTCTCGGGCATCCGGACGATGGACCCGATGCGCTGGGTCCGCGCCGACGAGTCGACGCTCGCAGTGCGGGCCACCGCCGACCTCCGGAAACTGCTCGCGGCGGGCTTCACGAGCGTCCGCGACGTGGGAAGTACGGCAGGACTGGCGCTCAAGCGCGGCGTCGAGGAGGGCGAGGTGCCCGGCCCCCGGGTCTACACCTCGGGGCGGAGCATCTCCCAGACGGCGGGCCACGGCGACTCCCATTTCCTCCCGCTGGAGTGGGTGGAGAACGGCACCTTCCTCTCGACGCTGGCCGACGGCGAGGACGAGTGCCGCAAGGAGGCCCGGCGACGCATCCGGCAGGGCGTCGACTGTCTGAAGATAATGACCACCGGCGGCGTCCTCTCGGAGAAGGACGCCCCCGACCAGAGCCAGTTTACGGACCGCGAGATTCGGGCGTTCACCGAGGAGGCCCACCGCGTGGGCATCCCCGTCGCCTCGCACGCGCAGGGCGCTCCGGGCATCAAGAGCGCACTGGAGAACGGCGTCGACACCATCGAACACGGCTTCTACGTGGACGACGAGGCCATCGCCCTCTTTCTGGAGACGGACGCCACCTTCGTCCCGACGCTCGCCATCATGCATCGCATCGTGGAGTACGGCGACGAGTACGACATGCCTGAGTGGGGCCTGCGGAAGGCCCGCGAGGCGCAGGCGGCGCACTTCGAGTCGGTCGAACGGGCCTACGACGCGGGCGTCCCTATCGCCCTCGGGACGGACTTCATCGGCCCAGCCCTCGTCCCGCACGGCGAGAACGCGCTGGAGGCGGAACTGCTCGTCTCCGAGGTGGGGGTGGACGAGATGGACGCGATACGGGCGGGAACGGGCGTCGCGGCCCGGACCGTCCCCGGCGACGACGTCGGCATCGTAGAGGAGGGACGGTTCGCCGACCTCGTCGCCCTTGAGTCGGACCCGCTGGCGGACATCGGGGCGCTCAGGGACGTCGAGGCGGTGTACAAGAGCGGCGAACTGGTGTCGCTGTAGGGGTCAGAACTCCTCGACGGACGGCCGGAGGTCGAGTTCCAGCGTCCACGCCGTCCGGTCCTGTTCGACGAGGTTCCAGTACTGCCTTGCCACCTCGTCCGGGTCGAGGTAGGCGTCCGCCTCGCGGTCGCCCATCGACTCGCGCGCACTCGGGGTGAGAATCTGGCCGTCGATGACGACGTGCGCGACGTGGATTCCCTCGGGGCCGAGTTCGCGGGCCATCGACTCGGCCATCCCCCGACAGGCGAACTTCGCCGCCGAGAAGGCGACGGCACCGCCACGGCCCCGGACGGAGGTGGTCGCGCCCGTGAAGACGACCGTCCCACCCTCGCTACCAGAACGCCCCGCGTTCTGGTCGCTCGCCGAGGTTTCCTCGGCGTAGTTGTCCAGCATGTCCCTGACCGCCTCCTGCGAGCAGTAGAGCGCACCCATCGGCCCGACCCGCAGGGCGTCCTCGAAGGCCTCCGGGGACACCTCCATCGTCCCCTTCCACGGGGCACCGCTCGCGTGGTTGACGAGGACGTCGACGGGGCCGAAGGCGTCGCGGACCGCCTCGAACCCGCGTCGGACCTCGGCGGGGTCGGTGAGGTCCGTCGGGACGGCGAGGGCGTCCGCGCCGAGGTCGTCCGCGAGGTCCTCCAGGTAGTCCGCCGACCGGGCGAACAACCCCACCCGACACCCCTCCTCGACGAAGCGACGGGCGAGCGACTCCCCGAGTCCCGGGCCGACGCCGGCGATGACCGCGGTTCGTGTCATGACCGGGAGACGCGGGCGACCGTCAAATGGTTTGGCGTGATAACAGCAAGAATGATAGTCTCTGAATAGATAATTTCTATCGGATATGGCACACACTCGCATCTTGTCGGTCGTCTTGCTCGCGGTCCTCGTGACGACCGCCGGCTGTTCCGGTCTGCTGGGCGACGCGTCCACCCCCGGGGAGACGCCCGCAGTCGACCGAACGACGGATACGAACGCGACGGACGCGACCGCGACGAACGACTCGACCGCGACGGCTACCCCCGCCGAGACCGACCTGTCGTCGCTCGCACCCGACGCCGTCCGCGCGCGCCACACCGAGGGGCTCCGTGAGGCGGGGTCGTTCAACGCGACCCGGTCGATAACCATCGCCTCGAACGACTCCACGAACCCGTTCAGCACGTTCTCGCTCACCAGCGAGTTCTCGGTCGACTTCGAGTCCAACCGGTCGATAGAGCGCTCCTCGTTCTTCGGGACGACGGTGACCTACACGGCCGCCAACGGGACGACCTACCGGCAGCAGATGCTCTCCGAGGACGCCTCGCCCGAGGACGCGTCGTACAGCGTGAGCGACCCCGACGACGACAGCCTGTTCGGCCTCGACCCCGTCAACGTCACGGAGGCCATCGGGACCGACGCCCTCGTCGTCGGCGAGAATGTCAGCTACGAGGCCGTCGGGACCGAGACGGTCGACGGCGTCACGGTCACGCGCTACGAGACCAGCGGCGTCGAGCAGTTGAGCGGCGAGAACCTGCTCGGCAACGGCACCATCGAGGGCGAGGACACGCGCGTCGAGAACTTCACCGCGACGCTCCTCGTGGACGGCGAGGGGATCGTCCGCCTCACCGACTGGCACATCGAGTTCGTCGACACCGCGAACGGGACGGCCTACGAACTCGGGGTGCGCCACGAGATTTCGGCGGTCGGCGAAGTCGTCGTGGAGGAACCCGGCTGGCTCCAGTACGTCGACGACAGCGGTCCCGGCTACGAGACGCCGACGAACTGCTCCGCACCGAGCGCCGAGGGCACCATCGGGCAGACGCCCGCCGGCGACGGCACGTACAACGTGACCTTCGAGGCCGCGTCCGTCGGCCAGGACACCGTCGTCCGCCTCACCTACGAGGGTGTGGGCTACGAGAACTACATCCAGCGGGCGGCGTACTTCTCGGACGACGTCGCCCGGACGAAGGGGCTCGAACCCGGCACCGTCGTGGAGGCCGTCGCGGAGAACAGCTGCGGGGGCACCGTCGTCCTCGCGACACACACCGTCGAGGCGGGCGCCGACTCGTCGGCGAACGCATCGAGTACCGCCTACTGACTGCCCGCGGACCTACTCCTCGACGTTCTCGCCCTGATAGGACCCCTCGTAGGTCCCCTCGTGGTCCGCACGCGCGAGGACCAACTGGGCGACGCGCGCGCCTGCCTCCAGTTCGACCGGGTGGTGGACCTGCAGGAGGCCCTCCCCCCGCCCCCGGTAGCCCGCGTCCCAGACGGCCGTGTTGAGCATACAGGAGTTGCGCATGAGCGACGACCGGGGGTAGATGAACCCGACGTGCTCGGCGGGGATGCCGACCGTCTCGGCGTACCGGAGGACGTACCCGCCCGACGGGAGCGTGAAGGTGTCGTCCTCGGCAGCGAGTTCGCGGCGCTCACCGATGTCTTTCCCTTCGCGGCCGATTCGACCGGGTGTGACCTGCTCGAAGACGGTGTCGAGCGTCAGGTCGAGACCGTTGGGCTGGACCTGGTCTTCGGACACCGGCGAACACTGCTCTGCGACGAACGCGCCGCTTCTGAACATGGGCAGGATGACGGGAGCGACCACATGACGCTTTCCGAACGCGCCCGCGGCACCGTCTGGCGGTTTTCCGGGGACGGAACCTTCGTTATCGTTCGTGGGGATTCGACGATTGTTCAGGGTCAGAACTGCCGAATTCAGGGGTTTTAGGCCATCCTAGCGCAAACGTGGCCGAACACGGGTGATTTATATCCGTGGGCAGTCGAGGTTCGCACGATATGGGACAGACGCTCACCGAGAAGATTCTCGCCGACCACCTCGTCGAGGGAGAACTCGAGACGGGAGAGGAGATCGGCATCGAGATCGACCAGGTGCTCACCCAGGACACGACCGGCACGCTGGTCTGGCTCCAGTTCGAGGCCCTCGGCCTCGACGAGGTCCAGACGGAACTCGCCGCGCAGTACTGTGACCACCAGACCTACCAGTTCGACTTCAAGAACACGGACGACCACCGCTTCCTCCGCTCTGCGGCCGGCACGTTCGGGGCGCACTTCTCTCGCCCCGGCAACGGTATCTGCCACAACGTCCACAAGGAGAACTTCGCCGCGCCCGGCAAGACGCTCCTCGGTTCGGACTCCCACACGCCGACGCCCGGCGGCCTCGGCCAGCTCGCCATCGGGTCCGGTGGGCTGGACGTCGCCGTCGCGATGGGCGGCGGCCCCTACTACATCGAGATGCCCGAGGTCGTCAACGTGCGACTCGAGGGCGAACTGCCCGAGTGGGCCACCGCGAAGGACGTCATCCTCGAGATGCTCCGTCGTCTCTCCGTGAAGGGCGGCGTCGGCAAGATCTTCGAGTACACCGGCCCCGGCGCGGAGAGCCTCTCCGTGCCCGAGCGGACGACCATCACGAACATGGGGACGGAACTCGGCGCGACCTCCTCGCTGTTCGGCACCGACGAGAAGACGAAGGAGTACCTCGCGAAGCAGGGCCGTGAGGACGAGTACGTCGAACTCTCGCCCGACGACGACGCCGAGTACGCCGACGAGATCACCATCGACCTCGCGGACCTCGAACCGCTCATCGCCAAGCCGTCGATGCCCGACAACGTGGTGCCCGTCCGCGAGGTCGCCGGCCAGTCCGTCGACCAGGTCATCATCGGCTCCTGTACGAACGGCGGCTACGAGGACATCCTCCCCGGCGCGAAGATGCTCGAGGGCCGCGAGATCAACAAGAAGACGGAGATGATCGTCGCGCCCGGCTCCAAGCAGGCCAGCGAACTGCTCGCCCGCGAGGGCTGGACGGCGGAGATGATGGCGGCCGGCGTCAACTTCTCCGAGGCGACGTGCGGTGCCTGCATCGGCATCGGCCACGTTCCCGCCTCCGACTCCGTCTCGCTGCGGACGTTCAACCGCAACTTCGAGGGTCGCTCCGGCATCGAGGACGACAACGTCTACCTCTGCTCGCCGGAAGTCGCGACCGCGGCCGCCCTCAAGGGCGAGATCGTCGACCCGCGCGACCTCGCCGACGAACTCGGCGACCTCGAGGCGCCCGGCCTCGAACTGCCAGAGCAGTACGACGGCTCGAAGGCGGACCTCATCGCGCCCGACGAGGCCGTCGACGACGACCTCGTCAAGGGCCCCAACATCGGCGACGTGCCGCTGAAGGACTCCCTCGAGTCCGACCTCGAGGGGCCGGCCCTCCTCAAGATGGAGGACAACATCACGACCGACCACATCATCCCTGCCACGCAGGACATCCTGATGTACCGGTCGAACATCCCCAAACTGAGCGAGTTCACGCTCTCGCGCGTCGACGACACGTTCGCGGAGCGCGCACTGGAGAGCGACGGCGGCTTCCTCGTCGCCGGCGAGAACTACGGGCAGGGCTCCTCGCGTGAGCACGCCGCCCTGTGTCCGATGTACCTCGGCATTCAGGGCGTCTTCGCCCAGAGCTTCGCCCGCATCCACAAGGCGAACCTCTTCAACTTCGGCCTGCTCCCCCTCGTCATCGACGAGGAGACCTACGAGCGCTTCGAGCAGGGCGACGACATCGAGATCGTCGACGACGTGAGCGAGGCCGTCGAGTCCGGCCAGGAGGAGTTCACCTTCCGCGTCAACGACGACTGGGAGGCCACCGGCCGGCTGGAGGCCTCCGAGCGCGAGCGCCGCATCCTCGCCGCCGGCGGCAAGCTGTCGCTGACCCGCCAGCAGTACGACGAGGAGGGCGGCGCGGCACCCGCCGACGACTGAGACCGCTCCCGATTTCTCCGATTTTTTCGCCTCACCGAGCGACCGCGCTCACCCCGACCACTCATGCCGGTCGACGTTCTACGGGGTGTCGTGACGACCACGCCCCGCGACGCGGACGCCACCCCTACGGTCCGGCAGGCGGAGCGCGGCGACCTGCTGGAGGTGTTTCGCATCGAGCGCCGGGTGTTCCCCCAGCCGTGGCCCTTCGAGGCGTTCGAGCGCTTCCTCGACGAACCGGGGTTCATGGTCGCCGAGTGCGCGGCCGACGGCGACAGCGACGGGTCGCGCGACTGGCGACGGGGCGAACGCGCCGTCGCGGGCTACGTCGTCGCGGACCTCACGCCCAACTTCGGGCGGGACATCGGCCACGTGAAGGACCTCGCGGTCGACCCCGAGTTCCAGGGGCGGGGCGTCGGGACCCTCCTCCTGAACCACGCGCTGGCGACGGTCGAAGCGCAGGGCGCCCACGCGACGAAACTCGAGGTGCGCGAGGACAACGACCCCGCGCTCGCGCTCTACCGGCGACACGGGTTCGAACACCGGCGGACCGTCCCCCGGTACTACGCCGACGGGACGAACGCGCTGGTGCTGGTCCGCACGCGCGAGTGAGTCAGGTCCGCTTCGCCAGTACCGCCTTGTAGTACGGCGCCTCCGGGTCCCTCCGCCGCACCTCCCGCACCGACCAGGGCGTCCCCACGCAGGCGTCCCGGAGGCGGGCCGGCGAGAACAGGACGAACGAGAGCGACGGCCCGACCAGTCGCTCACCCGCGCGGTCGTACTCGACGTGGAACGCCCGTCGGCAGACGCCCTCGCGGGGGTCGGGCCGGTGGCCGCCGAACTCGTCGGGGGCGTCGATGCGCGCCGGGTCGTAGCTGTCGGCGACGGCGACCCCGGACTCGTCCGTGACCCGCGCGAGGTCCGCGAGCAGTTCCGAGACGCCCGCGAGCGACCCGCCGAGGCCGAGTTGCGTCCCGTTGAGGAGGGCGGTCCGGAACGCCTCCCGCGGGAACTCCCCGGGCAGGTCGAACATGTCGGCCACGCGGGCGTCCTCGACGCCGCGTTCGCGGGCCGCCCGGACGGCGTTCGGCGAGACGTCGAAGGCCGTCACCTCCGTGCCCCGGTGCTGGAAGGTCAGGGCGTGTTGCCCCGCGCCACAGCCCACGTCGAGGACGGGACCGTCGAGCGAGTCGTACAGGACCCGGCTGTCGGGGTGCCAGTCCCTCGGGGAGCCGAAGTAGTTCTCCTCGATGTACGCCGGCCACACCTCGCCCCCGTCGCGGTGGACGGCCTCGCCGCGCAGGCCGCCGCGCTGGAAGTCGAGCATCGCCGTCCCGAGCGCGTCCTCGTCGGACTCCATACCACGACAGAGCGTATCATTTGTAATAAATTCGTAACGAATTGTGGTACCGAACCACGAACTGGGGTGCGATCCGGACCCCCGCAACCGTACGACATACTCCCGTCGGTCCCCGACCGACGACGGATGACGCTCGGCTAGCCCTGTACGAACCACACCCTCCGTCGCCCGCCTACGGCCAGAGGCCGCGGGCGGTGTGGGCGTCGACGACTCGCTGGAGGCCGACGACGTAGGCGGCGTCGCGCCACGAGAGGTCATCGCTGCGGTCGAACGTGGAGCGGACGTCGTCCCACGCGGCGAGCATCTCCGTCTCGAGTTCCTGGTTGACGCGTTCGAGCGACCACGACCGGCGGTTGATGTCCTGGAGCCACTCGAAGTAGCTCACGGTGACGCCGCCCGCGTTCGCGAGGATGTCCGGGATGACGGGGACGCCGCGGGACTCGAGAATCTCGTCGGCGGCGAACGTCGTCGGCCCGTTGGCGCCCTCCACGACCATGTCCGCCCGGACGTCGGCGACGTTCGATTCGGTGACGACGTTGCCGATGGCGGCGGGGATGAGGACGTCCACGTCGAGTTCGAGGAGCGCCTCGTTCGAGAGCGTCTCGGGGGCGTCGTAGCCCGACACCATGCCGGGGCGCTCGTCGTGGCCCATCACGTCGTTCGTGTCGAGGCCGTCGGGGTCGTAGATGGCCCCGTCGACGTCGCTCACGGCGACGACGGTGGCACCCCACTCGTCGAGGAGGCGGGCGGCGTTCGCGCCGACGCTCCCGAAGCCCTGTACGGCGACGGTGGTGTCGGTGAGGTCCCAGTCGTAGTAGTCGACGGCCTCGCGGGTGATGATGGCCACGGAGCGACCGGGGGCCTCCTCGCGGCCGTACGAGCCACCGATGACCGGCGGCTTGCCGGTGACGACGCCGGGGGTGGTCTCGCCCTCCTGCATGGAGTAGGCGTCCATAAACCAGCCCATCGTCTCGGGGTCGGTGCCCATGTCGGGGGCGGGGATGTCGGTCATGGGGCCGACGTCGGCGCGCAGTTCCTGTGCGAACCGACGGGTCAGCCGTTCCTTCTCGCCCGACGAGAGGTCCTTCGGGTCGACGACGACGCCGCCCTTCGCGCCGCCGAAGGGGAGGTCCATCACGGCGCACTTCCAGGTCATCCACATCGCGAGGCCGACGCACTCGTCCTCGCTGACCTCGGGGTGGTACCGGAGGCCGCCCTTGTAGGGGCCGCGGACGCTGTCGTGCTGTGCGCGGTAGCCCGTGTACACCGTCACGCTCCCGTCGTCGCGTTCGAGGGGCAGCGAGACGCGTGAGACGCGCCGGGGGTGTTTGAGGCGCTCGACGACGTTGCCGTCGATGTCGAGGTGCGCGGCGGCCCGCTCCAGCTGGCGGCGGGCCGTCGCGACGGCCGACTCGGGTTCCGCGTCCGGTTCCTCGGGACGCTCGGCCGTCTCTGGTGCGGTGGCCATCTCAGCGCCACCCCGCAGGTCCGTCGGTGGTCCGTCGGTTGCGATTCGCGCCCTCGCCGACCGCCCTCGCGACCCGCATCGGTGTCATGTGCACCGCTATTCCGACGATACATATAATATTAATCTATATATGCTATATTAACACAGTTGCGGGGGAGAGATGAGCACGGTTGTTCATCACAAACTCGTGCCGACAGCGCCACCGCTTTCCCGCTGGCGGCGCTCTCGGGGTGTATGGGATACGCCTGTCCGGTCTGTGGGACGCCGCAGGCGGACGCGACGCACCTCGCGAACCACCTCGCGTTCACGGCGCTCATCAGGAACGACGACCACGAGGCGTGGCTGGACGACCACGTTCCGGGATGGGGCGAACGGGGCGAGGCCGAACTCGCCGAGGCCGTCGTCGAGTACGCCGAGGAGGAGGAGTTCCCGCAGGTGTTCGAGGATACGGTGAACGAGGCCGGGGAACACCAGCACGACGACGAGCGCTCCGGGCGACTGTTCGAGGACGCCGGCCACGCCCACGACCACAGCCCCACACACGGCCACGGTACCCCGACCCCCCCGCCGGCCCCGATGGACGAGGAGACGGAGGCCATCGTGGAGGAGGCCCGCGAACTGACCGAGCGGATGCTCGCAGACGAGGAGGAAGGCGAGGAGAGCGAAGCGACGGACGCGACCACGGACGACGCCGAGCGCGACGAGGAGTAGGTCCCCCGCCCCCACGACCCGCTTTCACGACTACTAACTACCGCCCCCGCGTACCCCCGGGTATGCACACGGAGGGGTTCTTGGCCCCCGAGACGACCGAGGCGGCCCGCGAGAAGTACGACGCGATGGGCCCCGCCGCCCAGACCGTCGTCCGCGAGGTCACGAAGCGGATGGACTTCGACCGCGAGGAGTACGCCGACCGCGTCACGGGCGACGTCGTCGAGACGGCACGCGACGCCCTGTTCGCCTCCCTCCTCCGGGTCCACGTCGGCACCGACGAGGAGTTCGAGTCGTGGTGCGACTCGCATCCGGAGTACGAACGCCACGTCGAGGGGAGCGACAACGTCGAGCACGTCGTCTGGCACGCCGTCGACCACGATTCGAGCGTCGTCGCCGCGACGTTCCAGAAGCAGGAGGACGCCGCCGTCGCCACCCTGCGCCGCATCGCCTTCGGGCGGTTCTATCGGCCCGCGCTGGAGGGGTAGATGCGCGCCGTCACGCAGAATTTCCTGCTCGGCCTGCTCGCCGTCGTCGTCCTCCTGCTGGCGCTCGGGGCGCTCCCGAGCCTCCTCGCCAGTGGCGACCCGTACTACCTCGTCGCCACCGAGGTGGACGACGGCGACCGGACCGCCGTCGACGTGGGGAACTTCTCGGAGCGGCGCTTCCCGTACACGACGCGGGCCATCGAGACGGGGCGCTCGGAGGCGTACTACGACGGGCCGGTCGGCATCAAGGAGTCGTTCACCCACTCACCGTTCGACGAACTGGACGCCCTCGAACAGCGCGACCGAGACGCTGACAACCGAGACGCCGGGGCGGTGAACGGATCGACGGCGTTCGTCCGGAAGAGCGACACCGTCTACCGACTCGAACTCGTCCGTGGGGGTGAGACACCCAATGGTTCCTGAGGACTGGGAGCGCGTCGAGAGCGTCGCGGAGTACGAGACGGGGTGGTACACGGGCGGGTACGACCTGCTCAGACAGCCCGACGGCACGGAGAAGAAGTACTACTGGGCGGAACTCCCGCCCGCCGTCGTCGTCGTCGCCCGCGAGGGCGACCACCTCGTGATGGTCCAGCAGTACCGCCCGGCCATCCGCGAGTACTGTCTCGAACTGCCCGCGGGCATCGTCGAAGACGTCGACTCGCCGGACGGCGAACTGGCCGCCGGGAGCGACGTCGCACCCGAGGCCTACGAGTCGGCGGCCGCCCGCGAACTCGCCGAGGAGACGGGCCGCCACCCGGAGACGACCGTCTTCCTCTCGGACTTCTGGGTGTCGACGGGCGTCCTCCGCCACCGTCGGGGTCTCGTCTTCGCAACCGACCTCGCGGGGACCGACCGGGAACTCGACTCCAACGAGTTCATCGAGGTGACGCGCGTGCCCGTCGAGGACGCCTTCGACCGCGCCCGCGAGGACCCGGCCAACGACGCCACCATCGAGGGCGTCCTCTTCGCCGAGCGCGAGGGCCTGCTCTCCTGAGCGGGCGGGAGAGCTATGGCCCGCCCGCCCCCGCGGCATGGAGTGGCCCCACCACGAGTCCGTCACCGAGTACGAGAACCCCTTCTTCACCGTCGGCTACGACCGCGTCGAGCGACCGGACGGCGAGCGGGCGGATTACTTCTGGGTCGACCCGCCCGACGCCGTCGCGGTCGTGGCCCACGGGGACGGGGAGGTGGTCCTCGTCGAACAGTACCGGCCCCGCCAGCGCGCGCGGACCCTCGAGTGTCCGAGCGGGGCCATCGACCCCGGCGAGTCGCCCGAGGCGGCCGCCGTCCGGGAACTCGAAGAGGAGACCGGCTATCGAACCCACGAGACTCGCCGCCTCGCCAGCTACCGCCCCTCGGGGTGGGACCGCTACACCCGCCACGTCGTCTTCGCCACCGACCTCGCGCCGGGCGAGCAGTCACTCGACCCGGGGGAGGCGGGCCTCGTGGTCCACCGACTGCCCGTCGCCGAGGCGTTCGACCGCGCTCGCGAGGCGGGCGCGGTGGGGTGGCTCCTCACCCCGCTGCTCGTCGCGCGGGACGCGGACCTGCTATAGGGTTATCCGTCCCGCCCCGGTGGCTCCCACATGGACGAGTGGCCGGTCGTCGACACCCGCGTCGAGTACGAGAACCCCTACTTCCGGGTGTGTCGCGAGACGGTCCGCCGCCCCGACGGGACGGCCGGCGAGTACTACTGGCTGGACCAGACCGACGACGTCTGCGTGGTGGCGCTGACCGACGAGGGCGACCTCGCCCTCGTCGAACAGTACCGCCCGCGCCTCCGGGGGACGTTCCTCGAGTGTCCCTCGGGCAAGTGCGAGTCGGGGGAGTCCCCGGAACGGGCCGCCGCCCGCGAACTCGAAGAGGAGACGGGCTACCGGGCCGGCCGCCTCGACGTCCTCAGGAGCTACCACGTCTCCGGGTGGGAACGGAACCGCAAGCACGTCGTCTTCGCCACCGACCTCGCGCCGGGCGAGCAGTCACTCGACGCCGGCGAGGGCGACATCGCCGTCCGGCACCTCGCCCCCGAGGACGCCCTCGCACGCGCCCGCGAGTCGCCCGTCGTCGGCTGGTTGCTCACCCCGCTGCTCGTGGCGCGCGACGCGGGCCTGCTGTGATTGGTGTCGCCGGGAGGCGGGCTGGAGGGTTTATCCGTCCCGACCGGCAGGTACGAGTATGGACGACGAGATCAGCGTCGAGGAACTGAAGGCGCTCATCGACGAGGGCGAGGCGGTCCGACTGGTCGACATCCGCTCGCGGGCCGCCTTCGAGCGCGGTCACATCCCCAGCAGCGAGAACATCCCCTTCGCGGAACTCCCCCGCCGGGTCGAAGAACTCGACGGCGCGGACCGCGTCGTCACCATCTGCCCGATGGGCGAGTCCTCCATCCAGGCCGCCCGCCTCATCAAGTCCTACGAGGGGGCGGGCGAGGCGCGAGTCGAGAGCCTCCGCGAGGGTCTGCAGGGCTGGGAGTACGGCTTCGAGAGCGGGGCGGGCGGCGAACAGGCCGAGGCCGACGGCGGGAGCGAGGGCCCGGACGCGCCGTTCTGACGCGCTCGTCCATTCTCGAAGACACGACCGTTCGCAGGCGAGTGTATCCCGACCATCTCCACCGCGAACGTCGAGAACGACGGGTCGCAGATAACGCGGGAACTGTAGTCACAAGAGCCGACGGACTCGACGCCGTCGCTCGTCGGGCGAGAAAGACGGAAGGAAGTGGAGACCGACGGGAGGTCAGGCGACGTTGAAGCCCTTGTCGCGGAGGAAGTCCTCCACGCGGCCGCGGTGGTTGCCCTGTAGTTCGATGGAGCCGTCCTCGACGGTCCCGCCACAGGCGAACTTGGACTTCAGGTCCGACGACAGCGAGTCCATGTCCACGTCACGCGGGTCGAACCCGTCGATGACCGTTACCTCCTTCCCGTATCGGCGCTCGTCGATGCGGATGTGTATCTCCTGGGACTCTTTGGCGACGTCCTCGCAGACGCAGAGTTCCTGGGGCAATCCACACGTCGAGCAGACTTCCGACATTACAATGTGGGCCTACTCGATGGGCCTATTAAACATTGTCGGGAGGTGAAACCGGCACGCGCGGGCCTCGTCGCCCGCGGCCGGTCAGAACCGGGCGTACTTGTCCACCAGGTCGTCGACGAGCGCACACGCCTCGTCGGCGTCGGCGCGCGTCGCCCGCCCCGCGTAGGTCGCCCGCTCGTACAGTTCCCCCACGCGGCGGGCGTCCGGGTCCCCGAGCGACCGGAGGTACCGCCGGGGCGTCTCCCCCGGGGCGCGTGCCCTGCGGTGACGTGAGAGCAGGTACTCCATGCGGTCGAACGCCCCCTTGATGTCGGCGGCGGGGTCGTCGGTCCGCGGCTGACGGCGGAGCCACACCTCGCGGTAGGCCCGCTGGCCGGCCCCGGACCGCCTGACGACGGCCGCGACGCCGAGGAAGACGACGAATCCGAGGACCGTCTCCTCGCGCGAGGGCATCGTCAACTGGAACCCCCCGTCGCCGTCACCGCCACCGCCGCCGCCGACGGCCCCGTCACCGAGTTCGGGACCGGTCGGTGGCGTCGTCGGGTCGATGGTCCCGTCGCCGCCCGAGCCGTTGGCGTCCGTCCCGTTCGCGTCCGTCCCGTTCGCGTCCGTCCCGTTGGGCGTCGGTTCGGGCGTCGGTGTCGGCGTCGACCCCGCCACGTCCACGTCGGGGTTGCCCGCGCTTCGCGCGTCGTCGAGCGACTGCCGTTCGGCGTCCTGTCGGGGGCCGGCGGGCGTCGGGTCGAACTGCTGCCAGCCGTGGCCGGGGAAGTACACCTCGACCCACATGTGGGCGTTCAGCCCGCGAACGACCCACTCGTTGGCCCCCACCTGCTGGCCGGGGGTGTAGCCCACCGCGACGCGCGAGGGGATGCCCTGCGAGCGGAGCATCGACACCATCGTCGTCGCGAAGTAGGTGCAGTAACCGGCCTCCATCTCGAAGAGGAACGAACTGGCGATATCTCCGCTGGGTCGGTTCACGTCGAGGGAGTACTCCTTCTCCTCCTCCAGGTGGACCTCGACGATGCGCGCCACGTCGTACGCGTTGTCGGCGTTCGCGGTCAACTGGCCCGTGTACTCGCCCAACTGGTCGGGCGTGCTGGAGGGCAACTGGGTGTAGCGCTCGACGTCGATGGCCGAGTAGTCGTCCCCGGCCTCGCGCAACTGGGCGGGCCGGGCGTTCGACACCCGACTCAGCACCTCGTACTCGTCGCCCTCGGCCATCGGACTCGCCGGCAGGACGCTCCCGAACCCGGTCACACGCGTCGAGTAGCCGTCGACGCCGACGGGTTTCCACGCCGCGGGCATCACCGTCGTCCGACTCTCGACGGTGACGCGCTGTTCGACCGGGCGGCTGTCGCCGGGCGGCCCGGACTGTCCCTCGAACGACCCGGTGGACGCGGTCCGGACCCAGCCGTCGCCGCTGTAGCGGTCGTAGGACCCGACCTTCCAGTAGCGGCCCTCGTCGCTCTCGATACGGAAGCGCACCTCGGGGCTGAGGCTGATGGACCCCTGGATGGCGAGTTCGCCGTCGGTTCCCGTCAGACTCGCCTCGATGGTCTCGGCGTTCGCGGTCCCGCCGGTGTTCAACAGCGGTTCGCCCGCGCCGGTCGGCACGAGCGTCACCGACGCCGTCAGGACGACCATCGCGGCGACGACGACGGCCACCCCATCGGCGTCGACGAGTCGCCCGTCGCGCCGGTCCACGTCGCCGACGCCGACAGCGGCGGCCGCGGCGATGACGCCGAACAGCGCCGTCTGCGGGCTGACGTCGCCCGTCAGGACGAAGAAGACGAGCGCCGTCAGCCCCACGGCCGCCGCCAGCGAGTAGCGTCGGCGGGCCGCGAGGAACCACGAGAGGAAGACGGGGACCGGGGCGAACGCCGTCGCCCACACCCCCGCGTTGATGATCCGGAGGATGCTCAGCCCCGTCAGCAGGGCGACGACGTCCCCCCACAGCAGGTCGAACTGGCCGAGCAGTTCCCAGCCGTTCGGGACCGTCGGGAGGTAGAGCACCATCCCCCCCGCGGCGACGGCGAGCGTCAGCGGCAGGGAGAGGGCGTCGGGGAGGACGCGGCCGAGGACGAGGCCACCCACCAGCGCGCCGACGACGACGCCCGCGAACAGCGCCGGGTCGCCGGCCACGTCCACGACGCGGTACAGCACCGCGAGGTACGTCGCCGTGAGCGCGGCCAGCGCGCCCGCGGTGACTGCCCGCGGGCCGAGCGCCGCCGCCCCCTCGCGGAGTCGCCGCCTCATGCGGGCACCTCCCGACCGAGACGGACGCTCCCGTCGGCGACGTGGTCGAACGGGACGCGCTGGCCGCCGACGGAGACGGTCGTCTCGCCGTCGGCGACGATACGCACGTCCGCCCCCTCTAGCGTCTCGCTGTCGACGCGACCGGGGGGCGTGCGCGCGAGCAGTTCGAAGGCGGCCCGCCGCTGGCGCTCGCCGATGCCGGGGTCGAGTCGCCCGCCGGGAGCGACGAGCGACACCTCCACGCCGGCGTCCAGCAGGTGGGCGACGACGCTCGCGGCGGCCGTCGCCATCGCGTCGGCGTTGGTCCCGTCGGGACCGGGCGTCGCCTCCGCGACGACGCTCACCGCCCCCTCGTCCTCCGCGGCGAACTCGACGACGACGATGTCGTCGCGCTTCGCGCTCGACTTCCAGTGGATGTCGCGCAGGGCGTCGCCGGGGACGTACTCGCGGAGGCTGTCGAACGCCGTGCGTTCGGGCGACCCCGCCCGCTCGACGAGGCCGGCGAACACGCCGCCCGCGGTGACCGGCTGGACCGAGGGGTAGACGAGGACGTCGTCGGTGTTCCGGTAGACGTAGTCGTGCGTGAAGAGGCCGAGCGCGTCGCGGAGGGTAACGGTCGTGGGACCGACTTCGTGGACCCCCCGGCGGGCGAACTCGAGGTCGTACTCGACGCGGCCGCCCCCGCCGAGGGAGGCGACGTGGGCGGTCGGACGGAGGCCGTCGCCGAGGCGGTCACGGACGGTGACGGGGCCACTCGCGGTCACGTCGAGGCGCATCGTCCGGACGTCGCCGGGGAAGCCCGCGGTGGGGGCGATACGTTCGACGGTGGGGCGGTCGGCGCGCCAGACCTGTACGAAGCCGACCAGCAGGCCGATGAGCGCCGGGGCGGCCACCGCGTTGAGACCCGGTTGCCCGAACATCGTCCCGACGGCGAACGCGCCGACGGCCGCGAGGGCGACGACGATGCCACGGGGAGTCAGCATCATACGTCGACGGTGTCGAGCGCCCGCTGGACGAGGTCGCGGGCCGAGAGGTCGCCGCCTGCGGCCGGGCGGATTCGGTGCGCGAGCGTCACGACGGCCTCGCGTTGCACGTCGTCGGGGACGACGTAGTCGCGGCCGTCGAGGGCCGCCCGGGCCTGTGCGGCCCGGAGGAGGGCGATAGACCCGCGGGGACTCACGCCGAGTTCGGCGTGTTCGCGGGTGTAGCGGGCGAGTCGGGTGACGTACTCGCGGACGGCGTCCTCGACGCGGACGTTGGCGACGGTGCGGCGCGCCGCGACGAGGTCGGCCGCCGTCGTGACGGGTTCGAGCGACTCGATGGGGTGTTCGCCGACGACGCGGGCGAGCACCCGCGACTCGTCGGCCTCGCTCGGGTAGCCGAGGTGGAGCTTCTTCGTAAAGCGGTCGAGTTCCGCGGCGGGCAGTTCGTACGTCCGGTCGCGCTCGACGGAGTTCTGCGTCGCGATGACGGTGAAGGGGTCGGGGACCCGACGGGTCGTCCCGTCGACGGTGACCTGCTCTTCTTCCATCGCTTCGAGGAGCGCGGACTGGGTCTTGGGGGGCGCGCGGTTGATCTCGTCGGCGAGGACCACGTTGGCGAAGATGGGACCGGGCCGGAAGTCGAACTCGCGGGTCTTCTGGTTGAACACGTTGACGCCCGTCACGTCGGTGGGGAGGAGGTCCGGGGTGAACTGGACGCGCTTGAACGAACAGTCCACGGAGCGGGAGACCGCACGAGCGAGCATCGTCTTGCCCACGCCGGGGACGTCCTCGAGGAGCACGTGGCCGCGAGCCAGAACCGCCGTCACGAGGTGCTCGACGACCACGTGGTGGCCGACGATGACGCGTTCGACGTTCTCCGTGACCCGTCGGGCGAGGTCGCCCGCCGCCTCGACGTCGGCGGGGTCGACGTCCCCGCCAGCCTCGGCGGTGAGATTGTCACTCATCGTTACAGGATCTTCCGGAGAGCCGTATATCTCTTCTGTCGGGCATATCGAGCGTGGCAGTCTCTCACACGAGGAACACGGCCCGCGGATTAGTAACTTTGCTGGGTTCGTGCGGTCGTGAGAACAGGTGTCGAGGCGCGCGACCTACCACTCCTTGCAGTCGGCACAGACCAGTCGGTCGCCGTCGCGCCAGCGGCGGTCGGCGGACGCGCCGCAGGCCTCGCAGGGGGCACCGCCCGGCGTCCAGTCCATCGTGGACCGTGCCGGGCGCACGACGAGTTCGGCGGGGGCGTCGGCCTCCGGCGCGCCGGACTCGGTCGGGTCGGTTCCGGTCGGGTCGCCCGATTCCGCGACCGGGTCGGAGTCCTCCGTCGTCTCGTCGCCCCCGCCATCGTCCGTGCCGTCGTCCTCGCCGGGGCCGAGGAAGTCGTCGAGCGAGCGGTCGGGACTCATCGTCCGCACTCGCGGCGCGCGACGTATAGCCGTGACGGACGGACACACACAAGTACCGGCCCGCCTGTACCGTGAGATATGCAGAGTCTACCCGTGGAACTGGTCCAGAGCGTCGTCGACCTCGTCGTCAACTTCGGCGAGATCGCGGGAGGGAGCGTCATGCAGAGCGCCATGCTCCTCTCGGGGGCCATCTTCCTCGTCGTCGCCAGCGTCGTCTTCGGCTACCTCGTCTTCGGTGCGCTCGTCCGCCCCGCCGGCAACCTCCCGACGCCGGGCAAGGGCCACCGCGAGCGCCGCGAACAGGAGTTCCGCGGCCGGTAATCTCGGACCCTCACTCCGCGCCCGCGTCGTCCAGCGCACGCGCCGCGAGGTCCACCGCCGCTTCCAGGTCGGGACCGAGCGGCGACCCCACCACCACGCTGTCGGCGTGGTCGAGGATGTCCGCCACCCGTTCGGCCACCGTCTCGACCGTCCCCGTCGCACAGAACGCCTCCAGCATCGCGGGCGTCACGCGCTCGAACGCCTCGGAGAACGCCCCGGCGCTGATGGCGTCGCCGATTTCACTCGCTCGCTCCCGGTCGATGCCGTGTCTGTCCAGGACGGGGGGAGCCGCCCCCGCCGCGATGAACGCCGCCGGGGGACGGGCCGCTTCACGGGCCTCGTCGGCGTCCTCGGCCACGCTGACGCTCGCGTAGGCCGCGAGGTCGAAGTCGCCCCGCCCCGCGGGTCGCTCGTCGAGCCCCTGCTCGACCTGCGCGCGCGCCCACGCGAGGTCGTCGGGGTGCGACCCGTTGAACAGCAACCCGTCGGCGTGTTTCGCGGCCATCCGACACATGTGGGGGCCCTCGCCGCCGACGTACACCGGAATCGACTCGCCGCTCGGGGGGTCGTAGTTCAGGCCCGCGTCCGTCGCCGCGAAGGTCCCTTCGTGGCTCACGCGCTCGCCGGCCCAGAGGTCCCGTGCGGTCTCGAACGCCTCCAGCGTCGCGCTCAGCCCCCGCTCGCGGTCGATGCCGAGGTTGCGGAGCGTCGAGGGGTCGCCGGGGCCGACGCCGAACACCGCCCGCCCGCCGCTGGCCTCGTCGAGGGTCGCCACCTGCGAGGCGAGGCGGACGGGGTGGGTCTCGTAGGGGTTCGCGACGCCCGGTCCCAGCCTGACCGACTCGGTGGCGTCGGCGATTCGCGTCAGCGCGACGAACGGGTCGCGGTTGTTGTAGTGACACGTCGCGAACACGGTGTCGAAGCCCGCGTCCTCGGCGCGGACCGCGAGGCCCGCGATTCGCTCCGTCGGGTGCTCGGGGGTGAGTTCGATACCTCTCATCCGTCGAACTCCCACTCCTGGAGGGCCTGCCGGACGAGGTCGTCCTCGTAGCTCCTGAACAGTTCGTCGCTGCCGGCGTGGTCGCCGAACTCGAAGCCGCGGACGACGACGACGGGCGTGCCGCCGTCGCCCTCGCCCGAGAGGAGGTTCGCGGCGGCGGCGAGTTCGTCCACCACCGACTCGACGGTGACGTCGAGTTCCCGGCCGTCGCGGTCGGTCTCGCCGCGCCAGTCTCGCGAGGCGGGCATCCCGGCCCACCCGATGGCGACCCCGCGCTGTCCGTGCCGGAAGGGCCGCCCGCAGGTGTCGGTCACGACGGCGGGGACGCCCCACTCCTCGTGGAGTCGCGCAGCACTCGCCGTCGGGTCCGCCGGGAGCAAGAGGAGGTCCGCGCCGGGGACGTTCGAGCGGTCGATGCCCGCGTTGACGGTGATGTGCCCGAAGCGCGTCTCCGTGAGGAGGAACGGGGCCTCCATCACGAGGTCGCTCGACTCCTCGATGACGACCTGCGCGAACCGGGGGTCCTTCTCCTCGCCGGTGATGCGTTCGAGGCGGGCGGCGACCGAGCGTGCGCGCTCGCCCGCCGTCACGTCCGCGAGGTCGACGGTGCGCCCCTCGGCCTTCGAGACGACCGTACTCGCTACGCAGACCACGTCGCCCGCCCGCAGGTCGACGCGGTCCGCGACCAGCGACGCGAGGTCGTCGCCCGACCGTATCTCGGGCAGGTCGGGGACGGCGAACAGTTCCATACCGGGAGGTCGGAATCCGCCCGTATAAACAGGTCCGGTACCGGAGAGGCCTACCTCACTCGTGCTTCTCGACGTGCACCTCGAGGTCGCCGTCTTCCACCTCGACGAGGTACATCGAGGGGAACTCGGCGGGGTCCGCACCCGTCGCGCTCCCGGGGTTGAGCAGGCGCACCGTCGGCGCGAAGGGCGTCTGTCGGGCGGAGTCGCCCCGGTCTTCCGACTCGACTGTCTCGTCGACGAGGTGGTGGGTGTGCCCCGAGACGCCGACGAGAGGCAGGTCGTCGTCGGTGTCCGCCACCACCTCGCGGACGATACCGACGACGCGGTCGTGGTTGTCCTCGATGGGGCCGGTCCCGTGGGTGACGACGAACCGGACGCCGCCGAGTTCGACCGTCGTCGTCTCGGGGAGTTCCGGGTCCAGTTCGGGGTCCATGTTCCCCCGAACGGCGGTGAGTTCCGCCGAGAGGTCGGCTATCTGGTCGTAGGTCTCCTGCGAGTCGAAGTCACCGGCGTGGACGACGTGGTCTGCCGCCCGGACGGCCTCGCGGACCCAGTCGGGGATGGCGTCGGCGCGCGACGGGACGTGCGTGTCGGCGAGGATGGCTAGCTGCATACCCCGCATCTCACCCCACTGGGGCTTAAGCGATGACCCGGTCGTCGGGTTCTTGCCCCCGCGACGCGACCACGGCGCATGACCGACCCCGAGGGAACCCCCGTCGTCACCTGCTTCCTGCGGAACGGGACCGACGTGCTCCTCCTGCGGCGCTCCGACGCGGTCGGCTCCTACCCCGGCCGGTGGGGCGGCGTCGCGGGCCACGTCGAACCGGGCGACGGCGAGGACGGAGTCGCGGGCCGCGAACCCGCCGACGCCGCCCGCGCCGAGATTCGACAGGAGACGGGCCTCGGCGACCGCGTCAGCCTCGTCCGCGTGGGCGACCCGTTCCCCGCCCACGACGACGACCACGGCACGTGGGTCGTCCACCCCTTCCTCTTCGAGTGCGACTCGCGGGCCGTCGAGACGAACCGGGAGACGAGCGAGTTCGAGTGGGCCCCGCCGACGGCGATGCTGGACCGCGAGACGGTCCCCGACCTCTGGCGCTCCTACGAGGCCGTCGCGCCCACCGTCGAGACGGTCCGGGAGGACCGCGACCACGGCGCGGCCTACCTGTCGGTGCGCGCGCTCGAAGTCCTCCGTGACCGGGCGGCGCGAGACGCACACGAGGGGGATGCTGAGTGGGACTCGCTGGCCGAACTCGCCCGCGACCTGCGTGAGGCCAGACCGAGCATGACCGTCGTCGTGACGCGAATCGACCGCGCCATGCACGCCGCCGACGGCGACCCGTCCGCGGTTCGGAACCGGGCCGAGGAGGTCATCGAGGACGCACTCGCTGCGGACGAAGCGGCCGCGGACCGGGCCGTCGAGGAACTGGCCGGCGCGGAACGGGTCCTGACGCTCTCGCGGTCGGGGACGGTGGCCGAGACGCTGGACCGCCTCGCCCCAGACCGAGTCTTCGTCGCCGAGTCACGTCCCGGTGGCGAGGGGCGCGGGGTGGCCGAGTCGCTCGCCGACTCGACGGCCGTGACGCTCCTCACCGATTCGACCGTCGCGCACGCCCTCGCCACCGAACCCATCGACGCGGTCCTCGTCGGCGCGGATACCGTCCTCCCGGACGGGCGCGTGGTGAACAAGGTCGGGACGCGGGGGGCGGCGCTGGCGGCGGCCCACGAGGGGGTGCCGACGGTCGTCGTCACGGCCCGAGACAAGATACGACCCGAGGGCGAGTCGGGGGACCCCGACCTCGAACCCCGCCCGGCGAGCGAAGTGTACGACGGCGACGCTTCGCTGGAGGTACTCGCCCCGACGTTCGACGTG